>JBMDXW010000124.1:0-18661 GCA_048594965.1 Chryseobacterium sp.
AGCGGCTTTGTTTATCTTAAAAGAATCATACGAGTTAAATAACCTTTGTCTAGCCTTGCGATAAAATTACTTCACCGCAATGTTAAACTAAGATTTATTTAATGCCAGACCGGATATTTCAAGATAAACAAAGGCATTTCATTTAATCGTTGCGATCAATCATATTCAATCAAAACCGATCGTAATAAATGACAGATTGCCTGATCCCGTTAAAAAAAGTTCGGCAAAATTTTCTTTCGCCGAACCAGACATTGTCATCATTAATTTGCAATTCCTGCAATATCGAGCACGATCCTTCCGTCGATCTGCCCTTTCTTCATTTTATCAAAGACCTCGTTGATATCTTCCAGTTTTGCAGCGGTTACCGTTGCTTTTACCAGTCCTTCATTGGCAAAATCCAGCGCTTCCTGAAGATCTTTCCGGGTTCCGACAATAGATCCTCTTACGGTAATCCGCTTAAGGACGGTTTCAAAGATCGGAAGTTCGAATGAACCGGGAGGAAGGCCGTTCAGCGCAATGGTTCCTTTTCTTCTCAGAACGTCAATTCCCTGCTTGAAGGCAATGGGAGAAACCGCTGTAATCAATGCGCCGTGCATTCCGCCGACTTCTTTATGCAGGTATTCTCCAGGATCTGTGTTTCTTGCATTGACTACCACATCGGCTCCTAATTTTTTTGCCAGTTCCAATTTATCATCAGCCACATCAATAGCGGCCACGTGCATTCCCATTGCTTTGGCATACTGAACGGCCACATGTCCCAATCCTCCGATTCCGGAGATGGCGACCCATTCTCCGGGTTTTGTTTCTGTTTCTTTTAATCCTTTATAAACGGTGACTCCCGCACACAAGATCGGTGCAATCTCCAGAAAGTTGACATCACTTTTCAGGTGTCCCACATATCTTGAATCGGCAATCACGTATTCTGCAAAGCCACCGTCTACACTGTACCCGCCATTCTGCTGGGCTTCGCAAAGGGTTTCCCATCCCGTAATGCAGTAATCACAGCATCCACACGCAGAATAGAGCCACGGCACCCCTACGGCATCACCTTCCTTTACATACGCTTCCGGACCGCATGCCACTACAATTCCTACTCCTTCATGGCCGGGGATCAGGGGCATTTTGGGTTTTGCAGGCCAGTCGCCATCTACCGCATGGAGGTCGGTGTGGCAAACGCCGCAGGCCATTACCTTTACCAGTACTTCATATCTTCCCGGCTCACGTACCGGAACTTCTTCAATCATTAACGGCTGACCATACCCCTGTACCACTGCCGCTTTCATCGTTTTTGGAATCATATTCTGAGTTTTTTAATGTTGATTTTTAGTTTTTGACTGACCACAGACCGCACCTATTTATGCAGCGTGATGATGTTTCGTTTTGTTGAATTTGCATAACATTGTAATCTGCTTTATCTGTACTCTGGTTGCATTTTTTTTACACTCGTTGATTTAGTAAATTCTTTTGTGTGCGGATCTGAAAACCGGTGCAATCTGTGTGAAGATATATTTTCAAAGCTGTTGTATCGTCTTTTAAATTCCCGCAGATTACACGGATTTCATGACCCTGATATTTAAAATTAAAAGAAACCTAATTTGTTTTTGTTGTAGGAGATCAGCATGTTTTTGGTCTGACGGTAATGGTCGAGCATCATCTTGTGGTTCTCACGTCCGATTCCCGACTGTTTGTATCCTCCGAAAGGTGCTCCCGCAGGATAAGAATGGTACTGATTGATCCAGACTCTTCCCGCCTGGATCTTACGAGGAATGTTATACAGCTGATGGGCATCTCTGGTCCAAACCCCCGCACCAAGTCCGTAGATCGTATCGTTGGCAATCTTAATCGCATCTTCCTCATCTTTAAAAGTGGTAAATGCCAGCACCGGTCCGAAGATTTCTTCCTGGAAGATTCTCATCCTGTTGTTTCCTTTGAAAATGGTAGGCTGGATGTAATATCCTTCCTCAAGTCCTTCCCCGACATGGTTTACCTCACCGCCTACAAGAACTTCCGCTCCTTCTTCTTTCCCTAATTTAATATAGGAAAGGATCTTATCTTTCTGGATCTGGGAAGCCTGAGCACCCATCATCACCGTTTTATCCAATGGGTTTCCTACTTTGATGGCTTTTACCCTTTCGATTACTTTTGCGATAAAGGCATCTGCAATATCTTCCTGCACGAGCAGTCTCGAAGGGCATGTACAGATTTCACCCTGGTTCAGGGCAAAAAGCACGGCCCCTTCAATAGCTTTGTCCAGGAACTCATCATCGGCATCCATCACAGAGCTAAAGAATACGTTTGGCGATTTTCCTCCCAGTTCCAGCGTCACCGGAATGATGTTTTCGGTGGCATACTGCATCACCAGACGGCCTGTCGCGGTAGATCCGGTGAAGGCCGCTTTGGAAACTTTAGGATTGGTCACCAAAGCTCTTCCCAATTCTGCCCCGAAACCGTTCACGATATTCACGACTCCCGCAGGCAGCAGATCGCCGATGATCTCCATTAAAACCATGATGGAAATTGGGGTGCTTTCCGCAGGTTTTAATACGACACAGTTTCCTGCCGCCAGGGCCGGAGCCAGTTTCCATACCGCCATCAGGATCGGGAAGTTCCACGGGATGATCTGAGCGATCACTCCCAGCGGTTCATGCACGATCAGCGACACGGTATCTTTATCCAGTTCATTATGTGATCCTTCTTCTGCGCGGATCACCGAAGCAAAATATCTGAAATGATCGACCGCCAGCGGAAGATCGGCAGCCAGGGTTTCTCTTACCGCCTTACCATTGTCGATGGTTTCTACGGTTGCCAAATACTCCAGGTTCTGCTCGATACGGTCTGCGATTTTATTTAAAATAACACTCCTTTCTGTGGACGATGTATCCTTCCAGGTCTGAAATGCTTTTTCTGCCGCATTCACCGCCATCTCAAGATCTTCTTTGGAAGAATGGGCGGCCTGGGTAAACTTTTTGCCGTCAATGGGTGATACCACGTCAAAGTATTCACCGTTTACAGGTGCGGTAAACTTCCCGTCGATATAGTTGTCGTATGCCTTTTTGAACTCAGGCCATTGTAATAAGGTCTCTGATTGTTGTTGTGTTGTAGTGCTCATATTCGTACAATTTTTAATTTTTCTGTAAAGCCAAGTTACACTTCCACCTGATCTTCGGATAGCAAAATCGTACAAAAAGACTTCAAAATCGTGCAGAAAGATAATTTTATCATTCGTTAACATTCATTAAATACCATATTTTGTTATATTTGAGATAAGCGGAAACCTAAAATTGTTTAGCAATGAATGACCAGAAATTCTTACTCAAAACCCCTGAACTGAAGAAGGAAAACCAGCTTTTAAGCTTAGTGGAAAATCAGACGAAATTCAATTTAAACAATTGCGAACTGAGTATTTATGAAACGCATCAGGCGGCTTTTGACGTAAAACTGCATTTTGAAACCATTGCTTTTACCGCCATGCTCCGTGGAAAGAAGCACATGAAGCTCGATAACAAAACCGGCTACTTTGATTATTATCCCGGAGAAAGTGTCCTGGTATCGCCGGGAGAAACGATGGTCATTGATTTTCCCGAAGCAGATGAGATCCCTACGCAGTGCATCTCACTAAGCCTCAACCCGGAATTCATCGAAAACTCGCTCAACCATCTCAATTATCATTTACCCAAAACCGATGAAACCTCACAGTGGAACATCGAACTGGACGAATATTTTCTTTTTAACAATAAATCCTTAGCTTCCGCCACCAATAATATCATGCGCATTGCCATGGATGACAATTCACAGAAAGACATCATGGCAGATTTTGCCCTGAAAGAGCTTTTAATACGGCTGATGCAGACCCAGGCCAGAGGCATGGTGGAGAAAAATATTGCGAAAAACAAATCCAGAATCGGTTTTGCCGTAGACTATATCCGAAAGAATCTTCATCAGAAACTGTCTATTGAAAACATTGCAAAGCTTGCCTACGTAAGCAAGTCGAATTTCTTCAGAATGTTTAAAGATGAGCTGGGAACATCGCCGAATGAATTTATCCTTCAGGAGAGAATCAACAGGGCGAAGGAACTGTTGAAAAGCAAGAACAGCATCAAAGAAACTGCCTACCAGACGGGTTTTTCTGATACCAATTATTTTACAAGAGTCTTTAAGCAGTTGGTAGGTGTTACGCCGAAGAATTATCAGGATAGTATCACCCTATCTCAATAAAATCTATGATCTCTGCTAACCATTACTGAATGTTTTCTTCGGTATTTAAATTTAAGAAGGCAGAGCTGATAATCAATCTCAGTATCCTGCTTATTATAGTAGCTGTTTTTCTTTTCTATCAAAAAAAGCATCCCATGATTGAGATGCTTTAGAATACTTTATTTTTGATACTGATAATACCTTGCTCCTTTTAAAACCGGATTTTCCAGTTCAACATATTTTAACCCGAAACCTCTGTAATTCTTGTTTACCGATTCCTGAAGTTGTTTTCTGTGAAGCTTTTCGTAGGTCCCAAAACTGACAGGTGTTCTGCTTTTCAATCCGTCAAACAGATTCCATTTTGCAACAACACTTTTCCAGTCTTCAGAAACTTTACCTGCAAAAACTTTTGATTTCGAACCGCTTCCGTATCCTAAAAACCCGATTTCCTGTCCAGCCAGTTCTTCCTTCTCGTTAAAAGAAGTCTGCAACGCGGAAAGCATTGCCATAAAAATGGATGCCGTATACATATTTCCTATTTCTGACGAAGCCCTCTGTGACTTTTCTATTTTCTCATTGATAAAGCGGATGTAGTCCTCGGACTTGGCGACTGCTTTCTGCTCTTCGGGAGTTGCGTATGAAAGTCCGTTTTCCATACTGTAGATTTCCGTAAAAACCCTTTTCCCGTGAAAGGCATACGGAAGGTGAAAGATCAGGTATTTCCAGTTTTCGTAAGGTTTATCTTTTCCTGTAAGTTCTTTGTAATGTTCGTACGCCTCCCGGATCCTGTCCTGGTAGCACTGATTGGAATATTGTCCGTCGAATACCGGCTCATCCGTGAAGACTTCTATTTTTTCCGGATAGTTTTCCGGCGCATTCAATAATTCTTCTTTTCTAAAATGACGTCTCGGCTTAAAGAAATCAAAAACAGATTCGGTGGCCACGCCCCAGGTATTTTCAATCTCCATCAGTTTCGGATCCGAGGAAACCAATACCGCCACTGCGCCACCTCCCTGCGTATATTCTCCGGGTGAGGAAAGCTCGTATTTTGCATAGTCGCTGGCGATTACCACTGCTTTTTTACCAGGATTTGCACGGACGAAATCCAGTGAATTGTGAAGGGCGTCCACTGCTCCGATACACGCGAACGTAAGGTCTACCACGTCACAGTTTCTGAAGCATCGGCTTCCGAATTTTGCTTCTAGTGCTTCCTCCACCATTTGCATCGCATATGAGGCGGTAGGTTTTGCTGCATCGAGAGCACTTTCGGTTCCCAGATAAATTCTGGCGATCTCTTTTGGATTGAGCTCATTGTCTTCTATTAATTTTAAAAGCGCTTCGGCTGCAAAAGTGGCTGCATCTTCGTGCACATCCGGGAAACCCATTTTATGCAAGCCAAGTCCTTTTTCAAGCTTGGCAGGTTCTATATTTCGATGTTCAGCCAATTCTTTAATTTCCAAATACAAAGAGGGCACATAAAAACTTGCCGCCTCAATTCCAAAAGTCATATTCTTAAATTTTATACGAATTTAAAAAATGTAAACGTTTAATCAGTAATGATTCCTGCGAAATTTATAAAGTATGATTTATATTATACAAAAAAATCCGCCTCAAGGGTGAGACGGATTGCTATTGACCCGGTTTTGGTTCTTATTTATAATCCTCAATCGCTTTATTGATGGCATCAATCTGTTTGTTGATGCTTGCAGCATTCTGCGGATTCTGTTTCAGGAGGTCCATTTTTTTGTTTAGACCATCTTTCAGCATTTGGGAGATCATCATTTTTGCCTGCAGGTTTTCTCCGATTTCCGATTTGGCGTGGCCCAGCATTTTGGTTACACTTTCGGTCGCTTTTAAGTTGTCTGAACTCATAATCCAGTTATATCCTTCCTCGGCAGATTTTCCCAGTTCAGGATTCTGGAATTTGATAAAAGGATAAAAGGCGGCAAACTGTGCGATATTCGCCATCTGTGAAGTCACTTTATTTTTAACGATAATGGGCAGCATTTGGGCAGCCAGTGTTTCGGATGCGCCATCCAGATCGATTTTATCTGCAAAGCTGCCTGCTTTTGAAGGATCTACGGCAACGATAGCACCTACCGAACTTCCTTTTACCGCATTGGAAACGGCATTGACTCCTTTTTCAAAAATTGGCATATACTTTTTATCCTTCGTCTTTGCCAGTGCTGAAATGGCAGCTGCCTGCACAAGGGTTTTAGGATCATTGGCGGCCAGCTTTTCAACATCGGTGCCCATCGCCTTAAACTGCTCAGGATTTGACAAGTCCATTAACAGAAGGGCTTTCATTCTCGTCCTGAAGAAAGGATCTTTAAGGGCAGCTGCCAGTAATTTAGTTGCCGCAAGATTTTTTCCTACCTGGTCTTTGATTCCGTTCAGGGCATTGTATTTACTTTTAAATTCTTTAGAGCCCGAGAACTGCATTAAATATTGCTCCGGCGTTTTAGAATCTTTGATATCTGCAAGCAAAACACCGTCTGCATTGATATTCACAAGATCTGCATTTTTCGACACGTCAAAATTGAACGTATTTTTCGCTTCTGCATTTACCCACACATTGTATCTTTTCGGTTTCCCGTTTTCGTAGACATCTATTGCGAGAGGAAACTGGAAAGGCTGTTCCTGCGTCTGCTCGATCGTCACTGCAACCTGCTTTTTCACCGGCTCAAAAGTATAAGAATAATTGATCTTCGGGTTTCCGCTGCCAAAATACCACTGATTGAAGAACCAGTTCAGATCTTTACCGGAAACTTTTTCGAAAGAAAGTCTCAGCTGGTGTGCTTCAGCATTCTGGTATTCATAGGTTTTCAGATAATCCTGCATTCCGGCGAAGAAAGCGTCGTCTCCCAGGTAATTTCTGAGCATGTGGAGAATCCCGCCACCTTTCTGATAGGTGACCAGGTCAAAAACATCTTCCCTTGAGTCATAATTGAACCGAACCAGGTTTTTATCAAAATTACCCGGCGTACTGATGTACATATTCACATCTTTCATCTGGTGGTAATCGGCCTGGTCTTTTCCGTATTTGAATTCATTCCACAAATATTCGGAATAATTGGCAAACGATTCGTTTACGGTAAGATTGCTCCAGCTTTCCGCCGTTACGAGGTCTCCGAACCAGTGGTGGAAAAGCTCATGCGCGATGGTATCTTCCCAGGTGTTTTCATCGATCAGCTGTCCCGGCTTCTGAAGGATATCACTGCCATGAAGTGTTGCCGTAGTATTTTCCATTGCTCCGCTGACGTAATCCCTTCCGGAAATCTGTGCATATTTTGCCCATGGATAATCGTAGCCTAGCTTTTTAGAGAAAAACTCGATCATTTCCGGGGTATTTCCGTAAATCTGTTTTGCGTAGGGCTCATATTCTTTTTCAATATAATAATCAACCGGGATATTTCTCCATTTATCCTTTACGATGGCATACTCTCCCACGCCCATGAAAAATAAATAGGTAGAGTGTCTCTTATCCATCACCCAGTGATCCGTTCTCAGTCCGTTGGCTTCCTTCTGGGAATCTTTCATGATCCCGTTTGAAAGAGTGACATATTTATCCGGGACCGTCATGTAGATTTCCTGTGTTGTTTTCTGATTGGGTTTATCGATGGTGGGAAACCAGGCGGAAGAAGATTCGGTTTCACCCTGCGTCCAGATCTGGGTAGGCATGTCCGGATCTTTACCCTGGGCATTGATAAAGTACAGACCTTTGGCATCATTGATGGCTGCGCTTCCTTCCTGTTTTACTTCATTCGGACGGGCAGTATACTTAATATATACGGTAAAATCCTGATTTTTGGGGTATGTTTTATCTAAAGTGACCTTTAATACATCATTTTTATAGTCATATTTTAAAGGCGCTTTTTTACCGTTCATGTCCAACGCCACTTCATGGATCAGCATGCCTTTTGCATCGAGGGTCAGTTCATTGGAAGGATAAAAAAACGGAGATGCCGTGAGCCATTCTTCACCGTTCATCTGCTCTTTCTGATAGTCGAAATTTACTTTAAGTTTGGTATGCTTGAGTTCCGTCACTTTCGTATGAGTGGCCCTGTAGACCTTTTCTCTCCCGGAAGTATCCGTCTGTGCCGCTACGTTTACGGAAAAAAACATTCCTAAAAGAGCGATCGATAAAATGGCTTTTTTCATTATGATTAAAAATTATTTTTTAGTTAAAATATCAAAGATGTCGTTGACGAGTGTTTCGTAATCCCCTTTTTTGAACTGTTCTTTGGTTTTGGCAAAAGCCTTTTTAAGTTCGCTTTCCGGATTTTCGTCGTCAATGATCACTGCTGAATCTATGCCTTTCAGCTGAAGAATTACGTTTTTAAGCACCTCAGCGTCCGCATTTTTTTCAACATTAACTTTTATGTATTTCATATTTATTTTGATTTATGTGTATGATAAACGGCGAGAATCCGTTTCTCCAAATTTAAAACTTATTTCATAAAGAACGGACGTCAGGGAAGCATTAAGGAATATTTTTTTGAAAGACGTTGCTAAGCTTAATTTTTACGTAAAAAGCCATCTTTTACGGTCAAAATACCGATGGAAACGTGACTTTGCTTTATGGATTCATTGAATGACCTTTTTCAACAGTGCCGTAAATGATTGAAAAATAATAAATTGTACTTGATCGCCTCTTCTAACTGGTTGATCGCTTCTTCTAAGTGGTTGATTGCTTCTTCTAACTGGTTGATTGCTTCTTCTAACTGGTTGATGGCTTCTTCTGACTGGTTGATCGTCTCTTCGGAACGGTTGATTGTTCATTCGGAGTGGTTGATCGCCTCTTCGGAACGCTTTATTGCCGTTTCGGAACGCTTGACTGATTCTTCGAAGTGATTGAAAGGCTCAACGTAACGACCAGCACTCTCATTTAAGTTCTGAAGGCCATCACATAATTCATAATGGCCTCAACCGAATGCCTGATTAATTATTTTGACCTGATCATTTTTCCCTTTTTGTAAAGAAATATTATTTTACAGTCGCTTTTTCTTTCCATATTATAGACATGGATTTTTTCAGGATCGATACCATTCATTTTGCAAAGCATCGGAGCTTCCCAAGTGTTGTAAAAAACGGGTTCTCTGAACGTAAAGCCAGGATTGGTTTTAACCTCAGCAGGCATATTGTAATCCAGGCAAATATCCCCGTGTGTGATGTTGTTTTGTTTTAAGGCCGTCCGCAGTTTGCCAAACATTTCAAGATTAAAATGATTCGCATATATCCACGAATTCTTGGCACTGATGTTCGTCGCCAGGAAAAGAAACGCAACAAAGCCTAAAAGTGACGCGATAATTTTACTTTTAAAATTTAGTTTAATTCCTAAAAAAATAACCGCTGAAATAATGAATAAGGTATAGAAAAGCCTTACGGCGCCCAGATTCCGGTTATCAAACCCAAAAAGAGTGGGCCTGTAGGATGAAAACAGGAAGATGCTCATCGCTAAAAGAATTCCAGTAAAAAAGATGATTCCTAAGTTTTTGAAACGACGTATTTCATTTTTAAAATCATACCCTGAAAACACTTTATAAACCAATGATGGAATAATGAGTACCGCCATCCATTCATAAAGGTTTAATTTTTTTAAATTCAGAATACCTTTATATACGCCCACAAAAACATCCTTGAAAAATAATTTTACGGCATAGATAAAGATGTGCAGTATTCTTTCAACATCAGATATTTTGCTGATTTCATCCCTCTGGTAGGAGTTTTCAAAGACAGCAGGCTGAATAATTTTCCGGAAAATGACGATAAAGCCAATCATTAAGATCATGAATGCCGCTTTCTTTTTGTTTTCTTTAATGAAGAACAAATGCAAAAGAACAAGAGGTAAAAAAATCTCGTAGCTGAATACGGAAGCGATGAATAGTAAGGAGCTGCCCCATATATTTTTATGAACGTATAAAAAATAAATACTCAGACAGAAGAATATGGTTGCCAGATTAGAATTAAGCATGATGGATGAAAACTGAATGCTGGTGCCGATCACAGAACAGGAATACAACAAAGCCAGCAGCCCGGCCCATTGTGGAGACGCTATTTTCTGCGCCACCCGATACATGACTAATAAAGAAAGCGGAAAGAAAAATAATCCCAGCAAGTAGACAGATTCGCTATATCCGGAAAGAAACATCAATGTTCCCGTCATAAATCCCGACACCGGCCTTGCCGCCATGGTATGGGAATCCAGAAATGAATATATAAATTTGAAATATGGTTGTGAGATATTTCCGGATTCATAGATTTTACTAAGATCGTCTGCCAGTGCTGCTTTATGTTTAAAAATGCAAAAGCTTATATAGAGGGCATACGCTATGACTGAAATATTCAGGAGCAGAAGATCATTACCTAATTTTTTTTTCATGCTATTTTTTTTCCAAAATTTGTGTGAAATTTCACATCAAAAATAACGGATTTGCGGCAATTAGAAAAGATGTTTCTGCAATATCAGTTCTGTCAGATCGCTACAGGTGCTTTAATGCCAGGATGCGGATCGTAATTTTCCAACGTAAAATCTTCGAAGTCGAAGTCGAAAATGTTTTTGATTTCCGGATTCAGCTTCATCGTTGGCAGTGGCCTCGGATCTCTTGAAAGCTGTTTTTTCACCTGCTCGAAATGGTTGTTGTAAATATGAACATCGCCGAAACTGTGTACATAATCCCCCACTTCTAGACCGCAGACCTGGGCTACCATCATCAGTAATAAAGCATAGCTTGCAATATTAAAAGGAACCCCCAGAAAAACATCGGCACTTCTCTGGTACAGCTGCAGCGACAGTTTTCCGTCGGCTACATAAAACTGAAACAGAGCATGACACGGTGCCAGTGCCATATTCGGGATTTCGGCAACATTCCAGGCAGAGACGATCAATCTCCTGGAGTCCGGATTTTTTTTGATCTGATCAATAACCTCGGTAATCTGGTCTACGACTTTTCCGTCGGCTCCGTTCCAGCTTCTCCACTGTGCTCCGTAAACGGGACCGAGATCGCCGTTTTGGTCTGCCCATTCGTCCCAGATCGAAACCCCGTGATCATTAAGATACCTGATGTTGGTATCGCCTTTCAGAAACCACAACAGCTCATAAATGATCGATTTCATATGAACCTTTTTCGTTGTCACCAATGGAAAACCTTTTGAAAGTTCATATCTCAGCTGGTATCCGAAAATACTTCTCGTTCCCGTCCCGGTTCTGTCGGTTTTATCGGTTCCGTTGTCTAAAATATGCTGTAAAAGGTCTAGGTAATTCTGCATTGGAAAGATTTTGTGGGTCAAATTTAAAGAAAGAATTTTAAAATAAATAAAAAAAAGCATCCATTTTCATAGACGCTTTGTATGGCTGAAAAGCTCAGCTTCTATTATACTGCGGTATAGCCGCCGTCGACAAGATAATACCCTCCCGTCATGAATGACGATTTTTCTGAACTGAGGAATAAAACCAGTTCGGCAACTTCTTCAGCTTTCCCCAGCCTGCCCATCGGATGCTTTGCAATTAGGGCGTCTTCCATATCAGAACTTAAATTTTCTAAAAGCGGGGTTTCTATATAAGCGGGGCCTACCGCGTTACAGCGGATATTTTTCTGTCCATATTCGGCACCTATGTTTTTGGTAAGACCAACAACCGCGTGTTTTGCCGAAGTGTACGCTGAAGAAAGTGGTGCAGCTACGGTTCCGTGGATGGATGCCATATTGACGATGACACCGCCGCCGTTTTTTTCCATCTGTTCCAATTCATATTTGCAACCGTAGAAAACCCCATCGAGGTTGATGCTCAGCACTTTTCTCCATCCATCGAGGCTGTAGTCGCCGGTTTGGGCCTGCTCGCCACCGATTCCCGCATTGTTGCAGGCTATGTCTAAACGTCCGTAAATTTCTACTGTTTTTTTAACTAAAGCTTCTACTTCTTCAGGTTTAGCGGTATCGGCTTTTACGAATGCGGCTTCACCACCATATGCTTTCAGGGCTTCAACCGCCTGCATTCCGTGTTGTTCATTGATGTCTGAAACAATCACTTTAGCGCCTTCTTTCGCATAAGCCTGGGCAACCGCTAATCCAATTCCGGAGCCGGCTCCCGTAACGAGGGCGACTTTGTTTTCTAAAATTCCCATATTGATTATTTTTATTTGTGATCAAAAAGATACCACAAACTGCGCCAAAGACGGCAGATCGCTTCCAAAGTAAGCATTAAAGTTTTCTTAAAATCTGTCAAGGATTTCAAGCGGTAAAATCTTCTGAAATAATCCCATAGGTGATTACCATATTTCTTTAATGGTCTGGGAGATATTATTTACAGAAAAGCTTTGTCCCTGAGCCAAAGCGTTCATGGATTTAGCCAGTGGAGATTCGGGAGAGACCGTGATGATCTTATGATTATCAATGGTAAGATCTCCGGCAGAAACTGCAATATAAAACAATCCTTTTTCGGTCTGGACGAGGGCTCCGGTCTGCACTTTCTGACATGGCTCTGCGGTGATCTTCTGAAGTGATGCCTGCTGATTCAATGTTTCGTTAAGCTGTCTCTGCAAATTATTAATTTCCTGCTGGAGCATTTCCCTTCCGGTTTCGTACTTGTCTCCCATCGAGCTTTTGGTATCGTTATTTGAAGCGCGTGTGCTTTCAATTAGATCTTCAAACTTCCTGATTTTTTCCATCAGCCTTGTTTTTATCATTTCCAATATCCTGGTTTTATCCATATGAGCTATTCATTTTCATTAATACATCCAAATTTATTGAATAAATCTTATCGGTATTCTTTCTTTTGGATTTAACATAATATTAAACTTTAAAACTTGATCCCAATTATTTTTTCCGGTAAGTATTATTTTTAAAAACTTTACAAAAAGACATTTTTACAAACAACTAAAACATTCTGTTTTTGAGTTATCTGAAATAAATTAACATAATAAATTTTTTATCACCAGTCTTTGAAAATCACCTATATTTATACCGTAATGAAAATGTAAAATTTTCGGTCTTTAAGCCAAAAATGATCCCGGAAAATACCGCTTTATTTTGATTTCATTTTCAGATAATTCATTTGTGTAAAAATGAGTCATTTCATACAATGTTTCATAAGAGGCTACCCAGATCCGGATAGCCTCTTTTTTTATTATGGTTAAATACGATCAGAAAATATTTTTCCGGAATTCCTATTTTTCAAAAACGGCATAAGCGCCGGGCTGGAAACTGAAGTTTTTCCCTTCTTCAAAATTCCGATTCATTTTGGTAAATACATTTTTGAAAATACCCGACACATGCTGATCCTCAATGCTGAATTCAACAGGTTCTTTCGACAGATTGAGCACGACCAGAACTTCATCATTGCCGTTTTTGCGCAGGTAAGCGAAAATTTTATCATTGGCCGTGGTATTCAGAAGATAAGTTCCGACGTTTGGATCTCCGCCTCTTAAGGCCGGATTTGCAGATTTCAGATTCAGGAGAACTTTGTAAAATTCTGCCATCTTGTAATCATTCGTCCATTCGATGGGATCTTTCTCAAAAAACTCGAGGCGCTTCATATTGGGAAGTTCCTGCCCGGAATACAAGAGCGGGATTCCGTTCCATGTGGCTGAAAAGACCGCTATCGGCTTTGTGATCACGCCATATTTTTCGTATTCGGTTCCGTTCCATGAGTTTTCGTCGTGATTGGTAGTAAACCACGCTCTCATCGAACCATCACCGATATTGGAATATTGAATTAAAAGATCCTTTAGCTCCTGTAGCGTAAGGTTTTTCTTGTAATAATCTTCGGATTTGTGCATCCATTTCCAGGAGTAGCTGGCGTCGAATACCTTTCCGTATTCCGGGTTTTCAAGCTCATCATATTCTCCGATCCAGAAAAGGGGTTTTATTTTTTCCACTTCCGGTCTGGCCTGTTGCCAGAAATCCACTTCTACCCACGAAGCCAGGTCACAGCGGAAGCCGTCGATCCCGGTTTCCCTGACCCAGAATTTCATGGCATCGATCATCGCAAGACGCATTTCCTGATTTTTATAATCCAGTTCGATGATATCATCCATTCCAGACGCGCGGTGGAAACTGCCGTCCGGATCCTTCAGATAAAATTCGGGGTGTGTTTTTGTCCATACATGATCCCAGCCGGTGTGGTTGGCCACCCAGTCGATGATAACTTTGAATCCGAGGCGGTGCGCTTCGTTTACCATGTGCTTGAAGTCATTCATCGTTCCGAATTCCGGGTTGATTGATGTGTAGTCAGCGGCGGCATACTGGCTCCCAAGGCTTCCTTTCTTATTCAGCTGGGCAATGGGGGTAACCGGCATGAACCATAACGTTTTTATGCCCATGGATTTTAGTCTCGGCATTTCTTTTTCAAATGCCCTGAAGGTTCCTTCTTTGGTATATTGTCTTACGTTGACTTCATAAATATTGGTGGTGTGTTTCCAGTCTTTGGGTAGATCCGTCATCTTCTTCGTGGTATTTTGAGTGGCACAGGAAATGATTCCCAAGCCCATTATCGCTATTAAAATTAATTTTTTCATTAATTCTCTTTTAACAAAAATAGGAATTGTGATCGTAAAAAGGGAAAATATGGAAGATGAATTTTATGAAAAGTACCGTGAAGGATTTTTCACATGAACCCGAACTTTTAAACCACAAAAGGAATAAAAGATTATGAAACCGGATATTAAAGAGGGATCAATTATGCTGAGTAAGCTCACAATAGTTTTAAAAAATCTTTGATCTTTATTGGAGGGAGATTTAAACTTCTGGATGAAACCCAATTAATGCATAAAAATACAGGAGAATAAAAAAATCGATGATTTTCATTGAATCATCGATCTGTGGGAATATGCTCTATAAGCTATTTCTGAATGAGTTGCTGTAGCTTTGCCAGCATCTCATCTTTTTCTTTCAGCATTCTTTCGTAAAGCGCGATTTTTTCTTCGTGGAGCTGAATAATTTTTTCTACAGGATGAAAATTGATCGTTCCATAGTTGAAAGAATTGTTGAAAGCATTTTCGCCGAAAGTATTAGAAATAATAGTTACTGCCTGCTCTTCATCAAAATTCTTAAATGCCTCTACAGGGATTTTCAGGACTTCCGAAATCTTTTGCAGCAAGGCTTCTTCTACCTCTGCTTTCTGTTCCAGGAGGGAAATTTTCTTCTGATTCCAGTCTTCACCAAGATCGAACGCCATGGCTTCCTGTTTGATCCCGAGCATTTCCCTGAACCGTTTGATGTTTCTGCCCTGGTGTATTTTCTGTTCCATTTGTCGTTTTTTTTAATGTTGATGTTAAAAATTGATAGTAAAGATAAAGAAATATGGTAAAAATAAAAATTTGCTTTGGAATAATATATCTGTGTCGGGATCTTGATTGTATGAAGACTTGCCGGGATTGAGAATCGGGTTCCAAAATTCTGAGGATGTCCTCTACCCTAGCCCCGATTGCCGCGGCATCCTTTTTTTTGAAGCGGGAAAAGCAAGGCAAAAAAAGATACAGCAGAAAGCGGGAAATAGCTACAAACAGGAATGATGAATTTGACTGATTTTATTGATATTCTGATGATCAAAAAAGCCCCGAATTTTCATTCAGGGCCGTATATTTTTTATTGTTCAGGATTATCTTTCGTCATCGTTGTCATCTTCATCATCGAAAACATCATCGTTGTAATCTTCTTCTTCCTCGTCATCAAAATTTTCGTCGTCGTCATCTGCAAAATTGCCGGTTACCGCAAAATCATCTTCAAATCCGAAATCATCTTCCATCAAAGGCATTGCAGATTTCTTTTTGGATCCTCCGGTTCCGCTTTTACTTGGTGCTTTTAGAGGGACGTTTCCGAATCTGTAGACGGTGATCGGGTAATTTACACCTTTGGTTTCGTCAATGATTTCTACCAGTTCGCAGAAAAATTCCCAAAGATCAAGAAGTCCGTACTGGAATTGGGCTTTGTCACCGGCATTTTCGAAAGCTTCATCGATGTATACATCCGACATAATCTCTCCGTCGCCATCATCACTCATGTCTTCCAACGGAACACTTTTTACGATCGTTCCGTCTTCTTCCAGCAGATTAAAAGCAGACAGCTCATCTCCCTGCAAGCTGAACGCGCTTTTAATTCCTAAGTGTAAGTTCCATAGCGTCTGTTTTCCTTTAACTTCGATATCCCGGAAAATATCTTCTTTCGCATCTAATATTACGCGGATTTTGTAAACCATCAGTTTTAAAATTACTTTTTACCTTTATTATTATGATAAATCTCTGTTGCAAATATAAAATAAATGAGAGGTGACAAAAAAATATTTCAGGATTTTTTAAATTATTTTTTTTTCTTACATTTTGCAGCAATTATTTACTTTTTTCAAGCATAAAACTGAATTTTGTACCTTCGAGATATACACTTTCGACGGTAATATTTTCGTTGTGGGCTTCGAGGATATGCTTTACAATCGCGAGTCCTAATCCTGAGCCTCCTTCCCTCCTGCTGCGGCTTGTTTCCACGCGGTAGAATCTTTCAAAAATTCTCGGAAGGCTTTCGGATTTGATTCCCATTCCGTTGTCGATCACTTCGATCAGCACTTTATTTTTCAGAACACTGGTTTTTACGACGACTTTGGCTTCCTGTCTGTTGGCGTAGTGGATCGCATTGGAGATAAGGTTGATGAAGACCTGGGAGATCTTCTGTTTGTCTGCTTCCACAAAAATCTGAGGATGCAGGGTCTGAATCTGCATGGAAGCATTATGTTTCTCGGCTTCGAGGTCGAGAAGGTCAAAAATTTCCTTGATCAGTAAATTGACGTCAAATTTAGAAACGGTAAGGTTTATCTCACCTGCTTCCAGCCTGTTGATCATGTCAAGATCGGTAACGATAGCGATGAGCCTTTCTACCGATTTATCGATTCGCTCCAGATATTTATCGCGGATGGTAAGATTATCAACTCCTCCGTCACGCAGGGTTTCCACATATCCCTGGATAGAAAACAGCGGCGTTTTAAGTTCGTGAGAAACATTTCCGATATATTCTTTCCGGTAGCTTTCCATTTCTTTCATCATATCAAGCTCTGTGACTTTCTGCTGATTGAGGTCTGAAAATCGTTCTCCTAATTCTTTAATGGTAATATTTTCATGGTCATTACTCACAATTTCCTGAGGCAGAAGCTGTGATAAGCCACGCACCTGCTTCTTTCCGTAATAATTGAAGAGCAGCTCCAGGACAATATAATTAATGATAAAAATAACAATAAGGCAGATGAAGAGCCCTACATTAAAGAAAGGGGTATCGTAATAGAGATCTTTTAGCGAATCGAAGGTGATTACTAAAAGAAACATCACCAATGTCAGAAGACAAGAGGCGACGAGGGTAAGTCTGTAAAATTTCAATTTTACATTTTTTTGTTGGTTGATGTAAAGATAGGAAATTGAAACTGAGTACTAAACGATAAGTTTATACCCAATTCCTTTTAATGTCTGAATGGTATTAATACCAAGCTTTTCCCTAAGTCTCCGGATATGTACATCGATGGTTCTTTCTCCCACAATGACATCATTTCCCCAGACTTTTTCAAGGATTTCTTCCCTTTTGAATACTTTTTCCGTATTGGAAGCCAGTAAATAAAGAAGATCAAATTCTTTTTTGGGAAGCAAAAACTGCTGGCCGCTTTTTGACACCCTGAAATTGTCTTTATCAATCACAAGATCACCGATCTCAATAAGCTTGGAGTTGTCGGAAACCTGGGAAGTAAGCTGTAATAAAGCATTCACTTTTGAAATAAGGATTTTCGGTTTGATGAGCTTCACAACGTAATCGTTGGCCCCTGCCTGGAAACCTGCGAGCTGTGAGAATTCTTCGCTTCTTGCGGAAAGAAAGACAATCAGTGTTTTCTGAAGTTCCTTAACTTTTCGAAGTTCCTGACAAGTTTCGATACCGTCTTTTTCGGGCATCATCACATCTAACAGGATAAGATCAGGGACAATTTCCTTGGCTTTTTCAATACCTTCATTGCCATTGGTTGCGGTAAAGATATCATAACCTTCCTTTTCTAAATTGTAAGACAGAATCTCTAAAATATCCAGTTCATCGTCTATTAAGAGGATTTTCTTTTGGTTCATTTCTAATTTTTACGCGTCAAAGTTAATAATATTTTAATCACAGTTTAACAAAAGGAACATCGTTCACATAAAGTTAACAATAATATCTTTTTCTTAATGTTTAGTTAAGAAAAAATTAAATTTTGCTAAACCATTTACCCGGTCTTTTCTTTCTTCCTTTGCACCGAAAGAATATAGTAAAAAAGAAATGAATTTTAGAAAACTGAGTATCGCAGTTTTGTTTTTATCTACATCGGGAACTGTACTTTACGCTCAAGAAACCAAAAAAGACACTGCAAAATCTGAAAAGAAAATCGAAGGTGTCGTAATTAAAGGGTCTACAAAAAAAGGGGCTGAAGCTAACATCATAAGCTTACAAAAAAAATCTGTAGAAGTTATTGAAA
>JBMDXW010000125.1:0-17596 GCA_048594965.1 Chryseobacterium sp.
TTTGGATCAGATAAAAGAATAATTAACATTTAAAAACCATAAAAATGAAAATAGAACAGATTTATACGGGATGTCTCGCCCAGGGAGCCTATTATATCGTATCGAATGGGGAAGCAGTGATTATCGATCCCCTGCGGGAAACCCGGCCGTACCTTGAACGGCTGCAGAAAGACAACGTCACGCTGAAATATATTTTTGAAACGCACTTCCATGCTGATTTTGTAAGCGGACATCTGGATTTAAGTAAAAAAGCAAAAGCACCGATTGTTTATGGACCTACAGCAAACCCGGAATTTGAAGCCATTATTGCAGAAGACGGCCAGATTTTCGAAATAGGGAATATTAAATTAAAAGTACTTCACACACCCGGCCACACCATGGAAAGTTCATGTTTTCTCCTGATCGATGAAAATGAAAAGGAAATGGCACTCTTCAGCGGGGATACTTTGTTTTTAGGCGACGTAGGACGTCCGGATCTGGCTCAGAAGGCAGCGGAAATGACGCAGGAAGAACTGGCAGGTTTGCTTTATGATAGTTTATACCGTAGAATTTTGCCTTTGGATGACGGCATCACCGTTTATCCTGCGCATGGAGCAGGTTCGGCCTGCGGAAAAAATATGCAGAAGGAAACGACGGATTCATTGGGAAATCAGAAGAAAACAAATTATGCCCTCAACCAGAGCGATAAGGAAAGTTTCATTAAAGGGGTTACGGACGGGCTTTTGCCTCCGCCGGCTTACTTCGGGATGAATGTCGATCTGAACAAAAAAGGGTACGGCAGTTTCGATGAGGTGCTGTCAAACGGTTTACAGGCACTTTCCCCGGAAGAATTTGAAGCAGCGGCAGACCATTCAGGAGCGCTGATCCTCGATGTTAGAAGCAACGGAGATTTTGCCAAAGGGTTTATTCCGCAATCCGTCAACATCGGTCTGGACGGTGATTTTGCCCCATGGGTCGGCGCTTTGATCGTTGACGTGCAACAGCCGATCCTGCTGGTTACCGGTGAAAATGAAGAAGAAGAAACGGTGACCAGGCTTAGCAGGGTGGGCTTCGACAACATCCTGGGATTTCTGGATGGCGGTTTCAAGGCATGGGCCGACAGCGGAAGGGAAATGGATACTGTCAACCGGATTTCTGCATGGCAATTTGAAAAAGAGATCAGGGGAAAAGAAATCACGGTGATCGACGTTAGAAAGGAAAGCGAATATCAGGCGGAGCATGTGGACGGAGCGTACAACCGGCCGTTGGCTTACCTCAATCAGTGGATCATCAGCATGGATTCGGAGAAACATTTTTACCTGCATTGTGCCGGAGGCTACAGAAGCATGATGGCGGCAAGCATTCTCCAGGCAAGAGGCTACAGGAATTTCACGGAAATCGAAGGGGGGTTAAGTGCCATTGCCCGGGCTGAAGTTCCGGTAAGCGATTTTGTCTGCCAGAATAAAACACTGAAATAATCATCTAGAAACGGTATCATCAAACAACAACTCAATCTAGCATAAACCCGAAGAAAAACCATCATCAACAACTTGGAAGAGGGATGCCGGATGCGGGAAGTTTCTCTTGACAGAAATACGATCCAAAGTCTTCATTACCAGGTAGAACAATTTATTATTCGGTTAAAAAGATTTTATCTAAAATCCGGACTGAATTAACATACTTCTTATTTTAAATTAATTACAGAGTTAAATATTAGTTGAATAGGATTGGAATTCACGTTAAATTTGAACAATTTTAAAAAATAAACCCATGTTGGAAATCATAAAAGAACCCTGGCCGTGGTATGTTGCAGGCCCGCTGATCGGCCTTACTGTACCTGCCCTGCTTATTCTGGGAAATAAATCTTTCGGAATCAGCTCTTCATTAAGGCATATCTGTGCAGCCTGCATTCCTGCGAACGTAAGCTTTTTCAGATACGACTGGAAAAAAGAAGCCTGGAATCTTTTTTTCGTGTTCGGAATTTTCCTCGGCGGGATCATTGCTTCCATGTTTTTGATGAACCCTGGAGTTATATCCGTCAATCCTAATCTGAAAGCCGAATTGGCAGCTTACGCAATTACGGATTACAGCCATCTCGTTCCCACACAGCTTATGAATTTTGCAAGCCTTTTTACACTGAGAGGATTCATTACCATGGTGGTCGGCGGATTTCTGGTGGGTTTCGGGACACGGTATGCAGGAGGATGTACCAGCGGCCACGCCATCATGGGGCTTTCCAACCTGCAGTGGCCTTCCTTGGTCGCTACCATTTGTTTTATGGCCGGAGGTTTTCTGATGGCAAATCTGATTTTGCCGCTCATCCTTTCACTCTAATTTATTTAAAATGAAAACAACAAAACAGCTTCAGCAGGACAGCAACTGTAGTCGTGAGAACCAGCTTCAGCAGAAATGGTATCACCAGCTGAAATACCTGATCACAGGAATTGTATTCGGAATCCTATTTGTAAAGGCAGAGATCATCAGCTGGTTCAGGATCCAGGAAATGTTCCGCCTTCAGTCTTTCCATATGTACGGAGTTATCGGGAGTGCCGTTCTTACAGGGATGATCTCGGTTTTCCTCATTAAGAGATTCAATATCAAAACCATCGGCGGAGAAAAAATACGCATCGCCCCGAAGAAATTCAATAAAGGGCAGATCTATGGCGGACTGATCTTCGGATTCGGCTGGGCCATTACCGGAGCCTGCCCCGGACCGCTGTTTGCCCAGATCGGAACGGGAGCGTTTGCAGTAGCGGTTACTTTGCTCAGTGCAGTCTTGGGAACCTGGATCTACGGTTATTTCAGAGAAAAACTTCCTCATTGATCCAAAAATCATTTATCTGGCGATAGAAATCTATTGCTTTTTATTTCGCACCAACAGGAAAATCCTTAATTTGGGGCCAAATAAATCAGATATGCAAAGTAGGAGGAAATTCCTGAAAAAATCGGCAATCGCTTCACTGGCGCTCACTGTAAATCCATTGGAAGTATTTGCAGGAGAAAGGTCTCAGAATAACAATAAAGCCATCAATAAACCTATCGTTCTTTCTACCTGGGATTTCGGGCTGAGAGCCAACGAAGAAGCCTGGAAGACATTAGGCAGCGGCGGCAAAGCATTGGACGCTGTGGAAAGAGGAGTCCGTCTGGTAGAGGATGATCCTACGGAAAGAAGCGTAGGATATGGCGGACGTCCGGACAGGGACGGCAGGGTAACGCTGGATGCCTGCATTATGGATGAAAACTACAACATCGGTTCGGTTGCGTGCCTCGAAAATATCAAAAACCCGATTTCCGTAGCCCGTGCCGTCATGGAAAAAACACCACACGTGATGCTGGTCGGCGACGGAGCTTTGCAGTTTGCCGTTTCTCAGGGATTTAAAAAAGAAAACCTGCTCACTCCGGAATCTGAAAAAGAATGGAAAGACTGGCTGAAAGACAGCAAGTACATGCCAATCGTCAACATTGAAAACCATGATACCATCGGGATGATTGCCTTGGATGCCCAGGGAAACCTTTCCGGAGCCTGCACCACCAGCGGAATGGCCTTTAAAATGCACGGCCGGGTAGGCGATTCCCCGATTATCGGAGCCGGTTTGTTTGTGGACAATGAAGTCGGGGCAGCCACGGCAACCGGTCATGGTGAAGAAGTGATCAGAACCGTTGGTACCCATCTGGTGGTGGAGCTGATGCGCCAGGGGAGAACACCGCAGCAGGCGTGCAAAGAAGCCGTAGAAAGGATTGTACAGATTACCAAACGAAGAAATAAAAACCTGAAAGACATCCAGGTCGGTTTTATCGCCCTCAATAAGAAAGGGGAATACGGTTCTTACTGCATCCAGGACGGATTTAGCTTTGCCGTACACGACCAGAAAGGAAACCGTCTGGAAAGACCCGGATTTGCGTTGAAATAAAATTAGAGGCCATGAAGAATTTATTTATTCCTTCTTTATTTTTTATTTTCAGTTGTCAGAATACTGTGAAAGAGAATGTTAAATCGGAAGAATTTTCATTTGAAGAAGTGGTGGTACAGAATAATGCAGGCGCAGAAGAGGTAAAGAGATGGCTGGAGAAAAGTATCGCTGAATATTTTAAAGCTGACATTTCCGAACAGGATAAAATAATGAGAGATATGACCACTAAAAAATATTATGAATTTAAAACAGACGCTACAAACGTCGATTTAAATGGTGGTCTCACATTAAAGAAATTTAAGGAAAAGTGGGAAAACGATTACGATACAAATTTTGCCGGAATAAACACAGGATTTCTTATTTCCGCCCAGGATTGGATAAATGTTGAAGTAAGAAAATGTGAAGTACAAACAGCATTGCTCAATGTTTACACTTTCAATGTGATTTTAGCTGACGATGGTTTTAAAGCAAAATACCGCAGGAATATCAAAGTTATAAAAGAGAATGATAAATTTCTAATCGACGGAATAATAGAATTAAATTAAATCAACATTAAATGTCAAAAATAGAAATAGCCTGTTTCAACCCGGAATCCGCGATCACCGCTTTTGAAAACGGAGCCGACAGGATCGAACTTTGTGACGGATTGAGCGAAGGCGGAACTACCCCGGATTTTGAAACCGTTAAACAACTGCGTGAAAAAATAAATATTCCGATGTTTGTGATGATCCGTCCGCGAGGGGGTGATTTTACCTATTCCGATGAGGAATTCGAGCAGATGAAATCCGACCTGACCCGTTTAAAATCATTAAACGTCAATGGATTCGTTTTCGGGATTTTGGATGAAAACGATGAGGTCAATGTTGATCGGAATACGCAGCTGGTTCAACTTGCCGAACCTTATCCATGCACTTTTCACCGGGCCTTCGACCGTGCCGGAGATCTGGAACAGTCGCTGGAAAAAGTAATCGCCTGCGGATTCAACACGATTCTTACTTCCGGGCAGAAACCCAATGTCTCCGAAGGAAAAGAAAACCTTAGAAAACTTGTGGAATTATCAGCCGGAAGAATTGAAATCCTGGTCGGCGGCGGCCTGCGCTCGACGAATATTGAAGAAATCAGAGAATATACAAAAGCACAGTATTTCCATTCGTCTGCGATCATCGATGGCGGAGCTTTCGCCAGTCCAGAAGAGGTCGTAGCTTTGAAAAATAAGTAAGGAATTTAATTAAACGCAAAGTTTTATTTGTATGGCAGCGTATTTTAAGCGGGCAAAGCATGCGGCAAAGCCGCTGATGAAGCGTACGGATAAGGCGCTGCGCTTCATCAGATCAGCTTGCTGATCCATTCTTTGCTTCCTCAAATTATACATGAAAAAGAAGAAAACTTTGCGTTAAATAAAATACCATGCGTGTGACAGAAATGAATTTTCCATTTAAAGGAATTTGTAATTTTGAAAAATACCCGCAAATTAATTAAACGCAAAGTTTTATTTGTATGGCAGCGTTTTTTAAGCGGGCAAAGCATGCGGCAAAGCCGCAGATGAAGCGTACGGATAAGGCGCTGCGCTTCATAAGATCAGCTTGCTGATCCATTCTTTGCTTCCTTACTTTATACACAGAGAAAATAAGCCTTTGCGTTAAATAAAATACACATATGACAGAAAACGAATTATCTTACAAAATTATTGGAGCCGCACTGGAAGTACACCGAAGTTTAGGGGTTGGTCTATTAGAGAATACTTATGAAATTGCTCTGCTTTATGAATTAAAACAGTTGGGCCTTGATGTACAACAACAGGTTGTGTTACCCCTTATATACAAAGATGTAATAATCGAAAATGCCTATGAAATAGATCTTGTCATCGAAGGCAAAGTAATTGTTGAAATAAAATCGGTTTTAGAAATACATCCCATATTTCAGGCTCAATTGTTAACGTATTTGAAATTAGCCCATATGAAACTCGGACTTTTGATTAATTTTAATACATTACTTATAAAACATGGAATCCACAGGGTTGTAAACAATTTATAATGAACAAAATTTTATTTTTTTCCTTTCTTTTCATTCAGCTTCTGATCAGCGGCCAGACTTCGGAACGCTCTTTGGCTTCCCGAAATTGGCAGTTTAAAAATTCAAAAGAAAATAATTGGTTGACAGCCACCGTTCCGGGAACCGCTCATCTGGATCTGATGAACAACAATATGATTCCTGATCCTTACAAAGACGAAAACGAAAAAAAAGTGCAATGGGTAGAAAATGAAGACTGGGATTATCAGACTCAGTTTACCGTTTCTGCTACAGACCTGGAGAACCAGCATATTGATCTGGTTTTCGACGGACTGGATACTTTTGCTGAAATTTATCTGAATGGAAAACTGCTGAAGAAAACGGACAATATGTTCAGGAAATGGACCATTCCGGTTAAACCTTATGTAAAACAGGGTGAAAACATTCTTCATGTGAAATTTAAATCAGCCGTTAATGTTGGAAAAGAATTAGCCAAAAAAATTCCTTTCACCCTTCCGGAATCACCGAGAAGCTTCGTGCGTAAAGCGCAGTATCAGTTTGGTTGGGATTGGGGGCCGAGATTGGTGACAGCAGGAATCTGGAAAGACGTCAGACTCAGTTTCTGGAATCAGGCTAAACTGGAAGCCGTGAAGATCGAGCAGTTAAAAATAACTTATAAAAAAGAAGAGATGGCCATCCACACCGAAATTTTTACAGAGAAAGGCGGAAAGTACACTGTTGCGGTGAACGGTAATGCGCATACTTTTTCTCTGAAACAGGGACCCAATACGATTTTAGTTCCGTATCAGATTCAGAATCCGAGGCTATGGCAGCCCAATGGATGGGGGGAACCAAATCTCTACAATATAAAAATCAGCATACAAAAAGAGACAAAACTCATATGCGAGAAAACAGAACGGATCGGATTGAGAACGGTAGAACTGGTACAGGATAAGGATGCCAAAGGAAAATCGTTTTATTTTAAAGTAAACGGTCAGCCTATGTACGCCAAAGGGACAAACTGGATTCCCGGCGATAGCTTTTCACCACAAATAACCAAAGAAAAGTACCGGAAGCTGATCCGTGATTGCAAAGAAGCGCACATGAATATGATTAGGATTTGGGGCGGCGGAATCTATGAAGACGATGAATTTTACAAAGCCTGTGATGAAAACGGCATCCTGGTATGGCAGGATTTTATGTTTGCCGGAAGCTTTTATCCCGCAGACGAAAACTTTCAGAAAAATGTGGAACTGGAAGTCAAAGATCAGATCGAAAGGCTTCAGAACCACCCTTCACTGGCTCTTTGGTGCGGAAACAACGAAATTGATGAAGCCATCGTCAATTGGGGTTATCAAAAGCAGTTCAACTATTCAAAAGACGATTCGCTACAGGTCTGGAAAGATTACAGAACCATTTTCCATGAGGTGATCCCCGGGGCCATCAAAAAATATGCAACGGCTGATAAACAGATCTACTGGCCGAGCTCACCATCCATCGGCTGGGGACATAAAGAAAGTTTAACCGAGGGAGATTCTCATTACTGGGGCGTTTGGTGGGGCGAACAGCCTTTCGAAATATATAACGAAAAAGTTCCGCGCTTTGCATCTGAATATGGTTTTCAGGGAATGCCGACCTTAGAAACTACAAAATCAATGTTTTCGGGAAAGCCGGATTTGAGTTTACAAAACGGAACTATTAAAGCACACGAAAAACATTCCAGAGGCTGGGAAATCATCGAAAATTATATGAAACGGGATTATAAAGTTCCGACAGATTTTGTGAAATACAATTATGTTTCCCAACTGCTTCAGGCACGTGGAATGCAGATGGCCATTGAAGCTCACCGTCGCGCAAAACCTTACAATATGGGAACGCTGTACTGGCAGTTGAATGATTGCTGGCCTGTAGTTTCGTGGTCGTCGATTGATTACCTGGGAAACTGGAAAGCGTTGCATTATCAGATAAAAAGAAGCTTTGAAAATCAGATAATTTTGCCGGAAGAGAAAGATGAGGTTTTAAACTTTTATGTCATTAATGATGAGCTGAAAACATTCGAGAACGTATCGTTAGATTTTGATATTCTAAAACTTAATGGTGAGAAAAAAGGTTCAGGAGGAACGGCAGAAATCAAAACCTTGGAATCCAATGGAATATTAAATTTTGATTCTTTTTCACTGGAAGAAATCATAGGAGATGAAGACAGGAATGAACTTTTTTTACATTTAATGTTGAGAGACGAAAAAGATAACATTATTACGGAAAGCAATTATTTCTTCTCAAAACCGAAAGATTTAAAGCTTACAAAACCAAATATTCAGATCAGGAAAATCTCTGTTACAGAAATTGAAGTTTCTACGGATGTGTTGGCGAAAGATGTGTATTTGATTGGCGATACCCATTTCAGTGACAATTTTTTCGATTTACTTCCCGGAACTTCAAAGAGAATTAAACTATCAAAACCTCTGGAAAAAATTGAAGTAATGAGCCTTTGGGATACGATGAATCCGTAAATTTGCACCATAATTTCAAATCATGGTAAATTTTGTTCTGATTGCGGTCTGTATTCTGGCAGGAATGGTGTTGAAAGCAACAAAATCGATCCATCCGGATGCCCATAAAGGAATCAATACATGGATTCTCTATCTTGCCCTGCCGGCCGTATCTTTTAAATATCTCCCCAAAATACACTGGACGCTGGAAATGCTTTTCCCCATCGCCGCGACGTTCATGATATCGGTGGTCGGCTTTCTGTTCGTCATGTTCTACAGTAAGGCGAAAGGCTATTCAAGAAGATCCAGAAGTACCATGGAACTCATAAGCAGCTACAGCAATACTTCATTTATCGGGTTTCCTCTCGTTTCGGCTTTTTACGGTGAAGGTTTATTGAGTATCGCCGTGATTTGTGACCAGACCATGTTTTTTGCGTTATCCACATTGGGAATTATTGCGGCTGTAAAAGGCGGAAGCACATCCGGAAAGGTAAGTGCAAAATTTATCCTCAAGAGGCTCGCTACTTTTCCGCCGCTCATCGGATGCGTTGCCGCATTGCTTCTTTCTCAGTTTATCGATTTTACCTGGGCAGGACCTGTTTTTGATAAACTTGCTGCGACCGTCAGTCCGCTGGCTCTATTCTCGGTCGGATTACAGCTGAAATTCAACGGCTGGAAAAAACTCATCCCGCAAATGTCTGTATCCATGCTCTATAAACTTATTCTGGCGCCGGCCCTCACCCTCGCCTTCGCACTTTTATTAGGTATTAAAGGAAATATTGCAAAAATAACCATTTTTGAGGCCGCTATGCCGACCGTTCTCACATCAAGCATCATCGCAGAACAATTCAGGTTAAATACAAAACTTACCAACCTCACCATCGGGTTCAGCATCATCATCGGGCTTTTTACTTCGGCAGTCTGGTATGAATTAACGGAATTCCTATTTTAACCCCACTTTGTCAAAGTTCAAAATTTACAAAGTTTAAGAGTTATAAGGCAAAACCAGCCTTATTACAGGTTTTGTTTTTCAGGAGCTTAATCCGGCTATCCACTCATACTCCTCGCACAGCCGCCAGGTCCGGCGCTTGCTGTGGGGTAACCGTTTCTATCCGGGCTAGGGTAGTCTGCCGTTGTTTTACATTTTGTCAATACTTTAAAAAAAATCCTTGTAAGCGTCGCGTTTGAAAAACTTATTTCCAATAAAATTTAAAACTTGTTTAAACTTATTTACCCTGTTTTCAGATATTCTTTACAGAAGATCCGTTTTTATGGAGGAAAAATCAATGATTTTTGCATTAAAAATAAACTTAAGACTTACTTTTATATACCTTAAGCTCATTTTAATATACTTTAAGCGTACTTTAATATGCTTTAAGCGTACTTTAATATACTTTAAGATTAGTTTTCTACGCATTAAGATTAGTTTTCTACGCATTAAGTTTAATTTTATATGCTTTATGTTCATTATTTTATACATTAAATATATTTTTTTCTATAAACTTGTTTAAATGCAGGTATCTTTTCAAAAATCCTTTGCAGCCGTAGCGTTTAAAATAAGTCGGCTTCCTAAAAAAAAATACCTCCGACAAATCCGCCCATTTACCTCCCTTAAAAATTGCACTTCTCTAAGGAAAATTTTAATTTTACACTTTAAATATTTCCCTTGAATTACGCCCAGATTGTTTTACCGTTAAATTTAAAAGGATCTTTCACCTATAAAGTTCCCGAAGACCTGATTTCCAGTATTGAAGTTGGAATGCGCGTCCTGGTACCCTTTGGAGGAAAGAAAATTTACACGGGAATTGTTTTTGAACTGCACGACAGGCTTCCGGAAAATTTCGTAGCGAAAGAAGTCATCAGTATTTTGGACGATAAACCGATTGTTCCCGAAGAACAGATTAAATTTTGGAACTGGCTCTCGGATTATTATCTGTGCGGGCTGGGTGAGATTTACCGTTTTGCCTTTCCATCGTCCTTAAAACTGGAAAGTGAGACCTATCTAAAGCTGAAACCCAATATTACGGTGGATTTTGAAAACCTGGATGTCAATGAAATGTATCTTATCCAGGCTTTGGAAGTACGCCAGCTCATCAATTTAACGGATATTGAAGCTTTTATCCCGAAAAAAGAGATCATCAAAACCATCAATTCACTGATTGATCTGCAGTACATAGAAATCGATGAAAAAATTGCAGAAAAATATAAAGCAAAGGAAGTAGCCTATGTCCGTATTAATGATGAGGTCTTAAAGAATCAGAATTTAACCGATATTCTGCTGCAACTCAGCAGAGCCAAAAAACAAAAAGAACTCTTTTTACAAATCCTTGAACTGCAGACCGAGAATCCGGATGTAGCCATTAAAAAAGCAGATCTTTTTGAAGACGGTTATTTCGGGAGCTCGCATTTTAAAGCTCTGGCCGATAAAAATCTGGTGGAGGAATATTATGTTCAGAAAGACCGGCTGGAAAGCTATGAAGGTGAAATTGAAGCACTCGAAGAACTTTCCGAAGCCCAGAACACAGCAAAGGCGGAAATCGATGAAGCCTTTGAAGAAGGAAAAAATGTCCTGCTTCACGGCGTGACTTCATCTGGGAAAACCCATCTGTATTTAGAGAAAATCGAAGAGTGCATCAACAGCGGCAAAAATGTCCTGTTCCTTCTTCCTGAAATATCGCTGACCAAGCAGATCACCCAGCGGTTGGAAAAGAAATACGGCCGCCAGCTCGGCTTTTATCATCAGAAACTCACTGATTTTGAAAGGGTGGAAGTATGGCGCAGAATCCGGCAGAATGATATCGGGATCCTGATCGCAACAAGAAACGCACTGTTTTTACCGTTCCAAAATTTGGGACTGATTGTGGTTGATGAAGAGCACGACTCGGCATACCGGCCACGGGAAGTTTCCCCTTATTTTAATGCAAAAGATGCGGCCCTTGTTTTAGGGAACTTTTATGGCGCTAATGTGATTTTAGGCTCGGCAACGCCTTCCGTGGAAAGCTATTACAATGCCCGGAAAGACAAAATGAAATATATTTTTCTTGAAGAACGCTTCGGCAACGTCAGCCTGCCGGAATACGAAATCATCAACTTCAAGGAAGCCCAGGATTCCAAAAAAGTATCGGGTAATTTTTCACTGCGCCTGATTGACGAGATGAAAAAAGTGCTGGAAGAACATAATCAGGCCATTGTCCTTCACAACCGCCGGGGCTACGCCAACGTGGTGGAATGCGAGACGTGCGGATATGTGAATTACTGCTCCAATTGTGATGTGGTAATGACGTATCACAAGGCCGCCAATGAAATGAAATGCCACTATTGCGGGCAGCGGGCTTCCAAACCGAAAACCTGTCCGAAATGTTATTCCGAAAACCTGAATGAAAGGGGAGTCGGTGTAGAACAGATCCACGAAGAGGTTTCTAAGCTGTTTCCAGACAACGAAGTCGACCGGATGGACGTAGATTCGATGCGGAAAAAGTTTGCTTACGAAAAGCTGTACGAAAAAATCGAAGACCGGGAAACCGATATCGTGGTCGGAACTCAGATGATTTCCAAAGGCTTGGATTTCGATCACATCGAACTGGTCGCTATTCCGAAAGCGGATTCTTTACTCTACGTTCAGGATTTCCGGGCGGAAGAAAGGGCGTATCAGCTCATCACCCAGGTTTCCGGAAGAGCGGGAAGGGTTTCCGGAAAAGGGAAAATCCTGATCCAGACGTTTAATCCTGAGCATTCAGTTTTTCAGCTGATTAAAATGAATAATCCCGCCAGGATTTATAAATATATTCTTACGGAACGCCAGAAATTCCATGATCCGCCCTTTACAAAACTAATCATGATCGAGCTGAAGCACAGGAAAGAAGATAAAGCAAACAGAGCGGCGCAGTTCCTGGGATCGATTCTGAGAAAATATCTTCCCGAAGACTGTGTTCTGGGGCCCGAAAAAGCACAGATCGCAAGGCTCAACAACCTTTATCAGTTTCAGATCATGCTCAAGCTTCCGAGAGGAAAAAAGTATGAGGAATATAAAAAACTGGTTTTAGCAAGTATCAAAGAATTTGACGAAATTACTGCATACCAAAGCATTAAAAAAGATGTATTTGTTGATTTTTAACATTTTTTAACAAATTTTATAGGGTTTTATAAGAGCACCTGGTACCTACTTTTAGCAATATTTTCTACATTTGGTCGTTGATTATATGTTTGGCTGTTTAATTTTCAATTTAACCCATTGATTTTTAATTTATCCAAACTATAGCAAAATGAAAAAATAGATGGTAAATTTCAGAAAGTATATTTCAGGTGTTGCGGTGCTGGCCTCAGGATTTTTTCTTGCCCAGTCGACCGTATCTACAGTGCTATATTCTCAGGCTTACGACAATCACAACAGCGGCTTAAACTTACCTTCTCCCATCACCTCGATGGTAGAAAAAACCGTTTTGTCAGCCAAAGAACTTGTAGACATTAATGTAAACACGATGATGACCGATCCGGTGCTGAAAAACGCAACGTGGGGATTCGTGGTGTACGACCCGAAAACGAAGAAAGTAATCTCTTCGTATAATGAAAACACTCCGTTGGTTCCGGCTTCCACCACAAAATTATTAACCACCGAAACAGCAATGAGTCTGTTGGGTGAAAATTACCGCTGGAATACCCAGCTGGAATATTCGGGAAGTGTAGATGAAAACGGAGTTCTCAACGGAAATCTTTATATCGTAGGCAGTGGAGATCCGTCTCTGGGTACCAGTAAAGGCGGAGCATGGGCTTACCGGGATATCGTTTCAGATTTTAAAGAAGGGCTTTCCCGTGAAGGAATCAAAAAGGTAAATGGTGATATTATTATCCAGACAGCGCTTTTCAAAGGCAATATTTCGAGGCTTCCGGAAAATGTTGTCTGGTTGGAAAACAACAATTACTATTTACCGGCAGGAACCACACGTGAAATCAACCCGGCCAATGAAAAACTGATCGTTAAGAAATCCGGTAATTTCTCTGCGGAAAAGAAATTTTTCTATGTTTCTCCCTACAACAATCAAATGGTATATGCCGATAAATATGAGGGAGAACCTATTTTAACAACAAAATTGCCGGACGCACCGGCTTATCTGGCCAATACTTTTAGAACCACTTTGGTGAAAAGCGGAATTCCCGTTACCGGAAAAGTAACGCCGAAAATGACGGATGCCAATCCTGAAAGCAGGAAGATGATCTCGGTATATAAATCACCTACCTTAAGCGATATTATCTTCTACACCAACCAGCATAGTGACAACGGCCTTGCTGAAGCACTTCTGAAAACGGTAGGATTCCAGAGCCTCGGTGACCAGACAACGGAGTCAGGAAGAAAAGTGGTAACGGAACACCTGAAAAATCAAGGTTTCGATATGATCGGTCTGAATTATATCGACGGAAGCGGACTTTCAAGAAGCAATAATGTGACACCGATTGCCCAGGCCAAGTTCCTGACCTCTCTGATGGACGAAAAATTTTATAAGACCTATTTGAATTCATTGCCGGTAGGAGGCCAGTCCGGAACACTGAAAAGAATGTTCAATGGCACCGGAAACGGACAGGTTTTTGCCAAAACAGGAACCTTAAACAAAGTGAAAACGCTAGCCGGATATCTGAAAACCAATACCGGGAAAACTTTGGTTTTCTCCCTGATGGTGAACAATTATGCAGGATCCGTAGATATGGTAAAGAGAAGAATGGAGAAAATTCTTGAGCCTGCGCTGGATTTATAAAATTATTAAAATTTAATTAATATGAAAACCTTTCAATCACTGATTGAGAGGTTTTTTTGTATCTTTGATACAATTTCTGTTCTATATGAGAAAATTTTATTTTTTGTTCTTGGGCCTTGTAGCAATTCAGGCTTATGCCCAGAATGGAAACCTTGAAAAAAAAGGTTTGATTGCAAAGGAAATGAAGTCTTTTGCTAATAAAATGGATGTCGGAAACGTTAATCCGAACACGCTTAACTATGATCTGCAGTATCAGAGGATGGATGTCTCTATCGATCCGGCGGTCTACAATATTTCGGGATCCGTAACTTCACATTTTAAGCCAACCCAGAATATGAGTAGTATCTATTTTGATCTGGACAATGAGATGTCAGTTTCGCAGGTCCTGTATCATGGCACTACTCTTAATTTTCAGCAGTTGGGTACCAAAGAAGTAAAGATTGATTTTGCATCTTCCATTCCGGCAAATGTACTGGATTCGCTGACCATCAGTTATTCCGGTCAGCCATCTACGATGAACGACGCTTTTTTCAACGGAACTCAGGGCGGAACAGCTGTTTTATCAACATTGAGCGAGCCCTATGGTGCCCAGGACTGGTTCCCTACTAAACAGAGTTTGAATGATAAAATTGAAAGATTTGACATAAAAGTTACCACTCCTTCTCAGTACAATGTGGCTTCTAATGGAAAGCTGATGTCTGAAACAATCTTGGGAAACGGGCAGAAACGCACTTTCTGGAGAACGCAGTATCCTACCGCTGCCTATCTCATTGCTCTTTCAGTAACCAACTTTGTCAAACTGAACGATACCATGGGTAATCCGCCTTTTCCTTTTGTGAATTACGTATTTCCTTCCACAGCCTCCAACGCTACCAGCATGAGTAATATCGACTGGACAAAAACGGTAATGAATACTTTTGAAACCTATTTCGGACCTTATCCGTTCAGAAATGAAAAGTACGGGCATATGGAATTTCAGGCCGGCGGCGGAATGGAACACCAGACCATGTCTTCGCTGGGGTCCTGGGGGCGGGCTCTTATCGCTCACGAACTTGCCCATCAATGGTTTGGAGATAAAGTAACCTGCGGTGCCTGGAACGATATCTGGCTGAACGAAGGTTTTGCTACTTTCGGGGAACATCTCGCCAACGAAAAACTTTTAATGACCAATATTGAGTTCAGGAATTACCTCTTAGGTCAAAAAGATTATATCACCAGCTTACCTGGAGGAAGCGTTTATGTCGCTGATTCAGATTTGGAGAATGTGAACATGATCTTTAACGGAAGGCTATCTTACGGAAAGGGCGCCTACGTCCTGAGAATGCTGAAATGGATTTTGGGAGATAATGCTTTCTATCAGGCCATCAAAGAATATCATTCAAGGCCTGCACTGGCATATAATTATGTGAAAACCCAGGATTTTAATGCGTCATTGTTAACCTCCACCGGGCAGGATTTTACAGAATTTTTTAATGACTGGATTTACGGACAGGGATATCCTACCTACAGCATCCGCTGGAAGCAAACCGGAAGTACCCTCACAATTAAAACGTCCCAAACGCAAAGCAGCCCTACCGTAAGCTTTTTTGAAATGCCTTTACCGGTGAAAGTAAACGGAACAGGAGGACAGGTCGCTTATTTTTCTTTAAATAATACTTCGAACAACCAGTATTTTACACAGAACGTAAGCTTTCCTGTATCTAGTGTAGAGTTTAATTATGATTATCAGATTCTCGAGAAAAATTCTACCGTTGCCCAGGATAATTCACTCGCGACTTCCGATCTTATTAAAGACGAATTTGCGTTATATCCAAATCCTGCCCGAAATGAAATAAACATTAAAGGAATTGACAGAGCAGCCGATTTTACCATTTATTTTATCGATGGCAAGCTTGTGAGAAAAGGGACTTATCAGCCGGCAAAACCAATCAGTATTTCAGAATTGGTTCCCGGGACTTATATTTTTAAAATTAATGATAAGAGTGTGAAGTTTTTAAAGAAATAACTTCCATCAGTTTAAATACACAGCCGTTTCATCATGGTGAAACGGCTTTTTTTATTAAATTAGCGAATCTTAAAAATAATTAGAAATGATCTCTGAAAAATATCTTGAAAATCTACAGAACGAATTGCAAAGTATTGAAAACGATGGGCTTTACAAAAGAGAAAGAATCATTACTTCTCAGCAAAGCGCGGAAATAGAAGCCAACGGAAAAAAACTGCTGAACTTCTGTGCCAACAATTATCTGGGATTATCCAACCATCCGGAAGTGATGAAAGCTTCTCAGGAGATGATCGCTTCTCATGGATATGGAATGTCTTCGGTTCGTTTCATCTGCGGAACTCAGGATATTCACAAGCAGCTCGAACAAAAAATTGCTGAATTTTTAGGTCTTGAAGACACCATTTTGTATGCTGCCTGTTTTGATGCCAACGGAGGTGTTTTTGAGCCTTTATTTACAGAAGAAGACGCTATTATCTCTGATGAACTGAATCACGCGTCGATCATTGACGGGGTACGTCTCTGTAAAGCTGCAAGATACCGTTATAAAAATAACAATATGGAAGATCTGGAGGCACAGTTGATCGCTGCCTCTGAGAAAAACCACCGGTTTAAAATCATCGTTACCGACGGGGTTTTCTCAATGGATGGGATTGTTGCCGATCTGAAAGGGGTTTGCGACCTTGCGGATAAATATGACGCATTGGTAATGGTTGACGACTCGCATGCTACAGGTTTTATCGGAAAAACCGGCCGTGGAACACACGAAGCAAACGAGGTAATGGGCAGGGTAGATATCATTACATCAACGCTTGGGAAAGCTTTGGGCGGAGCTTTGGGCGGATTTACCTCGGGTAAAAAAGAGATCATTGATATGTTGAGACAGCGATCAAGACCTTATCTGTTCTCAAATTCTTTAGCCCCGGGAATCGTAGGGGCAGCTTTGAAAGTGCTGGACATGATTTCAGAAGATACTTCTCTTCGTGATCGGGTTATGGAGAACGCAGAATATTTCAGAACGGAAATGAAGTCGAAAGGGTTCGATATTCCTGACGGGGATGCTGCTATTGTTCCGGTGATGCTGTATGATGCTCCTTTAGCCCAAAAAATGGCTGAAAAGCTGATGGATGAAGGAATCTATGTAATCGGATTTTTCTATCCGGTAGTTCCGAAAGGGAAAGCAAGGATCAGGGTTCAGCTGTCTGCAGCGCATACAAGAGAACATCTTGATAAAGCCATTGCTGCTTTTGAAAAAGTAGGAAAAGAATTAAATGTAATTTCTTAAAAATAAAACAACTCTACATTTGTAGAATAAAGACAGAATTTCTTATTTTTACGGAAATTCTGTTTTTTTATGCAAAAAATTTCCTTTTTACTGGTCTTTGTAGTATTTGTTTCCTGTAAAACAAAAATCAATCAGTATATTAAAGATGATAAGAAAATCAGCAGGCGGGA
>JBMDXW010000126.1:0-13453 GCA_048594965.1 Chryseobacterium sp.
TCTACAAGGCTGTTGGTATTGACACTCGGCTGATATTTTTCGTGAAGTCTGCCGAGAGCCAGATTATCGAGCCTGATCTGTATTCCCGCCTGCTGTTCATGCGAGGGCTGAATAGGGTCGATCTCACCGATTTTAATGAGCTTAATAATTAAAGGAAGGGTGAGTCCCTGAAAAACGAGGGTGACAAAGATCACGACAAAGGTTATGAAAATAATTAAATTCCTCATGGGAAATTCTGACTGTTCATTCATCATAACGGGAATAGACAGTGCCGTTGCCAGGGAAACGACTCCTCTCATTCCTGCCCAACCTATGATTAGGGGATTTTTCCAGCCCGGAGTGGGATCTTTACGGATATTTTTGCTGAGCCATCTCGGAATATGTGCTACGGGATAAATCCAGAGCATTCTTACAATGATGACAATCGCGCTGATGATAAGTCCGTATTTTATTCCTTCCATTAAAGAAGTTTCTCCCAGTCCGCCGATGATATCAGGGAGTTCGAGGCCAATAAGTACAAATACCAATGCATTCATTACAAAAATAAGGGTGTTCCATACGCCGAGCATATTGACTCTTGTGGTTCCTGTTTTAAATATTTCATGTGCACGGAATGACATAAATAGACCGCCACTCACGACAGCCATCACTCCTGAATAATGGAAATGTTCTGCGGACAGAAATAAAATATAGGGGGTAATTACGGTAAGCGCCGCATCGATCGCCGGCGTTGTCGGCAGAAACCGGTGGATAGCATAAAAAACATGGGCTCCTGCAATTCCAATGACGACACCCATTCCTGCAACAAGAAAAAACTGTCCGGTCGCCTCCTGTATAGAGAATACGCCGGTCATGACTGCCGCCAGGGCAAACCTAAAAACAATAAGTGATGACGCGTCGTTGATCAGACTCTCCCCTTCCAGTATGGCAACCGTACGTTTGGGAACTTTCAATCCTTTTAAAACAGTAGTGGCAGCAACAGCATCAGGTGGTGAAACGATGCCACCCAATAAAAATCCCATAGCCAGTGTAAAGCCTGGAATTAAAGCTTGTGAAGCAAATGCCACGACCAGTGATGTCAGGAAAACCAGTCCGAACGCTAATAGTCCGATGGTTCTTTTCCATTTCCAGAAGTCATTCCATGAGGTGTACCAGGCAGCTTCGTATAAAAGCGGCGGGAGAAAAATCAGGAATATAATATCCGGATCTAATTTTAAGACAGGAACTCCCGGGATAAGGCTGATCCCTAATCCGGCCAGCACCAGAAATATGGGGTAAGCAATCCTGATTCTTTGTGCCAGCATCACGAGAAGCATGACGATGAGGAGGAGACCTAGTATAAGAAGCAGTTGTTCGTGCATGGTTTTTTTATTTTTATAATTTTCTTTTGTATTGAAATCGAAAATTCGATGCAATTAAACAAGAAATAAATAGATGACAGACGAATAGAAAATAGATCATTAATGTAAAATAAGCGACTACAATATCTATCTTCTATCCGTCTATTATCTTGCGGTCCTTTTATTACAAATGTATGAATAATGAGGTTCTTTCTCGCTTTTCCAGGTTTTTGGTTTTATGGCCTTTTCCGGTCGTATCTTCTACCAGAAGAATTTCACCGGTCCGGAACTGGCGGATTTCACCGAGGGATGTTTCTATTTCCACACCTCCATCCAAAAGAACGATGTACTGTCTCTGTGGAGCATGATGAAAATCGTAGTCATAATCTGCGGAAACTTTTCTGAACTGTAATTTTTTAACCTCTAAATCTTCGGATAAAAATCCTATTTCGCCCTGATCCACTGAAGGAATTTCAAGATCTTCAAAATGAGATTCGCCGGTTTCGTCACTAAATATCCTTGTGATTTTCATGATCATTTCAATTTAAAATAAAAAAGAGAATAATAGTTTCATTGATATTTAAACAAAAACCAGTGAATTGGCCAGCTCTATTTCTTCCTGATTAATGGAATGTCCGAAATTCTGGTAAACTTTTTCAGTAACATCAGCATTCATTTCGCGAAAAATATTGGCGGTTGCATATACCCTTTCTACCGGCACATGGAAATCGGGATTGCTGGTTCCGAGGAACACAGGCGTTTGGGCAAAATCTCCCTTATAGTTTTCGCGGTTGATCTTTTCTCCGATTACCCCACCGATGATGGCTGCAGCACCCCCGAACTTTTGTGCATTTCTTGCTAAAAACTCAAGCGTAAGACAGGCACCCTGTGAGAATCCGAAGAAGTAAATATTTTCAGGTTTAATTCCTTCACCTAAAGCTTTTTCCACGGTTTTACCAATGGTTTCCACTGCTGAAGAAAGCCAGGGTTCGTTTTGTTCAACCGGAGCGATAAAGGAAAAAGGATACCAGCTTCCTTTGGTGGCCTGAGGCGCAAGCAATGCATAGTCTTTTACATTTAAATATTGTGATAAACTCAGAATATCCTGTGCGCTTCCGCCTCTTCCGTGAATCATGATTAAAGCTTTTTCTGCTTCATTCAATGGTTTTCCTGCTGTTTTTATATCTAAAATATGGGCCATGATTTATCTGTATTTTTCTGTTGGATAATTAAATTTCGGGAGAACTTCCAACAAGTGTTCTCTTTTCTCTTCAAACTGTTGAGGAAGATTTAAATGTTCACCTAAGGATGCCAATTCCTCATCAACATCAAACCCAGGTCCTGAAGTGGCAATTTCAAATAAAACACCTCCAGGCTCTTTAAAATATACGGATGTGAAATACTTGCGGTCTTTTACTTCGGTATGTTCCAGTCCGAATTTATTCAGTTTTTCGATCATTTCAAGTTGGGTTTGCGCATCAGGAGTTGCAAAGGCAACATGATGTAGGGTACCTCTTCCTGCCAGGCCTTTAAGGGCATTCGGGGTGCAGACAAGATCTACATATTTTCCGGGTACATCCTCAGCGGCATATCTGAAACGGTCTGAACTTTCGGCGATAAGCTGATGATTCATCTGAGTCGTAAGAAGGGCGGCCGTTCTTTCGTAAGCATTTAACCAGATTTCCACATGATGAATTCCTTTAATGGCAAAATCTTTCGGGATAAAATGGTTGTCGTATGCTTTACGTTCATCTTTATTGTTAAAAACCAGTTCCAAACCAAGTCCGTCAAAATCTTCGAGGTAAATAAAAACTTCATCTGAAAATCTTTGCTGGGGCTGTTTAAAAGGAATGTTAAACTGATTCAGGCGGTTCATCCAATAATCCAGCGCATCCATTGATACGGAAAACGCAGTTGTATTGAGCATTCCTTTACCGTGCCTTCCATTTACCAGTCCTTTTCCGTAGGGAAAAGTCGTCATAATGGTTCCGGGAGTTCCAAATTCGTCTCCAAAATAAAAATGATAGACATCGGAATAATCAAAATTTACGGTTCTTTTTACCAGCCGAAGTCCTAATACTCCGGTATAAAAGTCTATATTTTCCTGTGCGTCGCCGGTAATGGCTGTAACGTGGTGAAGTCCTGTGATCAGTGCCATGGGGTTAAGATTAAGGTTAAGGTTAAGGTTAAGGTTGAGGTTGAGGCTAATTAAAATTTTTAGTTTTCTTCTTTAAACCAGACATCATTGTACAATTCCGGGTTTCTTTTGAACTGGGCATGAACATAAGGACACAACGGAACAATTTTAAGATCATTCTCTCTGGCGTAAGAAACCAGCTTATCCAATAATATTTTGGCAAAGCCTTTTCCTGCGTATTCTTCGCTAACTTCAGTGTGATAAACGGTTAGTTTGTTTCCCATGACCGATATATCCATTTTTCCTGCTTTGTTGTCGTCTGAAAAAAGTTGTATCTCTCCTCTGACGTTTCCTAAAATTACTTTCGTTGTTTCCATAATGTTGTTTTTGGTTGTTTGTTGATAATAGTTGATTTACTGCCTACTGCTTACTGCCTACTGCCTATTGCCTACTGCCTACTGCCTACTGCCTACTGCTAAATTACTGTGTTTATTGAAAATGACTGATGACCTATGATAACTTCGGCAATACTTCTTCTATCTTTTCGCGTAATCCTTCGTGCTGTTTTGGAAGCTTTAGGCTTGTTCCCAATTCATTTAACGGTTCATCTACTGTGAATCCTGGATTGTCTGTTGCAATTTCGAACAAAACTCCGCCCGGTTCACGGAAATAAAGTGAATAGAAGTAATCCCTGTCAATTTTAGGCGTAATATTGAGGCCTGCAGAAAGAACTTTTTCACGGAATTCCATTAAAATATTATCATCCTTTACTCTGAAAGCGACGTGGTGGTTGGTTCCTGCAGCGTTTCTTCCTGCTAATAATTTATCATTCTCGATAATGTCAACGATATTTGCTGTTTCTATCGCATCCGTTGCAAAACGATATCTTTCACCTTCCTGTTTATTTAATTCATAACCGAAAATATCCGTTAAAACTTTAATTGTAGGTTCTGCCTTTTTCAATGTAAGTGTTACATTATGAAAACCTTTCAATGCATTTTCTTCTTTGATATCATCCGTTGTCCATACTTTTCTGTCATCTGTAGAAGATTCTATAAATTGTAGCTGAAGACCGTCCGGATCTTTAAACGAGATCAGTTTTTCACCGAATATTTCACTTTCTTCCACATTAACATTAAATTGCTGAAGTCTACCTTTCCAGAAATCCAGGCTTCCTTTCGGAACTGAGTAACCGATGTGTGTGGCTAGACCTGTTCCGTTGGTTCCCTTTCCTATTCCCTCCCACGGAAAGAAGGTTAAAATAGTACCTGGTGTTCCTTCCTCGTTTCCAAAATAAAAATGGTAGGTTCCGGGATCATCAAAGTTAACCGTTTTTTTTACCAACCTTACGCCCAATACCTGAGTGTAAAAATCTAAATTTCTTTTTGCGTTGTCTGCGATCGCAGTGATATGGTGCAGACCTAAAATTCTATTGTCCATTTTCTTTAATTTTTATATGACAAAGGTAGGCCGCTGATCATTGCAGTGCATTTAACTAGTTTAATAAATCAAGTTTAAGCAGGAAAAAATAAAAATCCCGGAATTTGAAATAAAGGATTGAAGATTATTAAAAAAAAACATCAAAAAAAACAAAATTAAAATTACTAAAAATCAATTACTTATATAAAAATTTAAAATATTTTACGAAAAAGCCTACTTTTTTAGTAGACTAATAGATATTTATATTCTATATTTGCAACCGTAACAAGATTATAAAATGAACAGCAGTCAGAAACCTATTTCTAAAATCAATCATACCATCAATACCATGATGTATTGCTGTATGCCTGCAATAGGACCCTGTGGTGACTGACCTTACTTTTATATGACATATTTTAAAGGCTTTACCACGTTGTAAAGCCTTTTTTATTTATCTAAGATTTAAAGAAAAAATGATATCAATTAAAAATATTTCAAAAACTTTCCATCAGAAAAAGCAGACGTTCAGAGCCCTGGATCAGGTAAGCCTGGACGTGAGCAAAGGCGATATTGTGGGAATTATCGGCTTTTCGGGGGCAGGAAAAAGCACCCTGATCAGAACGGTAAATCTTCTGGAAAGACCTGATGAAGGTGCCATCGTCATCAATGGAAAGGATTTCACAAAACTAGATTCCAGCGAACTGGCAATGGAGAGAAAAAAAATAGGAATGATTTTTCAGCATTTCAACCTGCTTTCCTCAAGAACGGTTTCGGAAAATATCGCTTTACCTCTCGAGCTGGACGGTTTAAGCAAAATACAGATAACGGAGAAAGTTAACGAGATGCTGCGATGGGTGGGTCTTGAAGACAAGGCTCATGACTACCCTAAAAGCCTGTCCGGTGGCCAGAAGCAGAGGGTTGCTATCGCGAGGGCTCTTGCGAATGATCCGTATCTGCTGCTCTGTGACGAGGCGACCAGCGCACTGGATCCGGCTACGACCCTGTCGATCCTGGAACTGCTCCGGGATATCAATCAGAGGCTGGGTATTACGATCCTTCTGATTACCCACGAAATGGAAGTGATCCGCAACATCTGCAACCACGTGGTCGTGATCGACAAAGGAAAACTCATTGCTAAAGGAAATCTGCGTGAACTGGTTTCACAGAAAGATCATCCCATCATCAAACAATTTTTAAACCCAGGTGCTATGACTATACCTCAGGAACTCAACAATAAATTACAGAAAGACCCTCAGGAAGGGCTTTTCCCTCTCGTAGAAATAGACGTAAACGAAGATATTTCGGTGGAAGAACTGCTGTCCATCGTGTACGAAAAATACAAGATCCCCTACAAACTCCTGAAAGCCGATGTAGAATACCTCGGAGACGCCAACTTCGGCAAACTCCTTCTTCAGCTACAGGGTGGTGAAGAAGCAAATCAGCAGGCCATTTATTATTTAAATCAAAACAAAATTCAAAACAGAGTAAGAGGTTATGCTTAGTGTGACAGAAATTGCCCTCCTGTTGAAAGGAGCTTGGGAAACGGTTTATATGACGTTTATTTCAGGATTTTTCGGGTTTGTACTCGGACTGCCGACAGGGATTCTGCTGTTCCTGACAAAGAAAGGACAGCTTCTTGAAAATATCGTGTACAACAGGATCTTATCGGTATTGGTCAATATCTTCCGGTCCATCCCTTTCATTATCCTGATTGTCTGGATGATTCCTTTTACAAGAACAATCGTCGGTACATCCATCGGGGTGAATGCCGCTCTCGTTCCGCTAAGCATCGGGGCTGCGCCATTTATTGCCAGACTCGTGGAAAACAGCCTTCTGGAAGTTCCGTACGGTCTGATAGAAACGGCAAGAGCATTGGGAGCGGGCCCGCTACAGATCATCCGGAAAATACTGCTTCCCGAAGCCCTTCCTTCATTGATCAATAATGCCAGCATAACGCTGATAACGCTTGTGGGATACTCTGCCATGGGTGGCGCCGTTGGCGCGGGCGGACTGGGGCAGATCGGCTATCAGTACGGATACATCGGCTACAATGCCGTCATCATGAATCTTGTACTCGCCCTGCTGGTGGCTATTGTATTTGTGATCCAGTTTTCAGGCGACCGGCTGTCCAAAAAGTTTGATCACCGTTAATTTTAAACACGGGCAGAAATTTTAACAATAATGTGAATGTGAAATAGTGTGGTGACATGGTAATCCTTTGTCACAAATGGTAAAGGGCGAATTTCCGGAATACCCTGAGATTAATATTTTCCGTGATTTTCGCTTTTTTACCTTTAAAAAAAATTCAACAATGATAAAAACAAAAATACTCGGCATACTGGCGGCGGGACTACTGGTATTCTCGTGCCGTCCGGGAAGGAATAACGATCCCAACTTCATCAGAGTAGGGATCACTTTCGGCCCGGAACAGGAGATTGCGGAAATGGCCAAAAAGGTAGCCAAAGAGAAATACGGCCTTGATGTAGAACTGGTTGCCTTCAATGACTATGTGGTCCCCAATGAAGCTTTGAATAACGGAGATATTGATGCCAATGCTTTCCAGCACATTCCTTACCTCCAGGAACAGTCGAAACAGAGAGGCTACCGGCTGGCGGCGGTGGGCAATACTTTCGTGTATCCTATCGTGGCTTATTCCAAAAAGATCAGGAATATCGGCCAACTGAAGGATGGCAACACAATCGTAATTCCGAATGACCCTACGAACGGCGGCCGCTCGCTGCTGCTGCTTCAGAAAAACGGACTGATAAAATTGAGAAAAGGAGTCGGTCTTCTTCCGAAAGTTACCGATATTACCGAAAACCCGAAAAATCTGAAAATCCTTGAAATTGAGGCGGCCCAATTACCACGCGTATTGGACGACAATGAGGTGGTGATCGCTATCATTAATAACAATTTTGCGACCCAGGCCGGACTGGACGCCGAAAAAAACGGTGTTTTCCGGGAAGACAAAGATTCTCCGTACGTAAACGTCATTGTTACCCGCCAGGACAACAAAAATGCTGAAAACGTGAAAAAATTCGTGAAATCCTATGAATCGGATGAGGTTGCGAAAAAAGCCGCTGATATTTTCAAAGGTGGTGCCGTGAAAGGATGGAACTGATTTGCTTAAATAATTCTTATCAATCCAAGAGCTTTGCTTACATAGATTCTGTTTTATTATATTAAGGCATCATTTCATAACCTGGAATGATGCTTTTTTGTTTGTCCGGATTAGTGGTGAGAAATAACCAATTTTGAAAAATTACATTTTCTCAATTTGAGATAATAAAATATTTTGCTATTTTTGTTTTTAATCAAAAAGGCTTTTTATGTTAAAGAAAACCGCCATTGTAAGTTTATTTACTCTTATTTCCGCTTCCTATATGGCTCAGAATACAACGACCGTTCCTGTTTATTTAGATGAATCCAAACCTGTAGAACAGCGCATTCAGGATGCTTTATCAAGGATGACCCTTGAGGAGAAGATTGCGATGCTGCATGCACAATCCAAATTCAGCTCACCAGGAGTGCCAAGACTGGGAATTCCGGAATTCTGGACGACGGACGGACCGCACGGCGTACGTTCTGAAGTAAAGTGGGACGAATGGGACCAGGCCGGCTGGACCAACGATTCCATCATTGCCTACCCTGCCCTTACCGCACTTTCCGCCACATGGAATAAAAACATGTCTTGGAACTATGGGAAAGCTCTTGGTGAAGAAGCCCGATACAGAAAGAAAGATATTCTTCTCGGCCCTGGCGTTAATATTTACAGAACACCTCTCAACGGAAGAAATTTCGAATACATGGGAGAAGATCCATTTTTAACATCAAAAATGGTGGTGCCTTATATCAAAGGAGTACAATCAAACGGCGTGGCCACTTCCGTTAAGCATTTTGCTTTAAACAACCAGGAAATGTTCCGTCACACCAGCAATGTGAATGTTGATGACCGAACGTTATATGAAATTTACCTGCCACCTTTTAAAGCTGCCGTAACAGAGGGAGATTCATGGACCATTATGGGAGCCTACGACATGTACAAAGGACAATACGCCAGCCAGAATAAGTATCTCCTCAATGACATCCTTAAAAAAGAGTGGAATTACAAAGGGGTTGTGGTCTCTGACTGGGGTGCCGTAAACAACACAGAACAAGCCATCCACAACGGTCTCGACCTAGAATTCGGGAGCTGGACCAACGGCTTATCTGAAGGCCATTCCAATGCTTATGACAGCTATTATCTGGCGCAACCTTATTTAAAATTAATTAAAGAAGGAAAAGTCGGAACCAAAGAGCTTGACGATAAAGTTACACGGCTGCTGCGTCTTGCCTACAAAACGACAATGAACAGAAATAAGCCTTTCGGGAATATCGCTTCTGAAGAACATAAAGCAGTCGCTAAAGAAATCGGTGAAGAAGGAATCGTACTCTTAAAAAATCAGGGAAATATACTTCCGATTGATATTAATAAAGCCAAAAAAATAGCCGTTATCGGTGAAAATGCCATCAAGATCATGACTGTAGGCGGTGGTTCTTCCTCTTTAAAAGTAAAATATGAAACCCTGCCTTTGGACGGAATTAAAGCAAGATTCGGAAAACAGGCCGATGTACAATATGCAAGAGGCTACGTAGGAGATATCGGCGGGGAATATAACGGTGTAAAATCCGGGCAGAACCTTAAAGAAGACCGCTCTCCCGAAGCACTAATCGATGAAGCGGTAGCCTTGGCGAAGTCTTCAGATTATGTAATATTCGTAGGCGGGCTAAATAAAGCTGATTTTCAGGACAGTGAAGGAAACGACCGGAAAAGCTACGGCCTGCCTTACAATCAGGATCAGGTGATTTCTGCTTTGGCTAAAGCCAACAAAAATCTTGCGGTAGTCCTTGTTTCCGGAAATGCTGTGGCAATGCCATGGATAAAAGAAGTTCCTACGATTGTACAGGCCTGGTATCTTGGATCGGAGGCAGGAAACTCTTTAGCTGCCGTTTTAGCCGGTGACGCGAATCCGTCCGGAAAACTGCCGTTCACTTTCCCGGTAAAGCTGGAGGATAATGCTGCTCATCAGATGGGGGAATACCCTGGAAACAAAGAAGAGCTTGCCGCCGGAAGGGGAAAAGATCAGAAAAACCCTATCAACATCACCTATAATGAAGGAATTCTAGTAGGATACCGATGGCATGATACCAAGAAAATAAAACCTTTGTTCAGCTTTGGTCATGGTTTAAGTTATACTACTTTTGCTTTCGGAAAGGCTCAGGCCGATAAGAAAACCATGTCTCAGGATGACAAAATTACTTTTACCGTAACCGTTAAAAATACCGGTAAAAAAGCGGGTGCCGAAGTGGCTCAGCTATACATCAGCGACCTGAAATCTTCCGTTCAGCGGCCAACTAAAGAGCTGAAAGGTTTTGAAAAAGTATTCCTGAATCCGGGTGAGGAAAAAGAAGTGAACTTCACCATCGATAAAACAGCATTAAGCTACTTCAATGCGGACAAACACGAATGGGTCGCAGAACCCGGAGATTTTGAAGCCCTGATCGGAAATTCATCAGACGCTATTAAAACCAAGGTGAAATTTACACTCAAGTAGTTTTACTTATTTATATTTCTAAAACGTGAATGCCCGGAATTTGTCCGGGCATTTTTTTGTTTAAGATTTAAAGGCTACTGCTCCTTTTCTTATCTTTAATTTTTTAATAATAAAATAAACCAGTCCTGCGAGTGCGAGTAGCGAATACCCGATAAGAATCATTAAACTTAAGCTTCCCACCGCCCGGCATGAAGGAAAAACCTGACTCATCAACGTCATGAACGACAATCCTATTCCGGCGCCCAGAAAGTAACTCGTGGAACCCGCACTTGCAGCAACCCCATAGTCTGAGGCATCCACATCACTCACACCCATGACTGAGAGTGCCGTAAAACAAAAGGTCATCCCAATTCCTGAAATACAGGCGGCTCCCGCAAGAACCAGGAACAAAGGATGTCCATTGCTTACCGAAATCAACAGCAGCAATCCTCCGGTCAGCATGAATGACCAGCCGAAAACCGCCATCTTTGCAGAATCCATCCTTTTGGAAATGATGGGAAGAACAAATTTGGCCACCAAAGCCGACATCACACTGAAAGGCACCAGGAGAAGTCCCGCTGATGCAGCACTGAATTCCATGTCTTTCTGCAGCATTAACGAAATCAGGAACAGAAAGCCTATAAAAAACGCTCCTAAAGACATAAAGCTAATATTGGAAACCATTAATGAACGGTATTTTAAGAGATTTAAATCAATCAGCGGCCGGGAGACCGACTTCAATCGATGAAAAAGAGCATATAAAAGAACTGCTGCCAAAACCAAAGAAGAAACGACCGACCATGGCTGCTCTTTGATATGAACCAATTCATGGGTACCGTATGTAAGACTCAGCAAACCGGAAACCAAAAGCAAACCGGAAACCCAATCGGTTTTTTCCGATTTTACGGAAAGCTGATCTTTGGGCAGGTAATAATAAGCGGCAATAAGCGTAACGGCAAGAATGGGAACATTGATCAAGAATACCCAGTGCCAGCTCATGTACGTACTGATAATTCCGCCGAGTGACAGACCGCTTCCGGAGCCGATGGCAGCAAAAGAACTGAAAATCCCCACCGCACGGTTCCGTTCCTGGTCTTCCGTAAAGGTATTGGTGACGATAGACATGGCAGAAGGCATAATGAAAGCCGCCCCCAAACCCTGCAGCGCACGGAAGACCGCCAGGGTTTCAAAACCTGATGAAAGCCCGGCCCCGAGGGAAGTCAGCATAAAAACCAATGATCCAAGGATAAAAACTTTCTTCCGTCCGACCTGATCCGAAAGTTTGCCGCCGATGATCAGAAAACCTCCGAAAAACAGCACATACAGAGTCTGCAGCCATTGCACAGTTTCCGTACCGATAGCAAATTGTGCCTGTATGGAAGGAATGCTGAGATTTACAATGGCAATATCGAGGGCTTCGACAAAGGTTCCGACAGAGGCAACCGCCAGGATCAGGTTTTTACTTTTCATATAGTTCATTTATCCTGCAAAATTAAAATCAATAGAACATATATAAAAATTTAACCCTAAATTTGGAACAAAATCACCCTTTAGCCCAAACAGAAAGAACAATGATTCTTTTTAAATGATTTAAATCCTGAAAAAACAGAACAGATGACTCCGGAAAATTACATGCCCGACGATAAAGATCTTGCGATATTGCGAATCTTACAGAAAGATGCCAAGCTCAGTGTCCGCGATATTGCCGGCAAAATCAACCTCAGCCCCACACCGACCCACGAACGAATCAAAAGGATGGAACGTCTGGGAATTATCCGCGAATATACGACCACTGTGGACCGGAAAAAAGTAAACAAGGGAATGATGGTCATCTGCATGGTTGCCCTGAATGGACACAATAAAAAGACAGCCGGAAGATTCATTGAAGAAGTCGTAAAACTAAAAGAAGTGGTTGAATTTTATAATATCAGCGGAGATTTTGATTTTATGCTGAAAATTTTAGCCCCGAACATGGATGAGTTCCATGAATTTTTTGTCAATAAATTATCAGAAATAGAAGGAATCGGGCAAACGAAAAGCATTTTTGTGATGAACAGCATTAAGGAAAGTGCTCAGATTCTGTAAATTGGAAATATTAACTTTGAATTTAATAATTCACCCATTTGTAAAAAACACATTCATTTAACATAAATACAAAAAAATTCACAATTTTGTTTTAAAAAAAATATTAATATATTTGAATTATATAAAAGATGATGAAAACTATATAAATGGAAACTAACAGAAAAAATGTACTGGTGATCGACGATCACAGCATTGTAAGACAGGGTATTTTTCTTCTTGTGAAAAAACATTTTTTAAATGTAACGATCTTTGAAGCGTCGACACTGAATGAAGGAAGATCAATTATAAAAAACGGAAATATAGATTTTATTATCCTGGATATTAATTTTCCTGAAGGAAACAGCTTAAGTTTTGTTGAGAACCTGTCCATAGAGCACGGCGACAGTATGAAAATACTGATATTCTCGGCCCTTGAAGAGAGCATCTACGCTTTTAAATTTATTAAAGCCGGGGCCAACGGCTTCCTCAGTAAACTCTGCGAACAGGAAGAGATAATCCGTGCCTTCAGCAAGTTTTTTGAGTCCGGGAAGTATATGAGTGATGATCTTAAAGAAAGACTTCTCGAAAATATGATCCGGAAAAGCGGCGCCACTCCGATTGAATTGCTGTCCTTACGGGAGCTGGAAATCGCGCGGCTTTTGGTGTCAGGTCTTACCAACAATGAGATCGCATCCAAGCTTTATATTCACAAATCTACGGTAAGCACCTATAAAAACAGAATTTTTGAGAAACTGGGAATTACTAATATTCCGGCACTTCTGAATTTTTTAAATGTCAACTAAAGGGTAAAGCTAAGGGTAATTTTCGTCCCCTGCACTTTTTTACTTTCGTCCGCATGAAATCCTTCCTACGTTCTGTAAAAAACACTGCCTTTACTTTTCTTTTACGACCGCCTAAGG
>JBMDXW010000127.1:0-1932 GCA_048594965.1 Chryseobacterium sp.
GATTGAAGGAGAATTTGCCTTCGGATATCTTCGCGGGGAAAACGGGGTGCACCGACTGGTAAGGATTTCACCTTTCGACTCTAATGCCAAACGCCATACGAGCTTCGTTTCGGTGTATGTATATCCTTTGGTGGACGATACCATTGAGATCAACATCAATCCGGCCGATATTTCCTTTGAAACGATGAGGTCTTCGGGAGCCGGTGGACAGAACGTAAACAAAGTGGAAACCGCCGTACGTCTCCGCCACGCGCCAACCGGGATTATTATTGAAAACTCGGAATCCCGTTCACAGCTTCAGAATAAGGAAAAAGCCATGCAGTTGCTCCGTTCCAGGCTATACGAAATGGAATTGGAAGAAAGAATGAAAGCCCGTAACGAGATCGAAGCCAATAAAATGAAGATCGAGTGGGGAAGCCAGATCCGCAATTACGTGATGCATCCTTATAAACTGGTAAAAGATGTACGGTCCGGATACGAAACTTCCGACGTCGATTCTGTGATGAACGGAAATCTTACCCCATTCCTGAAAGCATTTCTCATGGCCGATGGAACCGCGGTTTCAGACGATGATATGGACTTATAAAACTCATGTTTAAATTTCGTTAAAATCTGAGAATAAATTTCGGAATGACGTTTATTAATCCTATTTTTGTTACTTATCAAAATGTATGGAAGACTTCACTAATTGGAAAGATTTATTAAACCCTGAGTTTTATATAAAGCTCGGTGGATTTTGGCTTATTCTGTTTATTATTTTTGCTGAAACAGGTCTTTTTGTAGGATTTTTTTTACCGGGAGACTCACTGCTTTTTGTTTCGGGGATCTATTCCATCGACATTATGAGAGAAACTTTCGGATCCACGGGAAGTGATTTCTTCGATACCTTTATTTTAGCCTCTGCGGTTGCCATAGCGGCGATCATCGGAAATGAAGTGGGATATTATTTCGGAAGAAGAGCAGGTTCTGCCCTGTACAAAAAACCGGATACCTGGTTATTCAAAAAGAAATACCTCTACCAGGCCCACGATTTCTTTGAAAAGAACGGAGCGCTGGCCATCATTATGGCAAGATTCCTGCCGGTAGTAAGAACTTTCGCGCCGATCGTGGCCGGAATTGTAAAAATGGATAAAAAAGATTTCTTAAGAGATAATATCATCGGCGCTGTGCTGTGGTCTTTCTTACTGATCTTCGCCGGACATTATCTGGATAAGCTCTTCATCGACCAGTTCGGGATCGATCTGAAGAAAAAGCTCGAACTGATCATTATCGTCATTGTTTTAATAACAACCGTTCCGGTAATCCTGAAGTTTTTGTTTGGAAAAAAACAGGATTTCTCAAAATATGAAAATCACAAATTCGACGACGAAGAATAAAATTTAATTTTAATAATACCAGCCTACTCAACAAGCAGGCTTTTTTTATGAATTACCTGAATGACAATAAAAATTACAGTAGTACTAAAGATATTTATTATTAAACCATAAATCAACCATCAATTATCATTCATCACTCATCATTCATCACTCATCACTCATCACTCATCATTAATCCACTTCAGAATATTCGGGTAAATAATGCTGTCCCTTTTTTTGCTGTTGAAAAATCTCGGCGCATGTCCCGTATTCTTCATAAAAACAAGCTTATGCGGAATATTTTGAGCTGTTAATGCTGAATCTAAGGCTAATCCCTGTTTCTGATTCACCAGGAAATCCTGGTTTCCCTGGAATATCAGCGTAGGGACGTTGGAAATATGGGAAATCGGACTTGCGACTCTGAACTCTTCAGATAAATTTTTCCGGTGAAACTTCGTTCCCACGACCTTCTGGAGGGTAGGCGAAGAATATTTGGAATAAAATGATCCCAGGAATTCAGGGGAATAAAAATCAGTGGGTGCACTCAGGCTGATGATCTTGCTGACCTGCGCGGGAT
>JBMDXW010000128.1:0-3673 GCA_048594965.1 Chryseobacterium sp.
TCCCGAGCTAAAGAGCAGACCGAAAGATTGTGTTTCGCTATTCTTTCTATGCAACTCAACTTAAATGATAAACTATATTTTGATATTCCCATAAATAAAAAAATGCCCCTAAAAAGTGTCTAACTTTTTGGGGGCAGTCCAACTTCAGTCCGGTTTTTTTTATCCAACAAGTATTTAAATTCCTAAAAAGAGTCGCAGACATTCCCGCTTAATGTAGCGCCTGCTTTTGCCGTAACATCCGCTTTCACGTCCGCAACATTCAGCTTATTGATGGAGTAGGGCGTGCTAAATGCCGTTCCGCTTCCCGAAGTGTTTCCGGTAACGTTGACAAAGCTGTTTCCGGTCTGGGTTACCGCTGTGAATCCGCTCATCAGGTTGATAGGCTCTTTTACGTTCTCAAAAACATTTCTTTCCACAAGAATATTGGCCTGTTTTCCGGCGGAAATACATTTGTTGCTGACGGAACTGTTGAAGTAGCTGTTAAGGATGTGGATCTTTCCATATCGCACTCTCGGCATACGCTCTCTGCATCCGGGAGCCCACCAGCAACGTACGAAAGTAACGTTCAGTTTTCCGGCATCTGCCGTCGCCCCGTCGCTGGAACCGATAAGGTTGGAAAATCGATGGTCGTCCGTACCACCGGAACCGCCCGGTTTCGGGGCTTTCAGGTAATGGAATTTGGTATACGAAACCGTCACATAATCCGATTTGTTTTTAATGTCAAAATTTCCGTCTACCCCATCACGGAATTCGCAGTGGTCGATCCATACATTGCGGCAGTCGTCCAGGATCGCATTGTCCCAGCCGTCGGTGTCATAAGCGCCGGGACCTTCAAAGATGAGGTTTCTGATAACGATGTTGTTGCATCTTTTGATGTTAATGATTCCCGATCCGTCTTTGGTCTGATTGGTAGAAACCAGCTTGGCACCACTGGCCCCGTAGATGGTTTTTCCGCTCTGGTCCTGCAGTGAAAGCCTTGCGGTAATGGTGATCGTGCCGGTTACTTTAATGACCTTCACCGAAGAATTCTCGATCGCAGATTTTAGCTGTGCATAATTGGTCACAGTGGTTTCGGCAGCCGTTCCTCCACCGGTCGTTCCACCGTTCTGAGAAGTCCATCCCGGTGCCAGGCAGTTGGCCAACGGAATTATGGCGTTGGTGACCATTTCATTTTTAAGGGCAGAAATTCCGGGGATATCGGTGACTTCAGATTGAACGTCTTCCTGTCCGCACCCGGTAAAGGCAAAAAGTGAGCTCAGAGCTACCGTAAGAATGGCAGCTTTTGTTTTTGTTTTCATAGCAGTACATTATTTGATGTTAATTCGAATTCAAATTTAAATAATTTGTACTTATTTAATTTATATTTTAAATAATTAATATTTATATAATTATAATGTTAAATATTGTTTATGTTCAACCGGTTGCATTTTACATATTTAGAAAAATATTAATTGCGAAGGTTTTTTATATATCCAAATAGGGTCTGTTGAATAATGATGGCTCGATCTTTACATAGTTTATGATGACAGGAAATCTTCCCTTATGGGTGTGAAAGCATCGATTAGCTGGCCCGGCTCAATGCATTTAACGCCATGAAAAATATTCGGCTGTGCAAAAAAACCGTCCCCTTTAGACATAATTCTTGTTTCCCCGATGACGGTTAATTCAAAATACCCCGAAGACACATATGTGATTTTGGAGTGAAAATGCTGATGTAAAGTACCGACCGCGTCTTTCTCAAATTGTACAATCACCATCATGATCTGGGAATTATAGCCGATAAACTGTCTCGAAATCCCTTCTCCGAGGTCTTCCCATTCCGAGTTGCCATCAAAAAAAGGCTCTTTTTTAAAATTCATTTTTCTAGATCTAAATTATAAAGTGATGAGGTTTAACATAATCCTGACCTGATGTATTGCTTAAATGCGTTATGTAGTAATACTTTCCAGGGGTCAGCGGCGTTAAATCAGGTCTTTATTTAATATATTTTTCCAGTCCTGTTTTCATTGATTTCAGATTCCTCGCTGTCATTTGAGCCACCAGGGTAGCTCCCAGTTCGGAAAGATGGGTGTCGTCGTCTTTCCCTTTAGGATAATAGGGATCTTCTCCTTCCTTATAATGCAGATGCAGTTTTCCTGATTTTTCCGGACCGTAGGCTATTTCAAGCTGTTCGGTCAGTAATTGTAGGTCAACAAAAGGAACCTTGAGGTTGTCTGCGACCAATCGTACCACCAGCGGATATTCTTTATGGGTATCGATCAGAACACCGTTTTCGTTGAAGTTACGTCGTACAATTGAAGTCATCAGGATCGGTGTAGCGCCTTTGGCCCTGGTTTCGCGCACATAACGCTCCAGGTTGGCTCTGTATTGGGTGTAAGGATTGGTAAAACGGGAAGAATCATTTGCTTTCTGGTCGTTGTGTCCAAACTGGATAATTACGAAATCTCCTTTTTTCAGCTGCTGCATGACCTTATTCCACCTCCCTTCTGTCCTGAAGCTTTTGGAGCTTCGTCCATTGGTGGCGTGGTTCCGGATGTTGATGTCCGAAGTCATGAGCGCCGGCAGCATCTGCCCCCATCCGTGTTCCGGATTTTTGTCCGGGTTTTCCTTGTCGGCCATGGTAGAGTCTCCGATCAGGAAGAGGGTGGGCTTTTGCTGTGCGAATATAATAGCGAAAAGAAAAATGAAAAGTGTTGTGAAATTCTTTTTCATGATAATTACTTTAAAATTTGTTCAGGATTCCAGCCATTGAAAATTACCGTAAGGGTATATTTTTTGAGATCTCGGGGTTTAAGCTGATGAGACCAGCTCACGCGTCCGGAACTCTTTCCGCCGCTGCCGGTACTACCGTATTCTGCATAATAGGCAGTTTTTTCTTTATCCGGGAACATTTTATCACCTTTCCAGGGATTCCAGCCTTCCGGAAGAATATGGCTTCCCATCTCGGTATTGATAAAAACAGTTTTGGCGTACGGCCGCCATGGCCTTCCCAGGAACACTTTGCTGATGCCTTTTTCCGTGATCAGCTTGCAGTCGAGAAAAACAAAACCATAAGCCCGGTCCCTTTCCGTTGCGGCAGCCGTGATGTAAGAATCTGCAAGGCTTTTGATCGTGCAGTTTTTAAACACCGCAGTAGCCTGTCCGAAAATAAAGTCGGTAGTACCTTCGATAAAACAGTTTTCAAAATATTGCCGGCTGTGATTGGTCGCACTGTACAACGTGTCCTGACAGCCGGATATCCTGGAATTTCTGATGATAAAACGGTCTCCTTCCACGTGAAGTGCCACCGCCTGACCTTCATTGCAAGATGAATTGCGGATGGTAAGGTCATGGATTTTAATATCATCTCCCATCACCAGCAACGTATAAGAATTAAAAGTGGTCATCTTTTCCTGAAAGGCATCCGGTTTCCCTGAAAAGTCATTGTTGGTGATGACCGTATTTTCTTTATTTTCCCCCTGCAGCGTAATTTTATGTTTAGATGAAGGAATGACAATTTTCTCATGGTAGATTCCGGATTTTATATAAATCAGAGCTTCACCCGGACCTAAATCCCGTACCGAATTAATCGCTTTCTGAATCGTGGTAAAATCTCCGCTTCCGTCTTGTGCAACCGTAATCTTCAGGTAAGGTTCATGTTGTGCAAAAATAAAACCGGCGACCGATACCAATA
>JBMDXW010000129.1:0-7654 GCA_048594965.1 Chryseobacterium sp.
ATATGATGGTCCGGTGAAATCGGGCAGGCCTGGTAAGCGTTGAGGGCTGTATTTAAAACTTCAAGATAAGGCCGGGTGACCAAAGAAGTTTCCACAAAAACAAGCCAGCCTTCATGATGGTCGTGATCAAGATACTGATGAACCTGTACCGGAGCCACAAAACATAATGATGGTCCTGATAAGGTAACTTCACGGAAGTCCAGTTCCAGACTGAAACTTCCTTTCTGCTGAATAATCAGCATAAAATGATCATCACGATGCGGAGCCCGGTCTTTGAAATCCAGTCCTTTCATTGTAATAATTTCAATACCGGCAGATTTCAGCTCATCCCTGTGAAAAAGTATTTCAGTCTTTGCCATTCCAGTTAAATTATGGTAAAAGTAAAGAATATTCTCTTTTACATGCTTATCTGCACAATGTTTGTACCGGATAAGAAAACAAATCTTTAAATATTATCACATGAAATCAGACATTTTAACGGAAAAACACAGATTAGGATTAGGCGGAGTGGCCATAGGAACCGCTTTCGAGCCGCTTACCGATGGGCAGTCTTATGAAGTACTGCAAAAAGCGTGGGACCTCGGGATACGCTATTACGATACATCGCCATGGTATGGCCTTACGAAAAGCGAAAGGAGATTCGGAAATTTCCTGCACGGAATGAATCGCGATGAGTTTGTTCTTTCCACAAAAGTAGGGCGGCTGTTTGTGGAAGTTCCGGAAGATGAGGTGCCACCGACCATGTGGCAGGATCCTCTTCATTTTGACTTCGAGCACAACTATACCGCCGATGCCATTAAAAGGTCGATTGAGGAAAGCCTTGAGCGAACCAGGCTCAGCCATATCGATATTGTCTACGTTCACGATCTTTCCGAAGACCAGGTGGGCGACCGCTATCCGTATTTCCTGAAACAGGCGAGGGAAGGGGCATTTAAAGTATTATCAGAACTCAGGGATCAGGGTGTCATCAAAGCCTGGGGAATGGGGGTCAATAAGATCGAACCGATCCTGGATTGCATCGATTCTGCGGATCCCGACATCTGTTTATCGGCTACCCAGTATTCTATCCTGGAGCATGAAGATGCGGTGGACAGGCTGCTTCCGGCGGTGAAGAAAGCAGGGGTAAAGCTGGTTTCCGGGGCAGGCTATAATTCAGGATTTATCAATGGAAGACCAAGATACAATTATAAAGACGTCATCCCGAAGGGTATGACTGAAAAGCGTGATAAAATAACAGAGATCGCCAAAAGATATGATATCGATATTGTAGATGCTGCCCTGCAGTTTGTCCTGGCAGCCGACGAGTTCGTATCCATCATTCCCGGGGCAAGCAAACCGGAACAGGTAGAAGATAATATGGAAGCTCTCGAGAAAAATATCCCGGCCGACTTCTGGAAAGAGCTGAAGTCAGAAGGTCTGATCTACGAGAAGGCGCAGGTACCAAGTAATGTAGACAAGTTATATTTAGAATGATTTGTTTAATTCATGTAGACGTGAAAATATTTTTTTTTGAATTAAATAAATTTATATATTTGGGATGCAAACAAATTAAAAAATTAAATTCCATGAAAAAATTCATCTTGTTAGCAGCTTTTGCAGCTGCTGGTCTAGTAGGTGCAAAAACTGCTGATGTTGTCGAAACAAAAGTAGTATCTGCTGAAAAAACTGAGAAAGCGAAAACTATTTCCAACCCAGATAAAAAAGATTCTGACAAAGCATTTCAACTATGTGGTGTTACTGTAACTTATTATGATAGTAATGGTAATCCTACAGGCCAAGAAATGTTTACCTCTGATCAAAGTACTTTGGAAAACTGCCAAATGTGGCAAAGTCTAGTTAAGCATAGACTACAGAAAGCCGGATTTACCTTAACACCTCAATAAACAAATCATGGGAAATAGTATTATTTCCCATTTTATTTTAGCAATTATGAAAATCATATTACTCGTAAGTTTTTTTATATCAAATTTATTATACTCTCAAAAAGTCCATGTAAAATATTTACATGTTCGTTCAGAGGTGGCAACATTATACGAAGATCTGTATATTGATGGAAATAAAGTAATATCCCGACAAGATTCTATTATTAACTTTAGAAATCCGAGTGATTCATTTGGAATTTCAGTTTTTAAACCCGGAAAATCAACTAAAGCATTTTATTACATTTCCAACTTAATGGATATGAATAAAACTGAAAAAGATTTTTTCTTTACATCATCAGTAAACGGGAATGACATTAATGACAATTATTTAATTCATGATAATGTTAAGAAACCTCTTTGGAGTATTGATAAAAAGTCTACAAAAACCATAGCAGGTTATAAGTGTATAAAAGCTACAACTAATTTTAGAGGCTCATCTGTAACAGCATATTTCACACCGGACCTACCATATTCTACAGGACCTTTTAAATTTTACGGATTGCCTGGGTTAATTCTAGATGTTAGAGTAGATAATGCAGCATATAACATTTGGAAAGTAGAAAAAATAGAACTTGATTATAAACATCCTGTTAATTTTTCACCTGATTTTAAGAAATATACAAAAATAGAAATGAAGGATTTTTTAGATCTAAAGGATCAATTTTCATCAAAGAATCGTAAAGAAGCACTGGATGCTTTACCAGCCGGTACTACAATTCGTCAGAGCACCAATAGGTTGGGAGTAGAAAAAGTTTATGAATGGGAAACAAGGTAAATAAAAATCTCTATAATACAAGATTGATTAAAATATAAGTCAGCTAGTGACATAAATTAATAACTCAGACAAGAATCGAGAAATATCATAAAAAGCCCGTTTCACAATAAGTAAAACGAGCTTTTTAAATTATGATGGGAAACCTATGTATCGTTGATGCAAATAAGAGTATAAGCTATAGCCAATTATGATACTTAAATAACATTAAGTTATCCGTTAAAATTAAATTATAATTATTTTTCTCATAGATCTTCGGTTAAAGAAAATTAACGTTAAATAAAAATTAAAAAAATATTAAAGGCTTAAATACCCATGAATGGGTGCATTAACTGAAAATCGGAGTGGTAAAAATCCGGAAATGACAAAAGCAAAGGAAGCTTTTTAATTTATTTTTAAGGAAATGTTAAGCATTTTGTCATGTAATGTTATCTGTATGTTAACCAAGTGGGAATGTACTTCAGGATACTTTTGTGGTACAAATTTGAAGTATAAAAGAAATGAAAAAAGTAATCTGTGCTATTGCATTATTATCTTTCAGCTTTGTATTTTCCCAAGAGACCAGTTCTAAGATCTTCGGGAGACTACGGGGTACGAATTCCGAAATGACGATTAAAGTAATTCACGTTCCCACCAACAGTGTCTTCGAAACCAAATCCAATAAGAACGGGCAGTTCAGCCTGGATAATCTGCAGCCGGGAGGTCCTTACTCAATTGAAGTTAAAGACGGAAATACCACCGTTTACTCCAACAACAATGTACAGCTTTCATTAGGAAACAATGACCTGCCGGTGGTAGAGATCGGCAATAAGGAAAAGGTAATCGATGAGGTAAAGCTTACCTCCAAAAGGTCTACGACTGCCAAATTCGGAGTGGGCATCAGCCAGGCACAGATTTCAGGACTGCCGAATATCAACAGGGGAATCCAGGATGTAACGAAACTGGTTCCCCAAAGTGCCAACAACTCGTTCAACGGAACCAACTTCAGATACAATAATGTCACGATTGACGGTTCGATAAATAATGATGCCATCGGCTTCAGCCCTTCATTGGGCGGACAGACCGGAACTTCGGGAATGCCGGGAAGCAGCACGCGCTCCAACTCCATCAGTCTGGATGCCATCCAGGATGTACAGGTCTATATCGCGCCTTACGACGTGAAGCTGGGAAATTTTCTCGGAGGAAGCATTAACGCCGTAACAAGAAGCGGAAGCAACAATGTGGAAGGATCTCTTTATATGTACGGAAGAAATGCAGCCATTACCGGTAACAATCGTGTAGGAGACAATTCTAAAATGCCGAAGTCTTTCGAAGATTTTATCTATGGCGGAAGGGTCGGTCTTCCGGTTGTAAAAGATAAAGTGTTTCTTTTCACCAACCTTGAATACACCAAAAGAACAGATCCTGTTTTCTACAATGCGGGAGATCAGGGATCTTTGGTAGGAACTGCCGTTGCCCAGCAGATTGCCGACTTTGTAAGAAACAAATACGGCTTCAATGCAGGAACGTTTGATCAGTACAGCAACTTCTCCGAAAGTGCCAAGCTTTTCAATAAACTGGACTGGAAAATTAACGATAAGCATACATTATCCATTAAAAACAATACGGTATTCTCACAGGCTTCAAATCTTGAACGGGACGGTGCCAATTTCCGGTTCTCAAGCATGGATTTCGTTCAGAAAAACAATGCTTCCGCCACAACGCTGGAATTGAAAAGCCGCTTTAATGACCGGTGGAACAACAACCTTGTGCTGGGATATTCATCCATCCACGATTACCGGGACCCGACTTCCCAGAATGCCATGTTCCCACAGGTGGAAATTGCCTACAACGGAGGAACGATCCTGTTAGGAAACGACCGGGAAGCCACCGTCTTCAACATGAAGCAGAAAACCTTCGAGATTACGGACAATCTTACCTACAAAACAGGACATCACACCTTTTTACTGGGAACCCACAATGAATTGTACAACATCGATTACGGATTTGTAAACGCCCTGAACGGAAGGATTTCCTATAAAAGCTTAAATGATTTTTATAATTCCAATCCGGCAAGAATCAGGGGAACCTATTCGTTAACCGGTGATGACAGGCAATCTTTATTTGATCATCCTTATGCGCATTATAAGGTTAATCTTTTATCTGCCTATCTTCAGGATGAAATCAACCTTGGAAGACTGAGACTAACCCCGGGCGTACGGGTAGATTACACCGATCTTCCGAACAAACCAGTACTGAGCCCAAAAGTAACTTCTTCTCCCGCAGACCCGAATTATGGAAATACTTATACTTACACACCACTTAACCAGCTTACCAATGATTATCTCAATAAGCCGACGCTTTCGCCAAGATTAGGATTTAATTTGGATCTTACAGAAAACAGATCGCTTGTGATGAGAGGAGGTTCAGGAATCTTTGTCGGAAGGATACCATTTGCGTGGCTCGGATATGCTTATTATAATGACGGCGTAGGTTTCGGAAGCTACGATTATAATGCGCCTACGGCCGCTCAGCTGGCCGCCAACGGTGATCCCCTGGTAAACGGAAATTTCCCGAAATGGCAGAATTCCTCAAAAGTACAGGTCGATCTGATTGATAATAATTTCAAAATGCCAAGGGTATGGAGAAGCTCTTTAGCTTTCGATTATACTTTGTCCGGATATAAACTTACCCTTGAAGGAATTTATACGAAAGTTCTTTATGATCTTAAATTCCAGCAGGTAAATAAGACAGATAATGTCACGTATTTCAGCTACGACACCTATCATGAGATGCCGATCTATACGACCAATATCAACAGTAACTTCTCTAATGCCTATATGCTTTCCAATACAAAAGAAGGCTACCGGTACAACCTTACGGCACAGCTTTCAAAGGCTTATAATTTTGGATTAAATTTCTTCGTGGCCTACACTTACGGCGATGCGAAAGACATCACTAACGGAATCAGAAACTCCATGGAAAGCAACTGGCAGATGAATCAGTCGCTTACGCCAAACGATCCGAAACTGTCTACATCTAATTTTGCAATTAAAAACAGAGTAGTGGCGAACCTCGGTTATACCCTACCTCTTTCTGAGTCAAACAGGCTCTCTGCTAATGTTTACTTTAATGCACAGTCCGGAAATCCTTTTACCTGGGGATTCGTAAACAGCACCATTGCCAATACAGGGCAGGCAGCCGGTCTGGCCTATATCTTTAAAGATGCAGCCGAAGCGGCGAAATATATTGTTCCGATAAAAGATGCTTCAGGAAATATCCTTGTTTCCGCGGCGCAGCAGGTAGCCGATTATGAAAAATTCATCAGCAGCAATAAATACCTGAACAGCAGAAGAGGAAAGTTTACGGAAAGAAACGGGGATTTTACCCCATGGAATATCCAGGCAGACTTCAGGATCATGGATGAGATCAGGCTGAGCCAGAAGTCAAAAAATACACTTCAGATCTCTCTAAGCATCATTAACCTTACCAACCTGCTGAATAAAGACTGGGGTAAAGTGTACTTTGTTCCGAACACGTTCAATTCTACCTCCAGCGTAGGACTTACAAAAACAGGAAACATCGCAGCGGGGCAGCCTTCAGCAGGAGATCCGACGTATAATTTTACCACGCCGGGATTACCTTATACGATTGATCAGTTTGCTTCAAGGTTCCAGGCTCAGCTCGGATTACGATATAATTTCTAAGAATCTCTTTTTACGTTTATACTTTCAATAGAAGTCCGGAAATTTATTCCGGGCTTCTTTTTAACAATATCACTAGGTGCTTAGTTATATTTATTATATTTGCTGAATTTTAAAGGATAAAAATTAAATATATATTATTACAAGATGAAAAAGTTAATCACAACATTTTCGATAGCAGCAGGACTTTTCCTGACCACCAACTTTGTAAACGCACAGCAGAAGATCGGGCACGTAAACTCCGATGACGTCTTTGCGAATCTTCCCGAGGCTAAAACAGCTGAAGCTTCTCTCGATACGTATACAAAAACAAAACAGGGAGAAATCGAGAAGATGATGACAAGCTTCCAGACGAAACTGAAAGCAGCACAAGATAAGGAAAAGACCATCAGCGAAGCCAATAAGGAGGCAGTTGTGAAAGAACTTACTGCTGCACAGACGGAGCTTCAGACTTTAGCAAAAAGCATAGAAGAGGCGAGAACAAAGGCGGCGCAGGATATTTCCAAAAAACAGACTGAACTGTTTACACCGATTCAGCAAAAAGTGACCGGGATGATCTCAACCGTAGCTAAGGAAAAAGGGCTGGCTTATGTTTTTGACATTGCGGCCTCACAAGGGAACAGCAATATCGCTTATATGGATGACGGAGAAGATATTACTTCAGCCGTAAAATCCAAGCTTGGGGCAACAGGTACTGCCAAAGCATCAGGTAAATAATTTGGACAAAATATAAAATTAAAAAAGCTGGAAACCGACCTCGCGGTCATCATTTCCAGCTTTTTATCGTAGTTTTTCTACTTAGATCTTAATCGAGGGGTCTTCTGCCTGATATCAGATTATAAAGAACAACAATGATTGCAATTACAAGCAATACATGAACTAAATATCCTGTATCCATTCCAGGTACGATACCCAACATTCCTAAAAGCCATACCACAATACAAATGACTGCGACTAACCATAATATACTTCTCATAACTAAATATTTTAAGTGATTCGATTAATTATATACACATATTGTGCCTTTTTTTAAAAGATCCGTCAAAAACAGATACCACACTTAAAATATAATCAATTATCCGTAACGATAATTTAATTTAAATCATAGAATTCCAAAGTGAATGAGTGCGGATTCAATTCCATGATTGTCAACATCTTCAGTAATATAATCAGCAACATTCTTTACGAGATCGTTTGCATTTCCCATCGCTACACCGATTTTTGTAAATTTCAGCATTTCGATGTCGTTTCCGCCGTCTCCGAAAGCCATGGTTTGC
>JBMDXW010000013.1:0-8336 GCA_048594965.1 Chryseobacterium sp.
CACAAAAGAAACCTTTAAAAAAGATTTTAGTTTATTTCAGGAAGAAGAAATAATGCTAGAGGATATCGAAGTCCTTTCAAACGAATCCATCAAAAATGCATATCCAGAAATTCAAAAAAAAATTAATGAAAAGCATAAAGAAATCGAAGACTTGAAAGAGATGTTTCTTTTAAATGATGATTTATTGAAAGATTTATCCATCTCTTTAAATGATACAGAGGAAAGTATCTTGGAGAAATTTTATGTTGCAGAATCTAAACAAATTGCTAAATCTGATTCAAAAATTAAAAAGCAGATGGATCAATTGGAAAACTTGGATCCTAGTTCACAGAACTATTCGAAAGATTTAAATAATTACATAAACAATATTGTAAAAGAAATTCCTTTACAAAATCGAAAGGCTTTAACACATTATGTTGCTAGAAGAAAATTAGTAATAGATCTTTTCGAGAAAATTCTCAAAAATAAACTTGTTACACAAAATATTAACTCACGCAATAAAACGGAGGCTTTAATCCACAATCTAATATTTAAACAGCGAACTTCAAATGCTGATACTAGTGATTTATGGCTCATTAATGAAGATTTTATATTATTTGAAGGAAGCTCAGAACTGACGCTGGAAAATCTAGAAATTGGAGGTAAAAAAATTTTTAGAAATGAAGAGGATTTAACACAAGAAGAATTAGATTTCAAAAATTCTTTAAAAGAAGACAGATTTGGAAAAAGACCAGATATATTACTATTTCCACAAGAAGGAAAATGTATAATTATTGAACTAAAATCAACAGAAGCAAAAGTATCAGACTATATAAATCAAATTCAAAATTACGCAACATTAATTAGAAATTTTACTACTAATGAATTTGAATTTACAACTTTTTATGGTTATCTACTTGGAGAGCAAATAAATACTCTTGACACTAAGGCAAAGGATCCAGATTTTAAAGAGGCTACTCATTTTGATTACTTATTTAGACCGGCTAAATCTGTTGCTGGATTTTTTAGGCACAGAAAAAATCAAGATGGAACAATTTATACTGAAATAATGAAATACAGCGTTCTTCTGGAAAGAGCAAAGGGTAGAAATAATGTATTTATAGACAAGCTAACTCAAAATATTTTTCCTGAAATTACAGAAAGGGAAGATTCACCATTTTAATAATTTATTGAAATGATGCTAAAAATTTATTATTAAATTTGAAGAAATCTAGCGTTTAAATAGCTGTTCAATATCAATATCAAGCGCATTACAAATTTTTAAAAGAGTAGAAAACAAAAAATCCTCTTTACCATTCTCAATGTCACTAATTTTAGATCGATCAATTTTATCTGCTAAATCTGCCAATTGTTGCTGCGATAGATTTTTTTCTTTTCGTTGAGCTCTCAGATTTTCACCGATCGTTTTATAGATAGTCACAAATTTTTCATCCATATCAAAAAAAAATTATTGTGGTTTTATTGCCACAATTAAAAATTGTTATTATATTTGTATCAGCGAATTAACAATCAGCCTGGAAGATCAATTAAAAAAGACGCATTCCGAGTCAACAACGTCGGCAAAAATGTGGTCTTAACGTCGGTTTCAGGTGAAAACTTTCATACTACACAAATGATGAGAAAGAAAATTTTAATCCCGTCGCTCACAGGTCCGCCGTAATAACTGCGGCCTTGCAACTTAGCCCAAGACAGCGCTATACCGAAACTGCCAGCAAGTGCAGGAAGGCGGGGCATAGCCGCAATCAAAAACCGCCGAACTCCGAAATTCCTTTAAGCGCAAAGGAAAGCCGAAGTACGCTAAACTCGTCCCTTAAAAGTACTGGCTTTCTGTCAATTTTCCAAATTATTTTCATCCCGAAAGGAATTTAAGAAATGAACAGGGTCTTCCTGTGCATAATTGTTTTGTTATTCTTTACATCCGGTAATGGTCTGCCACCAGGCAGGCCGTCTCCGGTATGCCCTGACCACGAAGATTTACACAAAAATAAAATTCCGGCATCCCTCGGGAAAGCCCTTCTCAGAACGATGGCCGTCCACAATCTAAAAAACAGAATCATGAAAAAGAAAAAGACAGACTTTGAAGCCCGGTTCTGGTCCGGCACCCGGAAACATTCCGCGGCGGGTTTGCTGGAAACCTTCTTTCAGTTCAACAGCCTGGCGGAAGTAAAGGAAACCCTCAGCATGATAACGCGTTGTTCGGTACAGAAGAATGTCCGGATCACGAAAGATTCCGCCGAAGTTTTCCATTTGTACCTGTCGCTGCGTTCGCTGGTCCGGGCCGCCAGTCTGATCGGGAAAAAAGCAAAGAATGGGAAGTTTAAGATTTCTTCAGATTCCAACCTTCCCAAAACAATGACGGGCTCCCTTTCGGAGGAAGAATACTGGGCTCCGGTGCGGGTGTTTCAGAACGCTTTCAAGGTCTGCAGTCTGGAAGAATTCGATGGATTTCTTTCGGCAATGGTGTATTTCTCGCTGGGAAATTCCCGGTGCGACGAGGGAAAGAGCATCATCATTCCGTATCTCCAGCTCACGAAAATGCTGGATGCCGCATGGTTGATCGTGGTGAGGAATACAGCCGGAAAGTGATTGTTTAGATTGTACCGCAAAAGCGATCCCTAAATTAATACGTGATATTTGTCATTCCGTAGGAATCCATACGCAAATTTTTCCATGCGAATCTCTGATACGATGTAGAGATTCCCTGCGGGAATGACAAACGTTGTGGTGAGTTTTTGCAGATCAATTTTATATAACATTGCCTTCAGAAAGAACCGTTCAGTAGCGTGATCAATTGTCGTGAAGCCAGACCTAGTGGTCTCTTATAAGTAGAACGCCTCTGTGAACCTTTCAACAGCATGCAGGAACATCTTCTCTGCGAACTTTGTGTTCCGGTTTCAGAAGCGATGCCTCCATGCGTGAAAATCAGTGCCCATCTGCGGTTAAAATTCTAACCACAAAAGAACCAAACAGAATATTTCCCGTAAATTTGTAAGACTTGAATTCTCAATTATGAATACCAAACAGGAAAAACTGGAAGCTTTCGGAAGATTACTGGATATTATGGACGACCTGCGTGAAAAATGCCCGTGGGATCAGAAACAAACGCTGGAATCCCTCCGGCATTTAACACTGGAAGAAACGTACGAGCTGTCAGATGCGATCCTTCAGAATGATTTACAGGAAATCAAAAAAGAATTGGGCGACGTATTGCTGCATCTGGTTTTTTATGCAAAGATCGGTTCCGAGAAAGAAAGCTTCGACATTGCGGATGTCATTAATTCACTCAATGAAAAGCTGATTTTCCGCCATCCTCATATTTACGGGGATACCGAAGTGAAAGATGAAGAAGAAGTCAAGCAAAACTGGGAAAAGCTGAAACTGAAAGAAGGCAACAAGTCCATTCTTGGCGGCGTTCCGAAAAGTCTTCCGAGTATGGTAAAAGCCTATCGTATTCAGGATAAGGTAAAGGGAATCGGGTTTGAATTTCACGATGCGGAAGATGCATGGAAAAAAGTAGATGAAGAAATCCAGGAATTTCATGATGAAACAGATCCGGATAAAAAGGAACAGGAATTGGGAGATGTATTTTTTTCCCTGATCAATTATGCAAGAATTTCAGGGATCAACCCGGATTCTGCGCTTGAAAGAACCAACTTAAAATTTATCTCAAGATTCCAGAAAATGGAACATTTAGCTGCTGAACAGAATTTAAAATTAGCAGAAATGTCCCTGGAAGAAATGGATGTTTTGTGGGAAAAAGCCAAACAACTCCAATAAAAATGAAGGTGCAGAATCCCATCCATCACCGATTTCAGTATCTGTTGGAGTTTAAAAAAACAGAGCGCAAATGGCATTTTCCTTTTCTTGCAGCCCTTTGTATTGGCAGCTGCCTGTTTATCGGTTATTTTTCAGGGAAACCTAATTATGGAGCACTTTCCAGCTTGGGAGCATTAACGATCTTATATTTCACTTCTGCGCCGATCAATCAGCGAATGATTCACCTGGCAGTTTGTGCGTTCGGAATTGTTTTTGCGTTTTCGGTAAGTTCTTTTTTCGGATTTAATGCGTATGCTGCGGCATTGTCATTGGGCATTATTGCTTTTCTGGCCCATTTTATTTCTTCATACTACAAAATTCCGCCGCCCGGAAATTTTTTCTTTATCATGGTAGCGGCGATGGCAAGCACCTATAAGTTTGATCTGGAAATGATTCCTACCCGGGTGGGCCTTGTGGCAATGGGGGCTATTCTGTCGTGTTCATTCGCGTTTTTGTATTCGGTTTTCATTGAGAAGAGCGAAGTGATTACTTTTCCGAGAAGAACGTTCAGTAAAAGACGATACACCAAATTTGTAGAAAGCACGGTCATTGGCTTTTTTATGGCGTTAACCCTGATCGTCGGACATCTTTTACAATTTAATAATACCTATTGGATCTCTATTGCAGCAGTAGCCATTGTCCAGGGACGGAATTTCGAGCATGTACGCCAAAGGAATATGCACCGCATCCTGGGAACTTTTATCGGAATTGGCTTTGCGTGGATAATCCTTTTGTTTAACCCGGAAAAGATTGTCATGATCGTGATTATTACCATCCTGCAATTCATTATTGAGTTGTTGATTGTAAGAAATTACGGCTTTGCAGTGGCATTCATCACCCCTCTTACTATTCTTCTGGCAGAAACAGGAAGTACGGTCCACCATAATGTTGAAAATCTGATGCATGCAAGATTACTTGACACAATTATTGGAAGTCTGATCGGTCTGGCTGCAGGATTTTTTCTTCATCATCAGCAGATTATTAATAACTTAGAGAAGAATATCAGGTTTTCCTATTTTCAGTTTAAAAAATTAAAAAAATAAATATGTTGCGAGTTATTGTTTTATCAGCATTCTTATTGGTGAGCTGCAATCCTAAAGCTCAGGATTCTCCAAATAACGGCGGTCTGGACATAGAATTTTCTTTGCCTAAAAAGCTTAAAGAAGTTTCAGGAATTGCTTTGTCTAAAGATAAGCAGACGATCTGGGCCATCGAAGACCAAGGAAATAAGAACGTTATCTATGGTCTTGACAGGCAGGGAAGGCAAATTGCTGACGTGCTGGTGAACAATGCTGAGAACAATGACTGGGAAGATATCACAACAGATTCTGAAGGAAATTTTTATATCGGGGATTTTGGAAATAACGATAATGACCGGCGCAATTTATCCATTTTAAAAGTTGATTTAAAAGGCCCTGCTCAAAAGACGACCAACGTTACCCAAACGACGACTTTTCATTACGAGGGACAAACCGAATTTCCGCCTAAGAAATCCAACTGGCTTTACGACTGCGAAGCTTTTGTAGCGATGAAAGGAAATTTTTACCTCTTCACCAAAAACAGAAGCAAAGGTTTTGACGGAACTTTCCTCGTTTTTAAAGTGCCTAATAAAGCCGGCGATTTTGAAGCGAAATTAATCGGTAAATTAAAGCTTCAGGGAGGATACAGCGATGCAGCCATTACTTCAGCAGCGATCAACAGTACGGAAAATAAAATTGTTTTGCTGAACCATAAGAATGTTCAGATTCTCACAGGTTTTACGGAAAATGATTTTAATTCAGCCAGGATTCAGAAAATACCCCTGGACCATAATTCCCAAAAAGAAGCCGTCACTTTTATTGATGACAAAACATTGCTGATCGCCGATGAAAAGGATAAGAAAACGGGAGGCAATGTGTATCGGTTTAATCTGGAATAAAATCCAACTGGTGATTTTGTTACAGAAATTTTTTAACGCAAAGGTGGATTTTCACACCGGTTATTTCAGAAGGCAAAGGCAAATAAAATTGCTACGCGAAGCTTAAACGGACGCTTCATCAATCAGCCTGCTGATTAATGCTTGGCTTACTTAAAATATACAGGATTAATACAAGACCTTTGCGTTGAAATTAATCATTCATATTTTGTTTGCGAGAACCTTTGTATAGATATAAATTTGCCTACTGCCTACTGCCTACTGCCTACTGCCTACTGCCTATTGCCTATTGCTTATAAATCAGAACGCAAGTCCCACACCACCAGAAATTCTTCCGCCATCTTCACCCGTGAAATAATCAAGTCTTGCCGAAAACATTTCAAGGATATTCAGCCAGAATCCTGCCCCTACACCCTGATGCCATTTGTCGGACGATTCACGGTCCATCCACACTCTTCCAAGGTCATATCCGACAAGAATTCCCATATTGGCGGGAGCAATATTGTTTTTAACCCTTCCGAAATCCCATCGTATTTCGGCATTGTTGACAACATAAGATTTCCCGGCAAACCTTTCGTTCCTGTAAGCACGCATGGCATTATTTCCGCCTATTGCGGCAGCCTGGTAAAATTCAAAATTGTTGTTGTTGATGAGCATGGCATTGGTGGAGTTGGCCAATACAAACCGCCCCCGCTTATCAATCCGGTGAAATACGTTCAAGGTACCCTGAAACGTTGCGAAATTCTGGTCGATCTCGGAGATATTGGCTTTCCAGCCTGCTTTCAGAGCGAGTTCCATTCCCAGAGTAGGGAAGGCGCTGTTGTCCAGGTTTTTAAAACTGAAGGTGTAATTGGCTCCCGCAAACTGCTGACCGTTAAAAACTTCGGGATTCACATCCGGAGAAACGGCTACGAAACGGTCGTCATTCCTCTGTACTTTCGCATGGTCAAAGGTCAGCTGAAACTGATGTTTAAGGTTATACCAGCTCGTTGTGGACAGCGATGGCGCAAATTGAAACTGAGAAATACGTACGCGGTTATAATCCCTGTCGACATTTTCTTTATCGTACACGCTTTCATTGCCCAGGCCGAAGAATGTCCTGGCAAAAAACGGCGTCGTATAATTGGCATCGATGCCGGCATCCCAGGTTCCGATGGCTTTTTTGAAGATTCCTTTGTATCCCAGGTTAAATCCTCCCGTTGCCGTGTATACATTGGCCCGCAGGCTGTGTTTCTGGGTAAAAGGTGCGCGGATGAAATTATTGACCGTATAGTTGGCCACTACGCCCAGAATAACTCCGTCATCCGGATTGAAATTGGCATTCGGATAACCAGCAAAGAAGTTGTATTTCGGATGCTTGTAATTGTAGGTATTAATATCGTAATCATCGGAAATATCTTTGGTGGCTCCGTGGGTATTGTAGGTGTTTTTCTGTGACTTAAAATCATAGATCTTTACCTTTCTGCCATCGGCTACATTGTAAGTATCATGATTGTATCCTCCTATCAGACGAATGTTCATCTTTGGTTTTCCATCACCGGAAACTTCATAGATGTCATCATCTTCAAGTCCGTAAATCCAGAGTTCCTTGGTCTTGGAATCGTCGTAGGTCTTTTCAAAAACCAGCTCAGGATTTTCTTTCTTTTTGTCTAATTTATATTGTTTTACATTGACAGAATTTCCTGTTTTTGTAATGACAAATTTATCAGGATTTACAGTTCCCGCCAATGGAACTTTTTTCTGTAAAACATCATAATATTGAGACGCGTAGGTCTCTAATTTTGTTTTTCTTGATTTAAGCTTTCTCTGGATTTCTGCAATGGTTTCGTCCTGTACTTCTTTTGGTAAATTTTTGAAAGCATTATCAATATCCTCATCCGTGAGATGTTCCTGAATATATTTGGCTTGTGCGATCCATTCTTCCTGAGTTGCTCCTTTAAGGAACACGAGATCAAGAGGATAAGGTTCCATGGCAAGCCATTTAACGCTTCGGATGTCATCTTTAAAGGTTTTCATATGTCGGATCGCAGGGATATTCATGATAATTTTAAAGGCAGCACCGTCATACTTGCTGAAGGCCTGGTCCCTGTCACGCGGAATTGGTTTGTAAATGACTTTGTCGCCTTCCTTGTACTCCGCCCATTTCCATTGGTCGGAATGCCGGTCCCAATCTCCGATGAGCATATCGAAAAGCCGGGCCCTGATATACAATTCCTGGTCTACCGAATATTTGTAATTTTTGCTAAAATTTTTAAGCACGTCATCCGTGGAAACAATATCTTTTGCGTTATCTAATGAAGCAAGGGTTTTAGGATCAGAAGAAAAACGTTCTTCTATCATATACATTTCATCTCCGTAATTCAGATTATATTCTCCCAACGCTTTTTGTTTAGGAATATAATATAATCTTGGATTGCTGTGATAAAGATCAATTTTGTCAGCCATATTTCCTACAGCAAACGGAGTAAAAGGATGGTTGGTAGTATAAAAATCCAGCAGGAATTTATCCGGGAAGGTGTTGTCCAGCTCATTTCCGAACGTACTTTTTTTAAAAGCCATGTTGTTAAGAAAACGCACGGCACTTTTTTTCACGCCTCTCATCACA
>JBMDXW010000130.1:0-7605 GCA_048594965.1 Chryseobacterium sp.
GTCGTTAAATTATCATTTTTTTTTTCTCGCAACACCTTCTTACTTTTTGTTTTTTCTGTTTTAAGATCAGTTTGTCCTACTTTATAAATAAGTGAAGACTGATCGGGTGAAACGGCCTGTACTCCGACTTTTTTTAAAGTCCATAAAATTTCAGGCGTCATTACTTTTTGTGCATTCATTAAGAGCGGAGCTGCCAAAGCCAGCAGACTGTACTTAAATTTCATATTATTGATTCGTTTTTGATTATGAAATACAGAACTTCATAATTTTGTTTAATTCAAAGGTTCCAAAGGTAAGATTTATTTATCATTTTTAAATAAAAAGAGCGAACCGGAGTCCACTCTTTATCAACCTTTGATATGTATGATATCTAGTCTCCGTCGGAGAACATAGAATTGGCTAAAGAAGTAATTATTGAAAGGAGAATACTGAAGATCAGTGCCCACCAGAAGCCATCAACCACCATACTGTCGATGAAATAATCGGCAATAAGAATGATAATTGCATTGATCACCAGGGCAAATAATCCCAAAGTAATGATCGTTAAAGGGAGTCCGAAAAGATTAAGAATTGGTTTTACAATCAGGTTTAAAATTCCCAGAACGATAGAAAAAATAATAGCCCCTCCAAATCCTGAGAAATGTACTCCAGGTAAAATCATGGTAAGAAGATAGGCAACAATTGCTGTTATCAGCAGACGAATAATTAAGTTCATAATGTTATTTTTTTAATTCATTGATTTGTTCAAACTTGTTACATTAAATATAACAAATTTCCTGTAAAGTTTACTTTATTTTCATCATGGTTACCAATGAAGTTGCCACATGACTTTCAGATTCACCGTTTTTGTCTATGGTGTAAATTTCTGTGCGGATGACACTTATTTTCGCACCACCTTTGATGACATAGGATTTTGAAACCAGAGCATCTCCAATCGCAGGACGTAGATAATTGACCTTTAATTCCACCGTCACGACATAGCAATCTTCTTCATAATGGCTCACTGCGGCATATCCGGAAGAAACATCCACAAGCGAGGCAATCATAGCACCGTTGAACATTCCGGCTTTTCTGGTCATCAGATCCATTTTAGGAATTTTCATAGAAATATAGTCGGTTTCAACTTCCAAAAGTTCAGCTTTGTAGAATTTTAAAGTTTCCGAGCGGTGAAAGCTATCCGTAATGAGTTTCTTTTTTTCTGGTGTCATAGAATTGTTTAATAAATAACTTTTAACATGAATAAAATATGCCGGAACGATTACTTGATAAATTCAATCACGTCTTTACTAAGCTCTTCTGCTCTCTCAACAGGCACGCCATGTGATGCTCCTTTATAGATTTTCAGTGTTGATTTTGGGATTTCACTGGCAATATATTCGGTGTGAGAACGGAGGATAAGGTCATTCTCACCGGCCACTACCAGTACTTTTGCCCTGATGTTGTTCAATTGTTCTTTCGTAATTTTCGGCTCATCAATCATCAGCTGAATAAGCCTGATTTCACTTTCGGGTTTTTGCTGTGCTCTTTTTTCGGCAACATCATTCTTCATGGCCAGCACTTCACTTTCACCTAAACCTTCCGGAAAAACATTGGCTCCGCTCGTAATCACCTTTTTTACACGATGAGGATATTTAATGGCAAATTCAAGCGCGGTATTTCCGCCGTCGCTCCATCCGAGAATATTTATTTTCTTTAAACTAAGTTCATCTGCCAGCATTTTTACGTCATCCGCAAACTTGCGGTAGGTTAAAGGTTCGGCAGAGGCATCTGTACTTTGTCCCTGACCCCGAGAATCCATAGCGACTACCATAAAATGTTTTGAAAGCTCGGGAATTTCTTTGGCAAAAGCGTCAATACTCCCTCCGTTTCCGTGGAGCAGAAACAGGGGTTTACCTGTTCCGTAGACTTCGTAATAAATGTCAGCATCCTGAAGATGAAGGATCTTTCCTGCGGCGGGATTTTTCCCGAAATTATTGTTTTGGGCAAAGCCTGTGATATGCATTAAAAAGAGGAACAATCCCAATATTTTTTTCATGTCGTGAAAATTTTAGCTGAGATTAAAGTTAGGAAATTTACAGTAACCGATTGGATTCATTTTTTATTAATCTCAAGCAGGTTGCGCAGATTTTTCCGCTCTTAAATCATTTGGATTCCATTAAAATTTAGATAAGAGCTACTGAAAAATTTTCATCCATGGATAAAACGCCTTCTGCAATGTTCTCCGGATGTGAACTGAAGCCTTTCAGCTTTGAAGTTTTTCCTTTAACGACAAGATCCATCAACTGTTTATCGGAAAGCTTTTTACCAAAAATTTCGAATGTAACTTTAAATCCGCAGTTTTTGAAATCTGAACATCCGACGGCTGTCTTTCCTTTCATCAGATGATGTTCTTTACATTTCGGACACTTTGTATCTTCCCAGGACTGCAGCTCTTTTTTGGCAGCGGGATCACGTTTTTTCTTTTCCTTCACCACTTTTTCTTCTTCAAGGCTGATGACTTTTCCTTTACCGTACACTACTTTTTCAGTAAGTTCCGTTACCATCCGGATCAGTTCTTCCTTAAAATAATTGGCTTCATATTCCCCGCTTTCGATCTTGCGAAGTTTCAGCTCCCATTCCCCCGTAAGTTCGGGACTTTTGAGGAGCTCATCTTCAATGGTGTCGATCAGCTGAATCCCGGTTTGGGTAGCGATGAGGTTTTTCCTTTTCTTTTCGATGTATTTTCTTTTGAAAAGCGTTTCAATGATATTGGCACGGGTAGACGGTCTTCCTATTCCATTATTCTTAAGCAATTCACGAAGCTCTTCGTCTTCCACCTGTTTGCCGGCGGTTTCCATGGCGCGGAGCAGCGTGGCTTCGGTGTAAGGTTTCGGCGGTGACGTTTTCCCCTGGTGAATCATCGGATCGTGCGGCCCGGTTTCTCCAACCTTGAATTCGGGAATGGTCTGTTCTTCCTCTTTATCTTTTTCTTTGTCGGATTCATCTTTCGGTTCTTTGGCATAAACGGCTCTCCAGCCAGGTTCAAGAATCTGCTTTCCGCTGGTTTTGAAAGGGATAGTACCTACTTTACCTTCCACGAGCGTGTTGGAAATTTTACATTCAGGATAAAAAACAGAGATAAACCTTTTAGCAATTAAATCATAGATCAGTTTTTCTTCTCGGCTGAGATTCTGGGAAGGCGGAACTTCTGTGGGAATAATTGCGTGGTGATCCGTGACTTTCGTGTCATCAAAAACCGCTTTAGACTTCGGAATCGGAGCTTCCAATAAAGAGGAAACAAGCTCCTGATAGAACGTCATTTTCCTGAGGATGCCTTCTATTTTCGGATATAAGCTTTCTGATAAATACGTGGTATCGACACGCGGATAGGTAACGTGCTTTTTCTCGTAAAGGCTCTGGATATAGTTCAGGGTACTTTCTGCGGAATAGCCGTACTTCCTGTTGGCTTCCACCTGGAGACCGGTAAGGTCAAACAGTCTCGGATTTTTTTCCCTGCCTTCCTTTATTTCGAAAGAGACGATCTCAAAAATGTTTTCTTTTAAATATTCAAGTCCTTTTTCGGCGCGGTCTAATGTTTTTAAACGGTCGATCGCCGCATTGAAGATCACATCCCGGTACCTGGTTTTCAATTCCCAGTATTCTTCTACGGTAAAGGCCTCGATCTCTTTCTGACGTTGGACAAGCATTGCCAATGTTGGCGTCTGCACCCTTCCAATAGAGAGAACAGCTTTATTTCCTCCGAACTTTTTGGTAAAAAGTCTTGTTGCGTTGATCCCTAAAAGCCAGTCTCCCACCGCTCTTGCGTTTCCTGCGAGGTAAAGATTTTTGTAGTCTTCGGCAGGTTTCAGGCTGGCGAAACCTTCTTTAATGGCTTCTTCAGTAAGCGATGAAATCCAGAGACGCTGCACGGGTTTGTTGCATTTTGCTTTCTGCAATACCCATCGCTGGATCAGTTCTCCCTCCTGGCCGGCATCCCCGCAGTTGATGACCTCATCACATTCGGCTACTAATCTTTCAATGACTTTAAACTGATTTTCAACGCCTTTGTTGGGAATTAATTTAATTCCGAAATTCTGGGGAATAATGGGCAGCAGAAACAGGTTCCAGGATTTGTACTGCGGACCGTAGTCGTGGGGTTCCTTTAGGGTGCAGAGATGTCCGAACGTCCATGTCACACAATAGCCGTTTCCTTCCATATAACCTTGTTTGGGAGTGGTAGCACCCAGTACTTTGGCGATATCTCTGGCAACACTTGGCTTTTCTGCAATACAAAGTTTCATGAATGTTCGGGGATTTTGAAGAGGGACAAAAATCGGGATTTTTTTTGGATTTTGCTAATTTGTTATCGGCGGATGGTTGATGCTTTTTGGTTGATCGTTGAGGGCGTGAGTTATAGCTTGCAAGCAATATCCTTATTTTACCATGAAAGAAATACAGTTTACCTTGCTTTAAATACAAATTGCATCACAAGAATTTAACTTAGGGTTTCAAGAATCTAACTCGCAGGCGTTAAAATTACAATTGCAGGAGCAAGAATATTCTTTGCAGTTGCTGATATTACAATTGCAGTTGCTAAAATATTGCCCAAAGTTACTAAAAGTATGTTTACAGTTGCCAAAAGTATACTCGCAGTTGCTAAAAGTATTCCCGAAGTTCAGAGTAGTAACACCGAAGTTGGTCATATTGAAGTCAAAGTTGGTAAAAGTATAGTTGAAGTTGCTCATATTATAACTAAAGTTGTCAGAATATACTTTACAGTTCGTTAACCCTACTTTTAAGGTAATATATTTTTTAACGAAGATGATATTTACGTGAAGTTTCCTTCTAAGATATCACGGTAAATTTTTAATTAAATTAATGCAAAAAAGCTCCCTTAAAAAAGAGAGCTCACCAACAATATTTATGAAACCAGGTTCATGAATTTTAATTTTATTTACATTGTCATGGGAACGTCCATTAAAAGGATTTCCGTATCATCCGATGTGGCTTTGATCTGAATATTTTCAATATTCCACACCCCGAAGCCGTCTCTTTCTGCCAACGCCTGGCCTTCGATTTCTGCGCTTCCTTTAATAATGAAGGCATAAACCCCGTTTCCGTTTTTCTTGACCTGATAAGCGGTTTTGGTGTTTTTTTCAAAATTTCCCAAATGAAACCAGGCGTCCTGATGAATCCACACGCCTTCATCATCGGGATTGGGAGAAAGGATCTGCTGGAACTTATTTTTGCTTTTCGTTTTGTCTAATGTTATCTGATCGTATCTCGGGGTAACATTTCTTTTGTTCGGGTACACCCAGATCTGCAGGAATTTTACCCGCTGATCATCGTTTTTGTTGAATTCACTGTGCATAATCCCGGTTCCGGCGCTCATTACCTGGATATCTTCGCTTCGGATGACTGCGGTATTTCCCATACTGTCTTTATGTTCGAGGTCACCTTCCAGCGGAATGCTGATAATCTCCATATTGTCATGCGGATGGGTTCCGAAGCCTCTGCCCGCCTCTACTTGATCATCATTTAAAACTCTTAACACTCCAAAGTGCATTCTTTCCGGATTGTGATAATTGGCAAAGCTGAAGGTATGATTGCTCACCAACCAGCCATGGTCGGCCTTTCCCCTGGAATCCGATTTGTGAATAACGGAATTGTCTTTGATCTTGGATTCGGGATTGGGAAGATGGTTGTAGCCTATCGGCTCGAGGGGTTCGATTTCATCAATTTCATTCTTCATCGTATTTCCCAGGGATGCTGATGCCACAAACATTCCTGTTCCCAATAATCCTTTCTTTAAAAAATCTTTTCTGTCCATATCTGGTGTTTGTTTATTTGTTTTGATAAGGCAAATTTAGGATGATTGGAGTTGGTATACATTTAACTAGTTTAATAAATTTATTTTCTTTTGTCTTGAAATCGAAGATTCGATGTAGTCAAACAATAGAAACAAAAGTTCAAGACTTGGAACCTGAATGCTAAAAAATAGTTTTATTCTCTAAAAATCCCAAAAACTCGTGCGAATTGGGAATTTGTTCTTCTGCTAAATATTTGTGTCGCACTCAAACAGTGGAATTTTCTTAACTTAACGCTTCAGTTTCCTATGTCGGTTTTAGGTAACTTATTATTGGATTCTTCGTTTGATGACTGCTGATAAAGATAGTACAATGACATGACGTGATTGAATAATAGAAAGCCTCAAAACCACCCCGTAAAAAATTCTTTCAGAATTTTCGCCACCCGTCCATGGGAGGGGAATTTTTGGGTATTGTCTAATGATAACAATAAGTATAGAATATGATTATTTTTCTTTGGTAGCAAGACGCTTTCTGATGGTGCTTACAAATTCTTTGGAGACCCCGAGGTAAGAGGCAATATAGTATTGTGCTACTCTCTGCGGAATGGAAGGATATACTTTAATGAACTCCAGGTAGCGGTCTGAGGCACTTTTTGAAATGGTATTTACGAGCCGGTGCTGGAGTGTGGAAAGATTTCGCTGAACGAGCATTCTGAAAACTCTTTCAAACTTCGGAATTTCGGTTAATAATTTTTCTTTGGCGGCCGGATTCAGCATATAAATCTCTGAATCTTCAAGGGTTTCGATATACAGACTGGACGGCTTCTGATCCTGAAAAGAAGCGATATCACTGATCCACCAGTCTTCTATGGCAAACAGAATCGTGACTTCAAAACCGTTGTCATCAAGATAATAAACCCTGACACAGCCTTTCCGGATATAGCCTTCAAACAGGCAAATCTCGCCCTCGCGCAAGAGAACGGTCTTTTTTGGAAAGGTCTGAAAAGTGAGTAAACCGGTGAAGAAAAGTTCTTCTTCCGTATCAAGTTTTATAAATCGGGTGACGTTTTGGATGATGTTTTCGGACATAGTTTGCAGTTTACGGCTGCAAATTAGGAAAAAGTGTGTAAACTTCGTTCTTTAACAGTCCGCTTCCTCCGCCATAGTGATCAATAACTTTAACTTCTTTATCCAGGTTTTCACAAAATTCTTTGATTTCTTTTTCGAATTTTTCTTCCAGACCTGAGCTTAAAAGCACAATATCTACGGATTTGCTGCGGATGTACTCATGGCAGGCGTCTTCATCGGTGATAATTTCGGCGGTCCAGCCTTCATTGTTTTCAATAACTCTTTTCAGGGTATCGAGGATCTCCTGATTTTTACCGATGACTAAAAAATGTAGGTTGTTCATTTTATTTGGGTTTTATTTTATGTTGGTTTGAACACGAAGTTCACCAAGATTTTTTATTACTAACTGTTTTCAAGGTTCACAAAGCCGTTTCACTTATAAGAGCACACGGAGATCTGCTACAATATGATCAGGCTGAAGTTATAGGATTTTCTTAATCTCAATCTTAGATTTACTCTACAAATGCTTACTCCCCGTGATCTTTAATTCATTCAAATCCAATTGTGATTCTGCTTTTCGGATTTCATCATCACTGAATTGTTTTTCTCTTTTCATTTTAAACAGTTCTTTCCGCTGCAAGGCGAAAATATCCAGCATGATCTGGTGGTATTCGTTGAGGTCGTTGCGCCGGTTGGTACACATCTCAATCGAGCTCAAATGATTTTTGTGAAGCTTGATATCGTTTTCA
>JBMDXW010000131.1:0-12414 GCA_048594965.1 Chryseobacterium sp.
ATTTTATGGGAGAAGCCCAGAAGTTTTTAACCAAAGAAGAAGCAGAAAAAATTCTGATGAGAGCCAAGGCCAACCGAGCTTTAAAAGATAAAGACATTGCTACGTACGAAAAACTGACGATGGAGATCTACAAAGACACCTCAGCTTTAGGTTCCGAAGAACTCAATTCTATTGCGTGGAATTTCTTTGAAAACGTAACTAATAAACCTGCATTGGAAAAAGCATTGAGCTGGGCACAGGAATCGGTAAAAAAAGATGAAAACTCTGCCAATACCGATACGCTGGCCAATCTTTACAATAAATTAGGAGATAAGAAAAACGCAAAGCTTTGGGCCGAAAAAGCCATTGAGCTTGCAAAAAAAACAGGAGAAGATTATTCTGACACCGAAAAACTGCTGAAAAGCTTATAACAAAACGAATATAAGAAAGAAATCCGCAACTAATATATAGTCTGCGGATTTTTTATTTAATGCTTTTAGTCTAATATTCAAACAGCACACTTCCCCAGGTAAAGCCGCTTCCGAATGCCGAAAGCAAAACAAGATCTCCTCGCTTCACTTTCCCTTCCTCAATCGCTTCACTCAGCGCAATCGGGATAGATGCTGCCGTTGTATTTCCGTATTTCTGGATATTGTTATGGATTTTTTCATCCGGTAAGCCGAATTTCTGCTGTACGAACTGGGCAATTCTGAGATTCGCCTGGTGTGGAATAAACATATCCAGATCTTCAATGGTCTTACCTGCTTTATCTAAAGCTTCCTGCATGGTCTCCGGAAATCTTGTTACCGCATGTTTGAAAACAAAATTTCCGTTCATGATCGGATAAACTTCTTTATTGGTCACCTGTTCAGGTTCTTTTCTCATCCTGTCGCTCCATCCGTATTTGGATCCCGGGAACTGTGTGCACAGTTCATCGGCATATTTGCCTTCAGAATGCATGTTTACGGCCAAAATATCGCCGGCATTTTCATCTTCGCTGGCTGAAAGAACAATCGCTCCTGCTCCATCACCGAAAATTACCGACACGCCTCTCCCTTCGTCCGTAAAATCTAATCCGAAAGAATGGACCTCCGCACCCACTACGAGAATGTTCTTATAATTCCCGGCTTTGATAAAAGCATTGGCCACACTCATCGCATAAACAAACCCTGAACACTGGTTTCGCACATCCAGTGCCCCGATGGTATCGCAGCCCAGCATTTCCTGCAGCAAAACCCCGCATCCGGGGAAATAATAATCCGGGGAAAGCGTTGCAAAAACTATATAATCAATATCTTTTGAAGTCAGGCCCGCATTGGCAATGGCTTTTTCGGAAGCTTTAAAACCAAGATAAGCTGTCGTTTCCTGGGCGTCGTTCCTGTTTTTCCGGTGTCTTCTTTCTTTAATACCCGTTCTCTCCGTAATCCATTCGTCATTGGTGGTCATTAATTCCGCTAAATCATCATTCGTAACAATGTTATCCGGAACATGGAATCCGATGCCTTTTATTGTACTTTTAATCATATAGTTTTTTAATTTTGACAAAGATAGAACTTATTTAATACATAGTTTTTCAAATTATTACTATTTTTACTATATGCCAATTGAGACCATTTACAGAGACTCCCAGTGCGAATGGGTAGACGTGGAAGCGCCATCAGCGGAAGACCTGAAATTCTTACACGAAAGATATGAAATCAATAATCTCCTCCTGGAAGATACCCTCGATCCCAATCACCTTCCCAAATATGAAGAAGACGGAGACGTAAAATTTTTCCTTCTGCGCGAAAGCACCGAACTGGAACGCAAAAACCTGAATACCATCAGTGACATCAGCACTAAAATCGGGATTTTTCTCCTCGGAAAAACGATCATCACGGTCCACAGGATGAAGACCAAAAGCCTTTCTGAAACAAGAAAACAGCTTTCTCAGCTTACCGCCGAAACAACCGCCGATCACATTGCTCTCAAAATTGCACTGCTCATCATGAAAAGCTTTGATGACGAGTCCATCAGCCTGTTTGAAACCATGGACAATATCGAAAACGAGATCTTCCTTAAAAATACCAACCATACCAATCAGATCAAACGACTGTACAAGCTTAAAAGAAAATCGGGGTTAAATTCGAGGGTGCTTACCATTTCCACCGACGCGATCGATAAGTTTAAGCTTCTCAATCTGCAGGACTCGGAAACGTATGACTTAAAGGATAAGCATAAGGATGTCGTTGCAGATTTTGAACATCTCAATATTCAGATTACCAACCTGATTTCGATGTTTCTGGCATTATCGGACCAGAAGGCCAACCAGGTCATGAAGGTGCTTGCCATCTATTCCGTATACTTTTTACCGATCACCTTTATAGCAGGAGTTTATGGAATGAACTTCGACAATATGCCGGAGCTGCATACAAAATACGGCTACTTCTTTACCCTCGGCTTAATGGCCCTCGTGGTAATCTGCACCTTCATCTACGCCCGAAGGAAACAGTGGTAATTTAAATGACCGGTCACCCTCATGATATAAACAACGGCAAAGACTGAAAATATTTCCGTCGTGGTATTTTAATAAGGTTAGAATTAAATATCTTCGCTATACCAAAAACACTTAATCACAGTCACCATGAAACCGGAAACCTTAAAGAAAATTCTGGAGGAAAACACCCTTTCCAAAGAATCCAAAGAAAAGCTGGCTGCCTTGCACGACCTCATTTCGGCAAAAGAATTTTCAGACCTTCTGGATGCCGAAGAAAATCAGTATGTAGAATTTGTACAGGAAGGAGGAGGCGTCTGGGGAAGTGCGCTGGTAGGCTATCTGTACGGACTGGAAATATTCGGGATCCGTTTTCTCAAGGTTGCAGGTACCAGTGCCGGAGCCATCAACACCATGCTCATTGCCGCCTGTAAAACCAAAGAGGAATCCAAAAGTGAAACCATCAAAGAAATACTGTTCAACTGGAATTTCGCCGATTTTATGGATGGAAAACCTTACGTGAAAACGACGATCCATGCCATGCTGAATAATAAAAATTTCCTTAAGATCAATTCATATATCTTTATTGGCATTCTCGTATTTTTTGGAATCCTGGCGTTTGTATATCCTACAGAAGAAACCTGGCAGACGAAGATTCTTTTTTCAATTCCTTTACTGTTGGTCATCATTGGGGTTTTATGCCTGACAAAAATTTACACAGACCTTAAAAAGAGAAACTCAGGATTGAATCCGGGAAATACTTTTTCAGAAGCCATGAAAAATGCTTTGGACAGCTTCGGAATCAAAACAGTGGCTGATCTCAATGAAAAGTTTGTGAAAAAGGGCAAAGACCTCAGCCTCAACTACCGCTATGGGAACGGGATGCAGTATTATCAGATAGCCCTGGAGAGCATCGAGGAAATAAGAGCCAATAACAGAGAGCACATTGATGAAATACGGTATAAAATTTTCTACGATAGCACCGTCAATAACGAATACTATAAGAAAGATCCTTTCTACCTCCTTAAATCGGAATACATTGTGGTGACCACCGATATCAACGCCAAAATAAAGGTGGAACTTCCCACCATGGCCAATTTGTATTGGTCTGAAGAAGAACTGAAGCACATCAGCCCGGCCGAGTTTGTGCGGGCTTCCATGTCGGTTCCGTTCTTTTTTGAGCCTACGCAAAAGGTCATTAATAAAGACGATGATTCCGTAAAATACGCCTGGAAATTCTGGATGAATACCTCACCCGAAGACATCTACCCTGCCGGTGTTTTCATCGATGGCGGAAGCATTTCAAATTTCCCCATTGATCTTTTCCATGCCACTGATATCTTCTATCCGAGGATGCCCTTGTTCGGCGTACAGCTCACGAGTGATTCCGACCTGCTTTCCGGTAAAGGGAAAACGAGTGAAGAGATCCTTGCTTCTCCTCTCACCTACGCCGGAAATATCATCAGTACCCTGAAAGGATTTAATGATAAAACATTCCTTACCAAGCATACTTTCTATCATCTTTTCAGCATACAGACCGTGAATTGCGGAAGCAGCAGCTGGCTGAATTTCTTTATGAAAAGAGAAGAAAAAGAAGACCTCTTCAACCGTGGTTTCCAGGCTGCCCTCGACTTCCTTAGTCGATTCGACTGGGACAGGTACAAGTGCGAACGGATGATGCTTTCCATGAAGGAGAAAAAGATTTTAAAGGAAGAGGATACAAAGACGGTCGGATGAGTTTAACCATTAAAAAATAAATTATGGATCAAGATAAAGTACAGTATATTTTAAGATATTTTATGGACCTGATGACTGATCATGAAATATCGGCTCTAAAAAATCATATGTATACCTCTAAAACCTCAGATAATTCTACCCTGAGAAATATAATGACCGAAAGAAAATGGATTGATTATAATCCGGAGATTGTGAAACTTCTGGAATCAGGATATGATGAATTTGAACTTTTCGTTGCCACTCGAATTATGGATGAAAACCCTGAAAAAGTAATTTTTAATAACTGCCCAAAGTGCGGAAAGCTGGCAAGGACACCCTATGCGAAGCAATGTAGATTCTGCAGCTATGACTGGCACTGAACTAATATAATTATCTCAAAATGCCAGACAAAAAAAACCTCCGGGAACCTCTTCCCCTTCCTGTATACGAAAACAGCAGAGAAATCGAAATATTTCAAAACCAAGTGCTGCGTTCCGTTTTGAAATTACAGAACGAGATGTATCTGATGCTTTTCAAAGAGTATGCATTGCGGAAAATTTCCGGTTTTACGGTCTTAAGTACGGAAAAGAAAACCGGTTTTATCGATCAGAACCTGCAAAAGGACCATGCGCTCAGAAACCTCTTGATTGGAATGACAATCGGGATGCTGGTTCCTGAAGAAATGAAAATATATCTTTCGGATACGAAAGCTTTTAACAAAAGAATTATCACCATGCTTGCGGAAAGGATTAAAAGTCAGATGGAATTAATATAACTTCAGTTCAAGTAGATTTTTGACGAAAATCATATCGAGAAGTTCGATTACCATTCAGCTGTATTCAATGGTTCTCAAAACCTTTTTTCCCATTGAATTAAGAAAAATCTACTCGAACTGAAGTTTAATTATTTTAACAATTAATGTTTTATAAAGGATTTAATATTCTATTTTTTATGGAGTTCAAATGTGGAAAACTTACGCTCTTCCAATTCCTTTCTTCTTTTCTTTATAAAATCTGCAGGACGTATTCCATTGAATTCCTGGAAAAGATTAGAAAAATTAGTTCGGGAAGAAATTCCGCATTCATCTGCTAATCCCTGAATATTTAATCGTAGATATTTAGGATCATCATAAATTAATTGGGTAATATAATTGATCCTAAGCATTGAAAGATATTTACTGAAATTAACCCCTCTCGTATCATTAATATATTGAGAAAGATAAAATTTATTGGTATCAAAATTATCAGCCAGCTTTTCAATGGTGATCCCATTTTCTGTAAAATCCATATTTTCTTCAAAAGCCTTCAATTTTTGTTGTATGTCAGCAAAAATGGCTGGACTTATAGTGGTTTTTACTTGAAAAGGTATATTTTCAAACGAAGATCCTTTAGCTTTGCTTTGTCTTAATAATTTCTCTTCTAATTCCTTATATTTATATCTTATAAACTTTTCATTCTGATAATATTTTAAAATGCCATAGGACAATATCATTACAATAGTGATTAATATAAAAATAATTAATAACCCCCACCTATTTTGCCTTTCCGTCTTGTTTTTTACCAACATAACTATTTGGCTATCATAATCTTTATAAATTTTCAGTGATAGATAAGGAAAATCTTTTATTAGAATACTATCGACCTTTAATAAGTCTTTTGTGCAGGCAAACTCTTTCTGGTTATTGTTATTTTGATGATAATGACGGATTAATATTTCGTAATTGTCTTGTAATTCCGGAAAAACAAATGCGGTATGTTTAAAAATAGAATCTACCTTTATAAATTGATTTATGGCTAGATCCTCTTTTCTCAAAGCAAAATAACTTTTGCCGATATAAAATTCTGCGACTGAAAACCATGATACATCATCATCTTTTTTAAGCACTGGTAAGGCAGAAGTTAAAATTTGTATAGCTGCAATATAATTTTTACGATGATACTCTGAAATGCCTTTACATTTTACAAAATAATTCTTTTCCTTATCAAAATCCTTAGATCTACTTGCAAATTGATAACCAACCTTGATCAGCGGATCTGCCTTGCTATAATTCTTAATATACTGATAACAGACTATTGCCTGATGTACACTGTTTAAATAACCTTTGCTGTCATTATAGATTTGGGAAGGATAGTTTTTTTCTTTGGTTTTAGGTTCAAAGTAACTGATACATTGATTAAAATGATTGAGTGCCTCATCATAATAACCTAAATAACTTTTTACCAGTCCAATTTGGTAGATTATTTTATGTTTTAAATAATCATCACTGCCATTTTGTGAATATTTGTAAGCTATGAGATATTGATTTAATGCTAGTTTATAATTTCTATAATAAAAGTAATGTAGACTTCCTTTATATAAATAAGCAGATGAAATAATATCTTGGTCCTTTGTTTTTTTAGCAGCAACAATTGCACTGTCTGCATACCTTATTCTATCTATATTCTTAGAAGACTAAGACGAATCGTCTTCGGCGGCGTGTTTAAGCTCCATATAGTTATTTTCTTTCTGTGCTTTTTCAATATATTGTCTAATGTATGGAAGAGCGGAACCATCATTTCTGTCAAAATTTTCGTAGATGCTTCTGAGTTCTGAATAAACAGTTTGCCCTCTTGTAGTCACACAAAAAAATATACTAACTATGTTAATTAAACTAAAAAGTATTCTTTTTAATGACATTTGTCTATAATCATTTGGTTTTTATGTTCCAAAAATAAACAAATATTCCATAATTAACAATTATGCTATTTTAAATAATAAAATTAAATTTTATTTCAATTATTTATTTTCAACATGTTGCGTGTGCTAATTTGTATAGATACATATTAGCACGTGATAATTTGGAAATTTTCCAGATTGAAACCTGTGTGTTTTGCGCAAAAAATGTAGCCATCATATTTTTACACCGTAAGAATTCTTTAAAATCCTGGCCAGGATAAACTTTAAAAAGCAAAAAAATCAAATATTATCAATGATGAAAAAGTTTATCGCATTAGCAGCAGCTATTGTCGTCTCACTTTCAACATCAAACTGTAGAGACGCAGAAGAGATAAGAGATAGTAGAAGTTCCGGAAGTAAGTATTTCAGCAAAAAAAGTAAATGATACAGTAAAATTTAATGAAAATGAAACTCGTCCTCAAAGTGGGCAAGCGACTGAACCGCCACCAAAGAAGGATGAAATCAGATGGTAAATAAATTGAAAGATGATGAAGTTTTTGACTTTGCTTATAGTGGTTTTTCCGGCGTTATGTTTTTCACAAAAAATAGAAAGAGATTCATTAAAGAAGATCGCTGAAAAACAGATTGAAGAAGTAACAATAAAGGGTAAGAGACCAGCATTTGAAACGCTATCTGATAGATTTGTTTATAATGTAGAAAATTCAGGTTTAACAATAGGAAATAATGCTTGGAACGTGTTACAACAAACCCCTTTATTAATGGTCGATGAAAATAATGGAATCAATGTGATGGGATTTCAAAACGCAACCGTTTACATCAATGGTAGAAAATCTATTTTGATGGGCAAAGACCTTTACGGTTATTTAAAAAATATGCCTGCAGATAATTTAATAAAAATTGATATTATAACAACACCATCTGCAAAATATGATGCTAATGATGGAGCGGTCATTGATCTAGTACTAAAAAAATTAGAAAATGATGGATATAGAGGGAGCGTCTCATTCACAGATATGCAAACGAGGAAGAATAGCCAGGAAATTATGGCATACATTAATTATCATAAAAACAGATATAGTCAAAGTTCAAACTTTGACTTGGGTTTAGATAGACGGAAATCTTATGAATATAATATTAATAAGATATATAACTCACCTGATGAGCAACAATATATTGATACAAATAGAAAATATAAAGAATTTTATATAAGTACCAATAATTCAATTGAATATGAAATTAGTTCTGAAAGCAGTATTGGTGGGGTTTTAGAGCTTAATTACTCAAAGCCTCAAACTTTTTTATTTAGCAGTAATTATTCTAATAATACTCAACCATATTTTACAAATCAAGATGACACCTATAAAAACCTATTACTCTCAAATAATATTTTTTATAAGTTTAAAAGTAAAAAGTCCAATCGTAAAAGTTTAGAAATAAATTTTGATTGGGTTTATAGGAAGAGCAATGGCGAAGGTATATATAGCTCATACGATAACATTCTTTTGAATGCTTACAATAATACTATTAAGGAGGAAAAGCGCAACTATTCTTTTAAAGTGGATTATTCACAATTAATAGGTGATACAGGATATTCTGTTGAGGCAGGTTTAAAAAATAATTTTTTGAATCAAAACTCCCCGTACTTCGTAAACTCTTGGAATGGTAGCGGGTTTACAATCAATAATAAATTGACAAATATTTTTAAATATAAAGAAAATATTCTAGGAATGTATGCTACGATCAGTAAAACTTATTTTAAAAAGTTAAGTATCAAAGCCGGTTTAAGAAGTGAATATACTAATCTTAATGGATTTCAGCAATTGACAAATGAAGAAACTATACGTAATTATAATAACTGGTTGCCAACTATAATCGCAACATACAAACTTAACGACAAGAATACTTTTTCTTTAAGTTATAGGAAATCAATCATACGACCATATGCGAATGAATTAAATCCTTTTATATACTATATTAATGATGACTATATCCGGAAAGGAAATCCTGATTTGACAATTTATAAGCAAGATACTTACAGGTTAAATTATTCATTTAGAAAAAATTATAATTTAATTGTTGCTTATAGGGTAAATACCGATGTGATGCGCTCAACATTATATACACAAGATAATCAGTTAGTAATTCAGACAATAAATTACAAAGGCAATAATTATCAATTCATTCTTGGATTAAATATAAACAAATCGTTTTTTAATGATAAGTTGGGGGTCAATTTTAATCCGACCCTTACAGTCAACAACAATTCTGAAATTAATAAAAAAAACGGCTTAAATATTCCTAATTCAACATTTAGCAATTTTGATTTGAAATTGTCATATAAGAATTTCTTTAATTCTGGTATAAATTCCGAAGCATATTTCTCTTTCTACTATAATTATTCTTTCCTTAATTACAAATTAACAGAGCCTTCAAATAGATTTACATTCAGTTTGTCTAAAGATTTTGAAAAACAGGGTATCAAAATTAGACTAGAGACAATAGATCCTTTCAATTTTTTAACCTGGAAAACCAATTATTATTCAGGTATTGGCGAAATGTACAGAGATAACAGACGGGATATAAGAAGCATAACTTTCTCAATTTCAAAGTTTTTCGGCAATAAAAAAACTAAAGAAATTAAAACTAAAGAAACTGATAGAGGAAGAACAAACTCTGGAGACAATACCCAATAATAATTTATCTAAATGGAAGATAATAATGCGGAAGCCGAAAAGCATACAATGAGTAGGCATAACAATAAAAACTTTAAGCAATGAAAAAGTTAAGTTTAGATGCTTTCAAAAAGAAAGCTAAATCTACAGAAGTAACTACATTACTTACTCAAGTGGTAGGAGGTAAAGGTGTTACACAAGCACAAGATTGTCATCCTGGTGACTCATCTTGTAATGCATCAACTTCTTTGTAAAATCAAATGAGAGGGAATTTATTTTCTCTCTTATTATTTTTTTATCACTAAAGTCCAGGGGGCTCCTGTACAGATGCAATTTGAATAGACAACATCATAAAAGCAGTGGAGAATTGAATTATAGAAAAATATTATGCTGAAAATTATTACACCTTTATTACAAGAAGGACGAGATGACTGGAATGAGCAAATCAAAATGTTGCTTTATAAGTCCGATGAAAATATCTTCGATTATATCGATTTTGAAAATGAGGAGATTTATTCTAATCCCTTGTTGAATCTATATTTTAGTAGTGAAAATAGTCCGGAAAAGTTGAGAAATATTCTTTTTGCTCATTGGAGTGGAGAAAAACAATATTTTTTTGATATTAATGAAAAGATAGGATATATTCCTGATTATGGTTGGATATATAACAGGAAATTTGCTGATTTTTCAAATGCCGAAATTGAAGGTCCCAAAATATTAATTAAAGAAAATAAAATAGAACTACTACCGCATAAGTTTCAACTTCTAGAATATTGTTTTGGAAAATATGAATATGACATTGACAAAACATCCTGTAAATCAATCAACCATTTAACAAAAGCCTATATATTAATTAAAAAAAATCTTCCGGAATATTTTGAATTAATCGAAAAATATTGTCCAAGATGTGTCCTTTTCAATACATCCCCTTCCAATACAAATTCTTTTGCATATAGAAGAGCATTAGGTATTTCATTTTATAATGCATATCTGGAAAAATATGACGAGGTTTTTTTTGTAGATGATATAGCACATCAAACAGGTCATATTCTAATGTATACTATGTTATTCAATAAACAGCTTTTCTTCACAATTGATGATGAAAATACTACAATACAAAGCTTGGCTACACCAAATAAAATAGAAAGTAACAGAAGTGTTGAAATTTGGTTTCACGCATTGTATACCTATTACGCAAGTTTTATCTGTCTGGATGCTTCTTTGGATAACAATGACTTTTCAGAAATACAAAAAATCGAAGCAATAGGCAGAATTCTATTGTACCTACATCGTTGTTATTATGATTTACAATTATATTATGAATCGATTCCAGGGACTGATCTTTTTAGAAAAATTCCTGAAGATTATAAATTTATAGAAAGTACTCCTAAAAATATATTTACCAAAACCGGAAAAGCAATTTTTGATGAAATAAGAAATAAATGGATTGCAATATATGATAAGTATTATGATGTTGTTAAAGATTTTAATTTAAATGGTCAGTTTTATAATTTTGATTTAGAAATTTTTATTAAAAATAATCCTGAATGTATAAAATAGCAATCATTTTATTATGCCTTGTGGGAAATTTATGCTTTGCTCAGGTAACTGAAAATCTGGAATTATGCGGAGATAAAAAAGTATATCCTTACTATTATTTGCAGCAGTCTGGAAACTATATTCCAGATTTTTATCATGTAAAAAAGCTTTTTGAAACACAGTTTCATAAAGAAGATTATTCAAAATTGGAAAACAATACAGGAATATTACATATTACATTTTGGGTAAACTGTAAAGGAGAAACCGGCAATTATTCAACGGAGTCTTTTAGTTTTGATTATAAATACTGTAATCTGAATGATATTTTGAAACAGAAAATTTTAGATCTGGTAAAATCATTGAAAATATGGAAACCAATTGCAGGCAATCAACTGATACAAAATTTCCATCAATACTATATTTTCAAAATACAAAATGGAGAAATCATAGATATCTTACCAAAATAATGATGAATAAAAAACTATTCTTTTTAGCAATCTGTATCATTGTTTCAAATTTATTCACTGCACAGAAACTTTCTCAAAAAGCTATGAGCCGCTTACAGGAAGTGTCAAGGATGAACAAGGATACAATCAATATAAAGTCCCCGGAAACAATATTTCATATAGGATATTGGACAAGCTATTTCGGTATGGATGATATTGGTGAAGAGCTAATGCAATATGGCTTTCATAATATAAAAGATTTGAAGCCGGAACTTATAAGGCATTCTTCTGTTCAAAATACAAAAAACGGATATTGGGTTCAGGCTATTCAAAAACTTGAAGAAGCCTCGAGATTAGCTCCGGAGAGCAATGCATATTATGGATGGGTCTTACTATTCTTTTATCACGATTATGAAAGATCATTGGATAAATTGGAAAAATATGAAGATTTTATGGGGCACAGACCAAATCTAATAGCAAATGGAGACAATTTTCATTACTTGAAGGGTATTAATTATATGCAGTTGAAACATTATGAAACTGCAATAAAAGAATTTGACTGGAGTAAAAAAGAATCTTTTGAATCCACTAAAAAAGATAATTTTTATCCTTATCAAATAGACTTATATAAAGGGAGATGTTTGGAGAAATTAGAAAAATATGAAGACGCTCTTAAATCCTATGATCAAGCCAATAATATTGCAAAAGTTTCAGATAATTATTATTACAAAGCACTTCTTCTGAAAAAATTAAACCGTTTCAAAGAATATAAAAAAAACATAGAACTATCATATGATTTGATGTTAAAGAAAATGAAAAACAATGATAACTACCAAGTTGTTTTTGATGAAATTTATATTCAGGATGTTGAAAAAGAATTAAATGAAATTAATTCCCAAAATAATAGATAAAC
>JBMDXW010000132.1:0-2033 GCA_048594965.1 Chryseobacterium sp.
ATAACAGTGGATTAGGAAATAAAAAAAAACCGACATCAAAGAGTAAAATCTTCAAATGTCGGTTTTGTGACCTCGACAGGATTCAAACCTGTAACCTTCTGAGCCGTAATCAGATGCGCTATTCAGTTGCGCCACGAGGCCGTTGTTAAATGGTTTGCAAATATAACACTTTTTTACTTTCTTTGAAAGATGAAACCAAGAATTTTACTATTAATCGCGTTTTTGACGCTAACCGCTTGTAAAAGAGAACCAAAAAATTCACCTTCGGAATCGGTTGAGATCTCAAATCTCGTGCAGTACAAAGAAGATCATGGAAATATCCATATACAATCGGGAAATTTCACATACGATTTTAAGCAAAATCAAATTCCTTTTAAGAAAATTATACTTCTGAATGCCAGTATGGCGGGGTATATATCGGAACTTCAAACGGAGAATCTCGTGGTTGGAGTTACCAGTCCTGAATATATTTATTCGGATAAAATCCAGAAGTTATTGAAGCAGGGGAAAATTCAGAATGTCGGAAATGAGCAGAAGTATGACGTTGAAAAAATCATATCTTTACGACCGGATGCCATTTTTACCAATCATATTGCAAGCTTTGACAATACTTACAAATTACTGAAGGACAACGGGATTAAAGTAATTTTCCTGGATGAGTACATTGAGCAGCAACCCTTGCAGAAGACCGCTTACATCAAGCTTTTCGGAAAACTTTTAGGCAAAGATCAACAGGCGGAAGCCAAATATACAGAGGTAGAGAAAAATTATCATGAGTTGAAGCAGCTGGCCGCTAAAGCAAAAGATCAGCCAACCGTTTTGGCCAACGAGATGTACGGCGATGTATGGTATCTTCCGGGAGGAAAAACGTCGGTGGCTCATTTTATCGCTGATGCGAATGCCCGCTATATTTTACAGAATAATACCGATGAAAAAGCCGTTACCATGAGCTTTGAAGAGGTTTTTGCCAAATCGGGGCATGTGCAATACTGGATCAATGCAGGAAACCATACCTCGAAAAAAGAAATGTCGGGAATGAATCCCGCCTACAGTAAATTAAATGTTTTTAACAACGGAAAAATTTATGTCATCACCGGCAAGGAAAAAGAAAAGGCGAATGATTTTTTTGAAAGCGGTGTCGTACGGTCGGATCTCGTTCTGAAGGATTATATCAAAATTTTCCATCCTGAACTTTTACCGGATTATCAGCTTACTTATATGAAACAGTTGCAATAACTCGGACTATTTGCTTATTTTTGGCTTTTCTTTTTATTAATTATGTGGAAGACCATTAAACGCATCATATTCATTGTTCTCATTCTGAACGTATTATTTATCGTTTGGGGCAGATTCTTTAACCCACCCATTACCCTGACCCAGATCGGCGGCTTTTTTGAATACGGAAAGCTTCACCGGGATTACATCTCTTATGATGAAATGGGCAGCAATGTAAAAAAAGCCGTGATCGCTTCTGAAGACCAGAAATTCTTCATGCATGACGGTTTTGATTACAAGGCCATCGAAAAAGCAATGAAAAACAACGAAAAAGGCAAAAAGCTGAGAGGCGGAAGTACCATTTCCCAGCAAACCGCAAAAAATATTTTCCTGTGGCAGGGCAGAAGCTGGATCAGAAAAGGTCTTGAAGCAGTTTATACTTTTATCATTGAAAAAGTGTGGAGCAAAGATATTATTCTGGAAAGATACCTGAATTCCATCGAAATGGGACAGGGTGTTTTCGGTGTGGAGGCGGCGGCCCAATATTATTTCAGGAAGCCTTCCAAAGATCTTACCGTGTCGGAAGCAGCCTGGATAGCAGCGGTTTTACCCAATCCGAAAAAATATGATCCTAAAAATCCTTCCGCTTATTTAAGAAAGAAACACAATTGGATCATGAGACAAATGAGGAATGTGAGATTGAAATAGTATCTTTGCACAGATGAAACTCTTTAATTCCAGCACAAACTTTGAGCCTGTTCTTAAAAAGTATTTTTCTTTTAAGAATCAGACGCATTCTCTGGAACCCTTTTCGGAAT
>JBMDXW010000133.1:0-9867 GCA_048594965.1 Chryseobacterium sp.
ACTGACATGGTTATTAAAGAAGAAATTCTGCATTCAGTAGGAGCAATTACAAGACACTACCAACCCTCGGAATTCATTTTCAATGAGGGAGATATCCCAAAATATTATTACCAGATCGTCCATGGGGAAGCAAAGCTTAACAATTATACAGACGACGGTAAAGAGATTATACAGAGCCTGTTGGAAGACGGACAAAGCATCGGCGAATCATTACTTTTCCTTGATAAGCTGTACCCCGTCAATGCGGTGACCATTACAAAATGTACGGTTCTGAGACTTCCGAAAGCCGTTTTTCTTGATCTGATCAAACTTTACCCGGAAGTATCATTCAATATGAATAAAACACTTTCGCAAAGATTGTATTTTAAACTCATCATGGCACAGAACCTATCTTCACAGAATCCCGCCACAAAGCTTAAGGTTCTGATGGATTACCTGAAAAGCTTCCAGAAAGAACAATCCCCTTATTCTTTCATGATTCCCCTCACCAGGCAGCAGATGGCCAGCCTCACCGGTCTTTGCGTAGAAACTGCCATAAGAACGATAAAGGTGATGGAAAAGAAAAAGATCGTAAAGATCAAAGACCGGAAAATTTTATACTAGATCTTGCTTCAAAACTAATTTTTTACGACCTTTTTACCATTAAAAACTTGTAAAAAATGAAAACGGTTAGCTGCATGAATATTGATCCCGAAATTCTCCAATCATTCGGAGCGGAAATGAAATATTACAAACCGCACGAAAACATATACAGAGAAGCAGATCATGCAGCCTATTACTTCCAGATCATAAAAGGCAAAATCAAACTGAACAGCTATAATGAGGAAGGAAGAGAATTTATCCACAATATTATCGGCGAAAGACAAAGCTTCGGAGACGCGATGCTGTTTATTGAGAAATACTATGTCATGAATGCCGTATCGCTCACGGAATCACAAATCATAAGACTTCCCAAAAATAATTTCCTGGAACTGCTCAAAAAAAATCCTGAACTCTCACTGGAAATGAATGCATGTCTTTCCCAAAGATTATATTTCAAAGCCATTATGCTACAGAATATGTCTTCTCAGAATCCTGTTGTCCGCCTCGAAGGCTTACTAAACTACCTGAAAAGCTATCATGAAGGAGACTGCGAGCAGTGTTTTCCGGTAGAACTTACCCGTCAGCAGCTGGCCAATCTTACCGGGCTGCGCGTTGAGACCGTGATAAGATCCATTAAAAAAATGGAAAAACAAGGCAAACTTACTATAAAAGACCGAAAAATTTTATATTAATATCGACCAACATGATTAGGGTCATAAACTGGTGATATATTCTAACGTAAATTTGAGTTAATTAATTCATCCATATTCCTAAAACCTCATACCGAGGTACATTTTAAAGCTCTTTAGCTTTTATGTTCATGCAAATTAACCAAAAACTTATTGCTGTCTAATACTAGTCACAGCCGGCAATACCATCACTTTAATATTAATATAAAAAATTCAGTTATGAACACTAGAAATTCAAGAAATCGTAGTTCAAGAGGAAATTCAGATTCCTCAAGCAATCTGGAAGAAATTTATCAGTTAGGTTATGACCACGGTTATAACGATGCGTCACAGGACGAAGAATATGACGACGACTTCTCAGAGTACGAAGATTACTTTGACGAAGACTACGAAGATGATGACGAAGATTACGACGACGAAGACTATGATGATGATGATTACGATGATGATGATTATGATGATGACGAAGACTACGATGATGAAGATGATGATAACAGAGGAGGCAGAGGAAGAGGAAGATCAGGAAACGGAAACCAGCAGAGAGACAGCCAGGGAAGATTTACTTCCGGAGGCAGTGGCAGAGGCGGTTCACGTGGAGGATCAGGATCAGGACGTGGTTCAGGATCCGGTTCAAACTCCGGCTCAGGAAGAGGAAGAAACTCGGGAGGATCCGGGGGCTCAGGAGGAAGAGGCAGGTCATCAAGAGGATCGTCAAACTCAAACAGTGACAACTACGACCACAGACATGATAATCCGGGAAGACCTAGAGGAAGCAGAAACGGAGGCGGAAGATCTTCAGGCTCCGGCTCAAATTCAGGTTCAAATTCAAACTCAGGAAGATCGGGATCCGGTAGCGGCAGAGGCGGCTCAGGATCAGGATCAGGAAACAACGGCGGTTCAGGTCGAGGTTCCAATTCCGGCTCTGGTTCAGGAACATCTAGAAGAGGTTTTGCTTCTATGAGTAAAGCTGAACGTACGAGAATAGCTCGTATGGGCGGACAGGCTTCTCATGGCGGTGGAAGATCTTCAGGTTCCGGCAGATCAGGATTTGGAGGCAGACGTAATAATTCATAATTCTTTTTCCATGATTACCTCTTTATTTAGTAAGTAAAGGGGTAATCTTTTAAAACCAAACACCACATTCACATTATGGCAACTAAAACATTAGATAATAAAGACACCAGTACCACCGGTGCCAATACCTCATCTGCTTCTACTGCAGGTACTGCAAAAAAAACAGCATCCGTTGACAACGCGACGGTAGACAAAAACGAGATGAACAATTCTCCTTTGCATAAATTCTTCGTTTCTGCTCTTAAAGACATCTACTTTGCGGAAAATGCAATCATTGAAGCTTTAGCGAAAATGCAGGAGGCAGCCACTACGGAAGAACTGAAAGAAGCATTTGAAGATCATCAGCTGCAGACCCAGAAACACGTAAGCCGGCTTGAGAAAGTTTTCAAACTGATTAATGAAACGCCTGAGCAGAAAGAATGCAAAGCCATCAAAGGAATCATCGAAGAAGGCGAAGAGATCATCAAATCCACAGAAGAAGGATCGATGACCCGGGACGCCGCCCTGATCATTGCTGCTCAGAAGGTAGAACATTACGAAATCGCTACCTATGGCGGACTTGCACAGCTGGCCATCACCATGGGTCACGATAAAGCCGCAGATCTTCTGGAAAAAACACTGCAGGAAGAAGAAGATACCGATTATGACCTGACGGAAATTGCCGAAACCTACATCAATTTTGATGCGGAACAGGAAGATTAATTTAAAATACAAAGCCATATAGCGCTTGCCTATATGGCTTTTTTCCAAAATACATAGTCTGAAAGTAGATGTCTTACCGCAACATGTACCAGATCACCACACCACAAATAATAAGAATTATGAAAGACAACCAACCGACCAACGAAAAACTAAACCAGCTGGAGTCTCACATGACTTCCAATGAAAACGAGAAACTCACCACCAACCAGGGGCTGAAAATCAACAACAACCAGGATTCGCTGAAGGCAGGCGACCGTGGGCCGACCTTGCTTGAAGATTTCATCCTCAGGGAAAAAATTACCCATTTCGATCACGAAAGAATTCCCGAAAGAGTCGTTCACGCACGTGGATCCGGTGCGCATGGCGTATTTAAGCTTACCAAAAGCCTGGAAGGCTATACCAAAGCCCGCTTTTTAACGGAAGCCGGTAAAGAAACACCGGTATTCGTACGGTTTTCAACTGTTGCCGGAAGCAGAGGAAGTACAGATCTGGCAAGGGACGTAAGAGGTTTTGCCGTAAAATTTTATACGGACGAAGGAAATTATGACCTTGTGGCCAATAATATACCCGTATTCTTTATTCAGGATGCCATTAAATTTCCGGATCTTGTTCATGCCGTAAAGCCGGAGCCGCATAATGAAATCCCACAGGCACAGTCTGCCCATGACACATTCTGGGATTTTATCTCATTAATGCCTGAAAGCATGCACATGATTATGTGGCTGATGAGCGACAGGGCAATACCAAGAAGCTTTTCAAGGATGGAAGGCTTTGGTGTGCATTCTTTTAAACTGATTAATGATGAAGGCAAAGCACATTTCGTTAAGTTTCATTTTAAACCTAAATTAGGCGTACACTCGGTTGCCTGGGACGAAGCCCAGCGCATTTCCGGGGTAGATCCCGATTTTCATAAAAGAGATCTCTGGGAATCCATTGAAAACGGAATGTTCCCGGAATGGGATTTCGGCGTACAGCTGATCCCGGAAGAAGACGAATTTAAGTATGACTTCGATCTCCTCGACCCAACCAAAATCGTTCCCGAAGAAGTGGTACCCGTACAGCTTGTGGGAACTTTAACCTTAAATAAAAACCCGGAAAACTTCTTTGCTGAAACAGAGCAGATCGCTTTCCATCCCGGACATATTGTTCCCGGAATCGATTTTACCAATGATCCTCTGCTTCAGGGAAGATTGTTTTCCTATACCGATACCCAACTGATCAGACTTGGAGGCCCTAATTTCCACGAAATCCCGATCAACAGATCCGTAAATGTAGTTCACAACAACCAGAGAGACGGCTACATGAGACAGCAGATCGCAAAAGGTAAAGTAAGCTACGAACCGAATTCCATCGGCGGAGGATGTCCCTTCCAGGCGATGATGAAAGAAGGAGGTTTCGTGTCACAGGAAGCCAGGGTTTCCGGCACTAAAGTGAGAGAAAGAAGCAAAAGCTTTGTCGACCATTATTCACAGGCGAAGCTATTCTACAACAGCCAGTCAGCTCCGGAAAAAATGCACCTTCAGAATGCTTTGATCTTTGAGCTTTCGAAAGTAACGATCCCGGAGATCAGAGAAAGAATGGTAAGCCTCCTGAACTTTGTTGATAAAGATTTAGCCGCAAAAGTTGCCGCAAAATTGGGCGTAGAGGTAAAAGAACTGAAATTCCCGAATCAGAGTATTCCCGCAGATGCCGATCCAAGCGGTCTGCAGAGTGAAGAAAGAGAACCGGAAACGAAGATCTCCGAAGCACTCAGTATGCAGAATACCGTGAAAGATACCATCATGGGAAGAAAAATAGGTTTTATCACAGCAAACGGAGCAGATGCAGCCGCCATCAATGATTTAAAAACAAAACTGGAAGGCGGTAATGCTGTAGTAGAAATCATCGGGACGAGCATGGCTCCGGTAAAGACCAATGAAGGCTCTCTGCTTACGCCTAAGCATTCTTTAACAAGCAATTCCAGTGTCTCATTTGATGCACTTTATATTGCAGCAGGAGAAAATTCAACGGAAGAGCTCCTCACCCCTGAAAATAAACCACACGTTTTAAATTATATCAACGAAGCTTACAAACACTGCAAAGCCATTTATTTTGGTGAAGGCACCGAACCGCTTTACATGAACAGTAACGTAAGCACAAAGAGCCATATCGATCCGGCGATCGTTGTTGCTGAAGACGAAAAGCCTTCGGATAAATTCATTACAGCAATCGCCAATCACAGAGTCTGGGATCTCGAACTGGAAAGAAATGCCCGGAATTAAATAAACACACCTTCACACCACACTAAATATTAAAATTATGAAAGCAGCAGTTATTCACGGACCGGGCCTCATCAAATGTGATACCGTCGACGATCCGATCATTAAAGAATCAAACGACATTATTCTTAAAGTGACCTCAACCGCTATTTGCGGAAGTGACCTGCATATGTATTCAGGAGGAATTCCACAAGCCAGACCGATGGTTATGGGTCATGAATTCATGGGTATCGTTGAGGAAGTCGGTCAACATATTACCAATCTCAAAGTAGGAGACAGAGTAGTAGTACCATTCCCGATTTCCTGTGGAAGCTGCTATTTCTGCCAGCATGATCTGCCGACCGCCTGTGAACACAGCAATCCGGAGCATTATGGTCCGGAAGGCGGCATTGTAACGGATAAAGGCGGCGCTCTTTTCGGCTACTCAGACCTCTATGGGGGTTACGATGGCGGGCAGGCTCAGTACGTGAGAGTTCCATATGCCCATTTCGGTCCTAGAAAAGTTCCGGACAACCTTACCGATGAGCAGGTTCTGTTTCTCACCGATATTTTCCCGACCGGATACATGGGAGTTTTGTGGGGAGAATTAAAAGGTGGTGAAACGGTAGCCATCTTCGGAGCCGGACCTGTAGGTTCAATGTCTGTAAAATCAGCGATTCTACATAATGCAAAAAAGGTAATCGTTGTAGACACCCAACAGTACAGATTGGATCAGATTAAAAATCTCACAGGCTGCGACACCATTTTATGGGAAGACGGGCAGAACGTTATAGACCAGATCCGTGATATGACAGACGGGAGAGGAGCCGACCTCTGTATCGATGCAGTAGGCTTCGAACCGGACAGAAACCTCATCGACCGTGCGAAAGCCGTGATCAATTTTGAGAAAGGTTCCATTAAGGTTTTAGAAGCCTGCATGAGCGCCGTTAGAAGGGGCGGGATTGTTTCGGTGCTGGGAGTTTATCCTGTAAACTATGATAATTTCAAACTTGGACAGATTTTTGATAAAGGAATAACCATAAAAGCCGGCCAGTGCAACGTTCACGCCATCATTGATGAATTGCTTGATCATGTACAGAGCGGCAGGGTACAGCTGAATGACATCATCACCCACCGTCTTTCACTTGAAGATGTTTCCAGAGGATACGAAATCTTCGACAAAAAGCAGGACGGATGTGTAAAGGTTGTTCTTGATCCGTGGAAGGCTTCAGGTCTTTAAATAAATACACACAAACACTTAAATATTATAATTATGGAATTTCAAAAAAATCTTCTGGAGTATATCAGCCAGTCTTTAATGACTACCGACGAAACCATTTCAGTGGTAGAAAGCGTAACTTCAGGCTGCCTGCAGCTGGCATTCTCACAGATGCCGAATGCTTCCATGTTTTACAAAGGAGGTCTTACAGCCTATACGTTACAGGAAAAAGTAAGACTGCTGAATGTTGATGCCCATGAAGCCGAAGAGTGCGACTGCGTTTCAGAAAATATCGCAGAAACCATGGCCCTGAATGTAGCAAAGCTTTTCGAATCCGACTGGTCGATCGCTACCACAGGATATTGCACGCCGATTCGCAATTCTTCCTATAAAATCTATGCCTTCTTTTCATTCTCTTACAAAGGCGAAATCATTTTGACTAAAAAGCTGGAATTACATCCTAAGACACAGGCTCTGAATGCACAACTGTATTACACAGAGTTTATCCTCGGATGCTTTAAAAGTGAAATTAATCAACTGTTAATTTTAAAGTAAGAACCTATGAACAGGAAAAATGAATACGCGCTGGTTACGGGAGCAACCAGCGGGATCGGTTATGAGCTTGCCAGACAGTTTGCAAAAAACGGATACGACCTTGTCATGGTAGCCCGAAACCATGATGAGCTGAGAGCAAAGGCTGATGAGTTCAAAAGTTTCGGCGTTAATGTGATCTCTATTGCAAAGAACCTTTTTATCGAGGAAGACGCTTATTCTTTATATTCCGAATTAAAATTAAATGGCATCAGTCCGTCAATTCTGGTCAATGATGCCGGGCAGGGCATATACGGTAAGTTTCAGGATACGGATCTTCACCGGGAGGTGGACATTGTTAATCTGAATATTGTTTCCGTCCTTATTCTTACCAAAATGTTTCTGAAAGACCGCCTACCCAAAGGATCAGGGAAAATTCTGAATCTTGCTTCCATTGCAAGTAAGGCACCTGGTCCGTGGCATTCGGTATATCATGGGACAAAAGCGTTCATCCTATCCTGGTCTGAAGCCATACGTGAAGAGCTGAAAGACACAGGAATCACAGTAACGGCACTTCTGCCGGGACCTACCGATACCGATTTCTTTAACAAAGCCGATATGAACGAAAGCAAGATCCTGGAAGACAAAGACAATCTGTCCTCACCCGAAGAAGTGGCCATCGATGGGTACAATGCCTTGATGAATGGTGACGATAAAGTGGTGTCAGGGCTTAAAAACAAACTCACCGTGGCCATGTCCAATATAGCAACGGACAGTCTTGCCGCACACAGAATGGGAGAAATGCAGAAACCGGTAAATGAAAAATAAATGACTATGGGAAAACTGAAATTAGAAAATAAAAATGTACTGATCACGGGCGCAGACAGTGGAATCGGTAAAGCGGTGGCTTTACGTTTCGCGGAAGAAGGAGCAAACATTGCTATTATCTATTATTCCGATGAAAAGGATGCTGAAAAAGTAAAATCAGAAATTGAAAACCTGGGAAGGAAAGCTGCGGTCTTCCAGGGCGATGTGAACGACTATGAATTTTGTGAAGAGGTGACCGGGAAGGTTGTTTCTGAGTTCGGAGGAATTGATATTTTAATCAATAATGCCGGCGTACAGTTTCCTGCGGATGACATCACTGAACTTGAAGAAGAAAATATCCGCGCAACCTTTAATTCCAATATCATAGGAATGATCCTTCTTACCAAAGTGGTCTTTCCTCACCTTAAAGAGGGAAGTTCAGTTATCAATACGACTTCGGCAACCGCTTACCAGGGTCATGAGCAGCTGCTGGATTATTCTGCCACAAAAGGAGCGATCGTTGCCTTTACCCGCTCACTGGCTTTACAGTCGAAACCAAAAGGAATACGCGTAAACGCCGTTGCACCAGGTCCGGTAGCAACTCCTTTAACCAAAGAAACTTTTGGCGAAGAAGAAGAAGATCCGAACAAACCGCCTTTTGAGAGAAATGCCACCCCGGAAGAGGTAGCCGGAAGCTTCCTGTTCCTCGCCGGTGACGATGCTGCCCAGATCACAGGACAGGTACTCCATCCCAATGGCGGAATCGTCATCAACGGATAAAAAAAACTTTAAAATAAAAACATCATGATTATGAAAATAACCACTTTAGTTCTGGGAATTTTAAGCCTCTTCGCCTTTTCATCCTGCAGATGCGGGTTTGACGAAGACGAGCCGAGAAACAAGTACGACAACAAGAATTCCGACAGCAATACCGCAAAAAGCGACACATTGCAGATCAGATAAGTTTAACGAAAAATCTTAACTCATGTACAGAGACGGAGCAAGAAAAAGTATATGGCAGGAAGAAATCAGGAAATTTTCCTCGCAGGCCGACCTTCAGCAGCTCTACGATGTAGCCGTAGTCGGAGGTGGGATCACCGGGGTTTCCACGGCCCTGAAGCTGCATCAGGCCGGAAAAAGATGTATTCTTCTGGAAGCCGCAAATATTGGTTTCGGTACCACTGGAGGTACCACTGCACACCTTAATGATTTCTTCGATACCACGTTTAAAGAAGCGATCAGAGATTTCGGTCTAGAGAACGCAAAACTCTTAGCGAATGTCGGTCAGGAAGCGATCGGTATGATCGAAAGCAATATTCAGCATTTTGGTATCGACTGCGATTTCGAAAGGAAGACAGCTTATCTCTTTGCTTTGGATGAAAAACAGCAGAAGCAGCTGAAAGATATTGTGGAAGGCGCTTCGGAAGTAGGCCACGAGATGACGTATGTGGAAGAGATCCCTTTTCCCATTCCCTTTAAAGAAGCCGTACGTATTCCTGACCAGGCACAATTCCATCCCATCAATTATATCAAAGCGTTGGGTGATGCTTTTATAAGCCTGGGAGGGATTATCCTTGAGGAATGCCGTTCGGAAGGCCATGAAGAGCAGGAAAATACAGTTGTTTTAAAAACCTCTTCAGGAGAAATTAAGGCTAAAAATTTGGTGTATGCCACGCATATTCCGCCGGGTCTGAGTGTTTTGCACATCACCAATTCACCTTACAGAAGTTACGCTCTGGCTTTCAGCCTGAAAAACGGAAAATATCCGGAAGACCTGGGCTATGACCTCATCGATCCTTATCATTATTACCGCGTACAGGAAATAGACGGACAGAAACTTCTGATCGCCGGAGGAGAAGACCATAAAACCGGTCACGAAGAAGATACGGGAGAATGTTTTTCGAGGCTTGAAAATGATGTCAGAAAATACTTCGATGTGGAAACCGTGTATTACAGCTGGTCCAGCCAATATTACGAACCGGTAGACGGATTCCCGTACATCGGCAAACTGCCCGGAAGTGATGGT
>JBMDXW010000134.1:0-2208 GCA_048594965.1 Chryseobacterium sp.
ATCTCAGGAATAAAATGGAAGCCTTTACCGGCTCCGCCATGCGGCTGTATCAGTCGGATCCAGGGCGTTTTCAGGCCTTTGTTTTCCTGCCACGGAAATTGTACCCGCACTCGGCCCATTCCCAGCGGATCGTTGTTATCCACCACTCTTGCAGGCTGGTCTTCGGCTTTCGGTACCGCTTCAATGTCTATGTATGGGGCGGCATTGAACAGATCCGGGATCCCTACAAACTCATTGTAATAATCACCAGGCTCATAGACGTGCCTGATTTCTATGATCCGGTAGGTTTCCATTGCTTTGCCGTTGATATCCGAAAGTTTCACCCTGCCTCCGATCTTCAGTTCGGGCGTTTTGCTTCTTCCTTTTACCTGCATCAGGTTCTCACGCTTTTCTTTTTCCAAACGCACAGCCTCTTTCAAATGATCTTCCGACCATTCCCCGATCCCCGTATGGTTAAAATGCATTTTAGGCTTTTTCCTGAAAGTCTTTCCGGATGCAATTACTGCAATACTCTGAAACGGACTTTCCTTGAATTCCGACTTTTCACTGCCGCTATCCTTTTCCATTTTCAACCCGCTTACAGCATCATAGCCTGTGAAGACAAATTCCTGAGCCTGCATCCGCATTTCAAGTTCAATATCGATTAAATCTACATTTTCGCCGAGTTTTATAAGAGGCTGGACTGCATTTCCGAAAACCAGCTTTTCACCGGTGTAATAGAAAAATTCGCCGTGGCGTCTTGCCAGTCTCTGCAGGAACTCATAATCGGATTCCTTATATTGAACCGTATAGGGAAGCCGTTTCCTGTTGTATTCATTCAAATAATTGGAGGATATTTCCACTTTTGCTTCCTGGGAATATTCTTCACTCACCTGTTTTACGATCTGCTCCAGGGTTTTGTCTTCAAAACTTTGGCAGTCTTTTCCGCTTTCCAGCAAAATACTTGGGGCATATCCCGTTATATAAAGATCTCCATAGCCACCGCCTTCGTCCTTTTTATTTCTGATCCTGCCGACAATACCCCTGAAGTAATGCCGCAGTTCTCCAAAAAGCCAGTAAGCGATGCCGATCTCCTTCCCCAGAAGATTTTTTGAGTTTTCCATGACGTAACCGTGCAAACTGTCTAAAGCGTCATCCGGAACAACGATCGTAAAGCTATCGTGGTCATTGGTTTTCTGGATAAGTTCTACCGAATAGCTGTTTTTTCTTAAAAATTCTTTGCCTTCCAAAGTGAGAAGGCAATACACCAGAGGATTGGTCTTATCGTGAAGCCAGTCTTCAAATATGCGGGATGAACCCGATTGTGAGGGATTAAAAAATTCTTTTTCCATACTGTTTTTTTATTGACGAATGTAGATTCTTTCCATGTCTCATTATTCATTACTGATATTTCATTAGTGAATAAGGATTACAAATCCGTCATTCCATTAAATCTTATCAAACAAAATCCGCAACATCTGCAAACTAGAGACTATTTCAGCACAAACATTTCAAAATCAACCTTTACATTACAGATTTTAGGCTTCTCATCCAAATACCAACTTGTTCACAAATAATCTTTCATTTAAGGTCATAAAACACCTTGATCACGATAAAAGATTACGTTTTTGGTTGTTAAATTTTGATTGTGTTTTTTAAACCTGAAACGAATTTAGAAAAAAATAAGATACCACAACCACAGATTACTAAAGAATTTATAGCAATGGAAAATTCCGAACCCAAGCTCTTTTGAATAATATTAACAGCTGATCAACAGCAGGTTATTTTTATTCTTATCTAAATAAATTTTAACTGAAATTAATCTCCCATAAATGAAAATAAAGTAAAAAACAAAACACAGAAAAACACAGAAAATTTCTCAAAAAAAAATACGGATTCTTTTGCTATCCTTCGGGAGTTCTTCGGGAAGGCTTCGGAAAAAGTGCCGTTTTTCCGAAGCCTTCCTGAGGGTGACCCGAAGAAGACCCGAAGAAAGCACCTCCGGAACAGGTCAAAACCGGTCAGAACATGTCAATCGCGGTCATAGCTTTCACTCTATTTTATAATTATTTGAAAATGTGATAATTAAAAAAATATAGACAGAAGATGACGATCTTATTTATTCAGAATACTATGATCCCAAAGGATCCAGACAATAAAGCGACGGTGAGCCAAAGAAATAAGGTCCCCAAAAGGAGACCTTGAAAAAAACACAAATGATGAAAAAAA
>JBMDXW010000135.1:0-9058 GCA_048594965.1 Chryseobacterium sp.
TCTGTAAGATCACTCCCGAATCTCTTGTCCGTTTCAGCGGATCTGTAGCACATAATCACGAAAAGGTTTAAAACAACAAACCGCCCTTGCAAAGGACGGTTGTTTGGTGTATCGTTTTTACGATTATATATATTTCCCAAAATTCAGTTCTGCATCACCATAGGTCTGGAGACCTTTTTCCATTAGGGTTCTGATTCTCTTTCCGGCTTCCGGTTGCGTCAATGCTTCGAAGAATCTGGTCTGCGTTTCCATAATATGCTCATTTTTAGGAAGTGCTGCCCTTTCGTTGATCATTGATTTGATCGCCGCAATATTTTTTTTGTCAAAAGAAGCGATTCGTCTTGCCAAATGATCAACAAAAGCATCCAGTTCACGATCCGGAAATGCACGGTTGACCCATCCGTAAGCAGCTGCCGTATCTGCATCATAATCGTCACCACTGAGAAGTATCTCCAGGGCTCTTGATCTTCCGGTCAGAAAGTGAAGACGCTCTACGCCGCCACCTCCCGGAAATGCGCCGATACCGATTTCCGGCTGTCCAAAGATGGCTTTTTCTTTGCTGGCAAAACGCATATCCATCGCCTGGAGAAATTCGCTGCCCAATCCTCTCGCTCTGCCCCTTACCTTTGCTATACTTGCAAAAGGTGCCTGCTCCAGGCGTTTTGCAATATCGGGCCAGGATCGTGACAATCCCGTTTTGCCTTCACCTTTTGGAAATTCGGAAGCGCGGATAATGTCTACATGCGAAATAAAAAACTCAGGATTGGCACTTTCGAATACGGTAACTTTCAGTTCTTCCGAAGTTTCCATTTCGTCCATCAGTGCCATCAGTTCTTCGGAAAATTCCGGCCCGAAAAGATTGATGGGTGGATTGTTGATGATAATTTTCCAATAACTTTCGGTCACTTTTTCTGTTGTTAAAATCATAAAAAATATTTGTAATTAAATTATTCAATGACATTCCGGATGAATTACCCGGACTTTATCAAAGCTACTTACAAAAATTTTTGAAGACTATAACAAATCAGGGATTGTGTTGAACTTTTCCCTGCTTCCTTGCTTCGTTCGGAGAGAATCCTTTTAATTTCTTAAATAATTTGGAAAAATAAGAAACATTGGTAAAACCGATATGATATGCGACATCACTCACGTTCATATCCGTTTGAAGAAGCAAAATTTCTGCCTGTTCAATTACAAAATCGTGGATGAGACTGATGGTATTTTTGCCGGTTTCTTTTCTTATAAGGTCCGTAAGATGGTTAGCTGATAGATTTAATTGACCGGCAATATAAGAAACCGTAGGAATATGCAGTACCGGCTTCGAGAGCTCACTGTAATATTCCTGAAGCATGGAATTGACCTTTGAATGAACCGAGGTTATGTTTAATGATTTTTCTTTAAACTGTCTCTCATAGAACTGCTCGGAATAAGTAAGTATAACGTTCAGCAGGGCAAGAACAATATCTACATCGGCTTTCTCTCCGTTTTCCAGAAGTTCATCATGGATTCTGGTGAACAGCCAGGTGATGATTTCCTCCTCCTTTTCGGTCATAAACAGTGCATCATTGATTTCGTAGCTGAAATATCGGTACCTTTTTATCTTTGATGCAATGGGATTATTCTTCAGTAAATCCGGGTGAAATACAAAAGCGTAACCATCCCAAAACGTCAGGCTGTCCCAGGAAACGACCTGTCCCGGCCCGCTGAAAAGCATTAAGCCGTTTTCTGTGTAGTACTTGTCGCTTCCGTATTTAATATCTCCTGTGAAATTTTTCTTCAGTGAAACTTTAAACAAATTGACCTGAATTTCGCTGCTGGTGTTAGGGAAATTTGGTATTGCCTGCTTGCACACCCTGCTGTCCATCAGCGGATGCATTGGTGAAGAAAGATTGAGATAACGATTGTAATCGGTGAGGCTGTTGAATACTTTCATAAATAACACATTTTTTCTGGTCCGTCGTACATTTTGTATTAACGCGGGATTAAATAGGTATACAGAACCGAGGTTGTTTGTTTACTGTTGTTCAGCTTTCGGAGCAAGGACATTTTTCGGGCTGAATCCAAAATGTTTTTTAAAAGCAAAAGAAAAATGAGAAAGGTCTTCAAAGCCCAGATCCACATATATTTCTGAGGGTGACTGCTGTTTTTCTTTCATTAAAAAATAAGCTTCATCCAGCCGTTTCTGCAAAATCCACTGGTGAGGCGAGGAGCGGAAAATCTTCTCAAAATCACGTTTGAAAGTCGCTAAGCTTCTTCCTGTCATAAAAGCAAAGCGTTCAAGATTAACATTGTATTTGTAATTTTGAATCATAAAGGATTCCAAATCAATTTTAAAAGGCTCTGAAAAGTCGAAGAGAATATTTTTGAGTTCAGGCTGATTCTCAATTAAAATAAACAATAACTCTTTAATTTTAAGGTCAATAAATTCTTTGGTCAGCAGTTTCGGGTTTTCAAGAATGGTCTGCAAAGAAGTGATGTAATTTTGAAGCACCGCATTCACTTCGATAGAAACCAAGGGCTTGGAAACTTCAGAACGGTTGGATGAAAAATGATATTCTTTCGCCATATTCTGTAAAACCTCCTGATTCAGGTAAATATTCAAGCTTTCAAAACTTCCGTTTTCGGGTGGACATTTGGTGAATTTTACCAATTGGTTTTTCCGGATTAAATTAAAATCACCTTCTTTCGCAATGTATTTTTCCTGACCGTCAGACAGCACAAATTGTCCCGAAATTTGAAAGGCAAGAACGTGCTGAGGTACAAAATTTTCACCTTTTCGGCTTACTTCATGATAGCAGGAATAGACAATATCAGATTTTTCCATTTTAGTTGAATAATAAAAGACAAAGCGTCATTTTTTTGAAACAACGCTTTATCAAATGTACAAAATATTATTGCAGAACAGCCTTAGGTTCAAGATAAGCTTCCAAACCATACACACCGTATTCCCTTCCAATTCCGGACTGTTTGAAACCGCCGAACGGAACCATCGGATCGTGCTTGAAACCATTGATACAAACTCTTCCCGCATCAATCTGAGCAGCCACTTTCTGAGCTCTTTCCACATCAGATGAACTGATATAAGCCGCCAGACCGTAAGGTGTATCGTTCGCGATATGTATTGCTTCCTCTTCCGTTTTATAAGGGATAATGCATAATACAGGACCGAAAATCTCTTCCTGAGCGATTGTCATTTTATTATTTACGTGGGTAAAAATGGTCGGTTTTACAAAGTTTCCGGCTTCCAGCCCTTCAGGTTTGCCTACTCCTCCTGCCAATAAAGTTGCCCCTTCTTCCAATCCGATTTTGATGTAGTCTTGAACCCTTTCAAATTGTTTTACACTGACCATTGGTCCCAAAATCGTGTCATCGTTTTGAGGCATTCCTACCACCACTTTTTCTACGGTTGCTTTAGCGATTTCATTCACTTTATCAATTTGCTTTTCGGGAACGAGAAGTCTTGTCGGCGCGATACAGGCCTGTCCGCTGTTCATATACGCTCCGAAAACCGCTGTGGGGATTACTTCTTCAAGATTGGCATCATCCAAAATAATGTTGGGTGATTTTCCACCTAACTCCAGAGTCACTCTTTTCATTGTATTGACCGCTGTTTTTGCAATCAATTTTCCAACTGCCGTAGAACCTGTGAACGAAATCTTGAAAACATCAGGATGGAGGGTTAATTCTGTCCCGACTACGTTCCCTAAACCTGTTACGAAATTGATGATTCCTTTTGGAAGGCCGGCATCATGAAAGGCTTCCATTAAAACATGAGTCTGCAGACCGCTCATTTCACTTGGCTTTATAACTACTGTACAACCTGCTGCAATTGCCGTTGCCACTTTACTGCAAACCGAGCTGTTACTGGCATTCCATGGGGTGATAATTCCTACAACACCGACAGGCTGCAAAATAACTTTTGAAGAATTAATCGTCTGCTCAAATTCAAAATTGCGGACAGATTCTATCATCGAATCAAACCAAAGGCGTGTGAACCCGTTACTCATCGTTGAAAACTGATAAGTTCCGCCATATTCTTCAATCATCACATCGGTGAGATCCTGTTTTCTTTTCTCTACCGCAATTTTAAGTCTTTCCAGATACGAAATCCGCTCTTCCACTGTAGATCTTGAGAAGCTTCTGAAAGCTGCTTTCGCTGCTGCGATAGCGTTTCTGGTATCCACTTCGTCGGCAAGCGTTATCTCTCCTATTTTCAGGTTATCAGAAGGATTGATTAAGTCCAGAATTTCTTTTCCGTGAGGCGTTACAAACTCGCCATTGATGTACATTTTTTTTACTGTTTTCATTTCTAAAATTTTACAGGACAAAGTTAGATGAGAAATGAAAGGTAAACTTTGTAAAAAAGCTCAATGTGAGTTTGTAAAAAAGTTCAGATTTTAATCCTGAATTTACTTAACTGCTTCTTTTTTAAACTGAACAGGCGTAACCCCAACCACTTTTTTAAACAGTCGGGTAAAGTAAGACGGACTTTCGAAGCCCAGATCGTACGCAATTCCTGCGATGTTGCTTTCTGAGCTTAGCAAAAGATTTTTAGCTTCTTTAATCAAATAGATATGAACATGCTCCAATGCTGTTTTTCCGGTTTCCTGTTTCAGGATATCACTTAAGTACCGGGACGAAACGGCTAATTCATTCGCCATAAAATTGACGGTGGGCAAACCATCTTCCACATGCTTATTTTCCTTAAAATAATTATCTAAAACGGTAAGGAATTTTTTTACCATTGTTCCGGAAACGTTTGAACTGCGGTCGATAAACTGTCTTTTGTAAAAGCGGTCAGAATATTTTAAAATAGAATCAATATGGGACAGAATAATTTCCCTGCTGAATTCATCGGAATTTCCGTCGTACTCCCTTCTTATCTTGTCGTAAAGTTCCCACATAATGACTTCTTCCGAAGGTGAAATGTGAAGCGCTTCATTGATTTCATATTCAAAATAGCCATACTTTTTGATCTGTTCATTCAGCGGATGTCCTGACAGGTAATCCTCGTGGAAAAACATCACGAAACCTTTTTCGGCAAACTGTACGTTTTGTACCTCAATAATCTGCCTGGGTTTCATAAAAACGGCGGAACCGTTGTTGTGGTCGTACCGGGTTTTACCATATAAAACGTAACCCGACCTGATTTTTTTTAAACCAATCATATAAAAATCTCCGGTAAAACGGTCTTCACCAACAGAATACGTCATCAGTTCTTTGCAGGTCATTAAACTCAGAAGAGGATTTCTCGGAGGTTCAAAACCGCTTTTCTCGTGCAGTTCTGTTATACTTTTATAGTGATTGATTTTTTCCATATTCAATTTAAGGTCAGAAGTTTTTAAATCCTATCAAATGTAGTAAATAAAATGGAGCTTTTATATCCTGGACTTTATAAGATGAGAGGGAATTTCCGTATTGCCTACAATGGCTTTTCTAAACGTAAATATAACAATAAACAATGCAACGACAACAATAAAATTAACCAGCGAAAATGTCTGAATATCTTTAATTTTAAATAAATTGATTAATCCGTAACCTGCAACTCAGCTTACCACATACACGCCGCCACCGGTCAAACCGCTTGCAATATCCGCATTTGCCGTGAATCTCTGCAAACTGTACGCATAGACATTATTGAAAATAAAACCTGATAAAAGATGCAGTGATAAAGTAAAACCTAGTAAAAATATCAATCCGTCATACTCTGAAGTGACTGCAAACATTGCAGAAACGACGATCAGCTGTAAAATAATGGCCACATCTATTTTTGCGAAAAGCCCTTTTTTAATCATTAGTTTAGAAATAATCCCGCCACTCATCAGGGCAATGCCGGAAGCCAGCGAGCTGTATCCTGTGACGACAGGTGAGAATCCGTATACTTTTTCGATGATAAACGGACTTACCATTCCATAAATGACCAGCAGTGAATAACTTAAGCCAATAATTATTAATCCTAAATAAAAATCGTACGTTCCCAACATTTTTCTGTAAACTGCCGTGATTTCTTTTCTTTTAAATACCTGAAAATTCTGTAAAGATTCTCCGGTAAACCGAAGTTCGAAAATTAAAATGATGACGGTGAGAATCCCCAAAAGATAAAAATTGGACTGCCATCCGAAAAGCACCTGCAAGTAACCTCCGATAAACGGTGCGACAATGGGTGCAGTTGCCCAGACAATCGAAAAAAGACTGGTGTAATGTTTTAGTTTTTCCCCTTTATAGAGGTCAACAAAAAAAGCTCTTTTCCCGACAATAATCAATGAAACGGTGATTCCCTGAATGATTCTCATTAAATAAATCACATGAATTTCCTGAATCAAAGCAATGATAAAACTGGCCAAAGAAAAAATAATCAGTGCAGCAATACTGATTCTGTACCGTCCGAAACTATCGAGGATACTTCCGATAAAAAGCTGGCTGAATCCCGAACTTACCATAAATAAAAGCAACGAAATCTGTACTTTTTCAACCGGAACATTCAGATCCTCCGCCATAGCCGGCAGAGAAGGGATGTAAATATCAGTCGTCAGACCTCCCAAAGGAATTAGGATAAATGCAAGCAACGTACTGATCTGTAAATACTTTATGTTTTCTGATTTCATAACAATTAAAAATTACAGTTATAATTTTCTTTTATAAAAATCATTAATATCCTTACGGCTCGGATAGTTGGGAATTTCAGAATCATGATCATTTAAAAAATCATCGATTACTTTTTTAACCCGCTGATTGTTGTGATCCAATCCGTTCCACAGAAGATGTCCGACTCCTTTTATATATTGTACTCTTGTTATGTTGGGGTTTACCGCCAGCAGATCCAACGGGGCATTCCTTTCTATATAAGAACTTTCGCCGATGAGCAGCATCGAAGGAACCTTATATTTCCGGTATTTTTCAGCCAGATCCTTTTTGGTGGCATAAAAATTCACCTCAGATTTAACAATGGTATTCGCAGAAAAATTGATGATCCCACGATCAACCTTCGGAACTCTTGCGCTGTCTTTTTCGGGATAGGCTTCTGCAAACAAACTCTGGATTAAGGCAGGATGATCGGTAAGATAATTCACGACTTCATTCTGAGGTGCAAATTTTCCTTTTGGGTTAATTAATAGAGAAATCATGATACGAACGGGAAACGAAACATCATTCACCGCTACGGGCTTTGATTTTGAAAATACCCTCTGATCATCGGGAAGGTCACCAGGCAAAGTCACTCCCGGCTCGGCATATATTGCTTTAAAAATTCTTTTGCTTATTTTTTCGTTGGCAGCCAGGTGAGCAAGCAGAGAACCTCCGTAGGATTGACCGATCACTATATATTTTTTTGCCTTTATCTCATCGGTTATGGCTTCAAAATCCTTTATATTTCTTATATGAGCATATTCTTCTTTAGGCAAAAGATCACTTCTCCCCGCTCCTGCCTGATCGTATAAATAAACATCATAGCCATCTTTGGTAAACTCTGAAAAGAAACTAATCTCAATTTGCCGTACATAAGCTCCCGGACCGCCGTGGAGAAATATGATCGGTGTTTCTTTTTTGGGAACATTTTTGTCAGCCGGAAGCTTGTAATAGGCAATCCTGCTACCGGTCTTCAAATTCCAGTACCGCGTCGGAACATTCTCAAAATCTTTTTCCTTACGAACGGCCCCCGAAGAGTCAACCGGAATCAGAGTGTAAATAACGAATGTGAAGAAAATCAGAAAAGACAAAAGCCATCCCATCTGCTTGATCCTAGATTTCACAGTATTGATTTTCCTTAGACCCATATAAAAAAATATGATCGCCGCACTGCTTAAAACGGCTGCCAGTTTGCCTTGATACAAACCATTTGTCGCATAAATGCAGATTCCATACAGTATTAAAAATAGAATGGGTAATAATGTCATGTGCAGTAAAAGCTGCAAAACATTGATCATGATCTTTTTCGGTGAGTGATTTGTTTTCATTGAAATTTAATTATCTGTTAATTTTAAAGGGTAAATTTCATCAGAACCAATTCTTCTGCCCGAAATCAGTTGTGATGAAACTTATTTAATGAGGATGTTCTGTTATCCGTGAGCCGCTTCAGAAACCTCTTTCCAGTCATTCCAAACCTGAAGTTTTTCGGCGTATACTCTTTCGGTCTTTCTTAATCCCACTTTTCCCAGGAATAAACGAAGTGGCGGATTCTCACTGTCAATTAATTTCAAAATCGCAGGAACCGTAGCTTCCGGTTTTCCGTAATCTTCCGGGAGCAAACCTTCAGCTTCTCCCAAGCCCGATTTCAGAGTATCGTAAGCCGGAATGGCATCACCGTGAACCGCAGAGCTTCCGCCAAAATCCGTAGTGTAGCCATTAGGCTCGATCATTGTAACATGGATCCCAAAATCTTTCACTTCTGCTGCCAACGCTTCACTGAAACCTTCCACAGCAAATTTTGTTGCATTGTAAATTCCTAAAGTCGGTAAGCTCCAGATTCCCAAAACACTTGATAACTGAATCACATGCCCCTTTCCCTGTGCTCTGAAAATCGGTAAGGCCGCCTGAGTTACCCAGAGGGTCCCGAAAACGTTGGCTTCAAAAACATCTTTCGTTACCTTCTCGCCCACTTCTTCCACTGCACCAAAAACACCGTAACCGGCATTATTGATCACAACATCTAAGCTGCCAAAGTGATTTTCAGCTTTATTTACCGCTTCAAAAACCGCTTCTCTGTTGGTAATATCTAAAGCAATAGGAAGGAATGTTTCAGGATGCTGTTCTGCCAGATCCTTGTAAGCCTCAATATTTCTTGAAGTCGCCGCTACTTTATCGCCTCTTTTAAGGAATGCTTCCGTCCAAAGTTTTCCAAATCCTCTTGATGCTCCTGTGATAAAAATTGTCTTTTCCATTTTTAAAATTTTAATTGTTTTGTTATTTAATTTTGATAAGACAAATTTATATCAAGTCAGGGCCCGGCTTCTAGCCCAAATCAGCGGAAGAATAGCACGGAATTACGGAGAGCATTTTCCGACTGAAACTTTTGTATTAAACAATAGAAAATCCTCTCCTTTCTTGGATCATCAGCAAAAAA
>JBMDXW010000136.1:0-1556 GCA_048594965.1 Chryseobacterium sp.
TTGAAATCCTTACAATCCGGGTATTGATATAGATCCACGCAGGGATAATAACGATCGGGCCGACATAAATCGGTAAATAATTCAGTCCGCTTGTTGCAGCAACCCCGATGCTGCCATAATAGGTCCATGCAGTACAGTAGACGGCCAGGGAAAGCGCATAGATGTACGGATTGTTGATCCAGAGCTTGCCTTTTTTCTTCTCCGCCAGATAAGCTACTAAGAACCGCAGTGCCAGATAAAACATAACTACAGTGAATAAAGCGAAACTACTCATCATATTTTTTTATAATTACAAAAGATATAATGATGGAAACCAGCCAGAGCACGAAAATGTAAATCAGAATCATCGGGTAGCCGAGGACTTCCCGTTCACTGTTGAAAAGCAGCGAAACAGGAATGCTGAATGCAATCATGAGGCCTATACTGAGGATGATCAATTTTTGTTCGTGCCTTTTTTTCATGGTTGATGACTGATAGATAATGATTGACCACTGATGGCAGCCGCTCTGCCATGAATCAATTAATTTATTTTTCTGTAAAATCTTTAGTTAAAATCTCTTTTTTCTATTCTTGATAAAAAGAATGATAACTGATCATTTAAAGACCGTAAGTCCATCGGTGATCAATTATCATTCATCATTTATACATCAGATCTTTTCATCAGAATATTCGCCGGTGAGCGCATAATATCCGAAAATAGCCATTCCGCCGGAGATAATCGGCATCAGGACAAAGAGGATAATGATTCCGAAAACAAGATCTTCCTGCTTGCCGGAAGTTATTTTTGGAATTCCCATCACGGTGATCCCGAAATAGCCTACAGCCAGCGCTATTGCAATCCAAAGAATGCCTAATATTTTTTTAAGTCCGTTCATTTTTAGTTGTTTTAAAATTAATAAAAAAATCGTGTGTTTTGCTGTCTAGTCATGAATATTGTTGTTCTTATTTTTCAGGTAAAACAATCCGATGAGTAAGCAGACTGATGCGACGCCGATCGGGTACCAAAGCCCCTCCAGATACCATGTTGCGTGTCCTGCTTCTTTTCCGGTCGTTACCAGATAGGTGGCAACAGCGGGGAGAAGGCCTCCGAAAACGCCATTTCCGATATGATAGGGCAGAGACATTGAGGTGTAGCGTATTCTTACCGGGAACATTTCTACCAAAAAGGCGGCAATAGGGCCATAAACCATCGTAACAAAAATCACCTGGATAAATACCATGAAGATCAGGTACCATTTGGTATTATCTGCCAATTTTATTGTTTGTGATACCTTAGGTTCTTCAGCTTTTCCGTCTTTCATCACGGGGCCTTGGGCTGACCAATGAACAATGCTGTCTTTTTTAAGTAAGGTTCCGTCTGTAAAAAGGGTCTCTTTGTGGAAGGTAATCAGGCTGTCGGTAGCGATTTCGTTGTGAACTTTAGAAGTTATTTTTTCTGAAAAGCCGTTTGCCGCTACGGTTTTATTTTCCAGGCTGACGCTTTTAAACATAGAATCATAAATCGGCCGGTACGCAAGGATAGCCACCAGCATTCCGGTCATGATGACTGCTTTTCG
>JBMDXW010000137.1:0-2399 GCA_048594965.1 Chryseobacterium sp.
GAAGAGACATTTTTCTGTTTTTTCGTTCAATAACCATTTCTATGGTACGGCCTTCTTCGGACTTCATGAGTTCTAAAATCTTTTGTAAAGTCATATCTGCAGTTTTCTTGCCATTAATGCTGATCAGCCGGTCATCCTTCTGTAATCCCGCTTTTTCTCCCGGCGAATCTTTACGCACGCCGGCGATTGAGAAAATTGGTTTCAGGGTGAATTTATACCGCATGCTGCTGAATACCTCGGTTCCCCCCGAGAGGTTGCCGGCGCTTTTCGTCGGCAGATTTACAAGATCTTTGGTCCACTCCAGACCGTCCTGCTGGAAGTCCAGACCACTCATATTAAAATGAAAAGGATCATCGAAGTTCCTGTTTTTCTTAAGATATAATTTCTGACCTGCGTAATCGAAACCTACGGTAAAACGTCTCATAATTTCCCCGCCCACCGAGCCTTTTCTGTTTTCCACCAAGTTGACGTGCTGAATAGAAAATTCATCAGGCATTGCGGTGAGTGGTTTTTCAAATTTAAACCCGCCCAGATAAAAGTTATGAATTCGGCTCCTCTTTCCGTAGACATCCCCGTTAAAACCTCTTCCCAGAAAATCATCGATGTTGGGCCGGTTGTAAACGAAGTCTTTGATCAGCTTAGGGAAAAGCCATATGGCATCGCTGTTTCCGAGGTCGATCAGCAGTTTGGAGCTTTTCCTTTCATGGGTCATTTCCACATCGGCGTTCACATAAGGTTTGTTTTTTTCAATGCTGATATCGATGTTGCCAAAGTTTTTTACTTTCTTTTTAAATGCATTTTCATCCTTGTAAACCGTGATTTTTTTTGAACCGTAGTCAATCAGTACAGGATGGTTCTTAAAAAAATGATAGCCGATAATGCCATTTACAGGAATTCCCACATGGGAAGAAACATTAAAATCCTGGTCGGTAATGATAAAGACCGTCATGGAATCATTTACATAGTTTTTCCCGATTCTTCCGAGATTATGCTCCGAACGGAACCCGTCAATGCTCCGCTCTCCACCAAGACCGGAAAATTTTACTTTTTCAACATTAATAAGTTTGATTTCCTGGTTTTCAAGACTGAATATCGATGTTTCAGCAACGCCGGTGTCCAGGAGGAAAGTAAGATCCGCCCCATTGATGTTGACCGGAATAAAGATGAGGTTGTTGATTAGTTTAAAGGGAATCACTGCTTTTTTTGCATCACGGATTTCAAAAGAATTCTGTGCATTGACAAAAATGCCAAAGAAAAAGATCCATAAAAAGCAATTCGGTTTCATCTACTGAATTTACTCATTTTATTGTAATGATAATAAAAAAGCACTCTTAATTTTAAGAATGCCTGTATTATAATCGTTAATGATTGATAATATCGAATTTTACTTTGAGAAGAATTCCATAAGATCCATATAATTTTTCTGGTTTACCCCATGCCCGCTCATATATTCTCTGAAAGTGAAATAACAGCTCAGGTCATATAAGAGATCGGCCGCTTTTCTGCCCCATTCCAGAGGGATCACCGCATCGTCCGTGCCGTGTGAGATGAAAAAGCGCAGTCTTTCCAGCTTTTTCTTGTCCTTTACAATGTCCGTCAGTAATTTTTCTTCGGGATAACTGCTCAGGCACGCCACCAGATTGAACATCTCCGGATACTTCAGGGCAAGCGCATAGCAAAGGATCCCGCCCTGGCTGAAACCGCAAAGGTGGGTTTTTCCCTCTGTGATTCCGTAGCGGTTGACGATCTTCAGAATACTCTCTAAAACACTGTTCAGGGATTCTGTAGCCTGCTCGATGTCGATAAAGCGTTCAGGATTGTTAAAATCAATGTCATACCAGGAATAGCCTTCAAACTGGGTGTCTCTGGGAGCCCTGAAGCTTACGATGATCCAGTCTTCCGGAAGCGTTTCCCTGAAGCTGAACAGATCCTGCTCATTGCTTCCATAGCCATGAAGCATAAAAAGTATGGGAGTCTGAGAAGTGATATTTTCGGGTTCTCTTACAATGTAATCTAAATTCATAAAGCAAAGATAATTAATAAATAGATTAATGGATGATGTAAAAATAAGGCCATACGGAATCAAATGACAATCTGTCCGCCGCTTTCAGGTCTGCGGTACAGGATGCTGTGCAAATAACAAAGTGTGATTTATTAAATTGATATTTTTTAGAAATCTTTGTTGGAAAATTTGCATAAAAGGTATTTTTATATTGATAAAAAACCTATATTTGAAACATTAAAAATCTATTTGGAAAAAATGAAGCAATTTTACAATTCAAAAAGTTTACTTAAGCTTTCTTTTTTATTCGCCGTGTTGTTCTCGGTAATTTCTGTGCTCAACTCTTGTAAAGATGATGATGAAGACGAATTCACAGATCACGTTATCCAGTTTGAAG
>JBMDXW010000138.1:0-3211 GCA_048594965.1 Chryseobacterium sp.
ATTTGCCTGGGAAGAGCAATTCAGCAGTTTCCTGGATTCTGTTTTTGAACATAATAAATTAAATACACATAAGAAATACCTTTTCCTCATCTGCCATTCTTTCCAGTTGGCAAGCATTCACTGGAAACTGGGAAATATATGTAAAAGAAAATCATATTCTTTCGGAGTAATGCCGGTGCACAAAACGGAAGAGGGCGAACAGGAATTTTTATTTGAAAATCTCCCCGATCCTTTCTACGCTGTCGATTCGCGGGCTTACCAATTTATAGAGCCGGACCATGATCGTTTCGAAGAATTGGGAATGAAAATCACGGCGATCGAAAAATTCAGGCCTCATGTCGATCTTGAAAGGGCGGTGATGGCCGTTCGTTTTTCTGAGGAGATCTTTGGAACACAATTTCATCCCGAAGCTAATCCCGAGGGAATCATTGAAAATTTAAAGGATGAAAAAAACAAAATAGCCATGATCGAGAATTTCGGAATGGAAAAATACCTCGAAACCGTCGACAGAATTGATGACGAAGATAAAATCGTTCTCACACAATCACAGATCCTTCCGCGATTTCTTGATTTTGCAAAGCAGAATCTTGTATCTCACACCGATACTGTAATTTAAATTGAATAATTACAATTAACTATATATCATTTCAATCGGGCGAAAAACCCGATTTTTTAAATCAAAAAAACATTTATGATTCCAAAATACCGAAAGCAGTTTAACCATGATTTTTCACAGGAAAAGTATGATCTGCTGAAAAAAGATTTAAAGCAAAAAAGCGGTTTGGAACCTGTGTTCAGAATTTCTGAAAGCCCGATTTTTCTGACAAAAGAGTTTGAGTCCAAATTATTAGATGCAAGTGAAAGCATCATCGACCAGATTAAAGCTTTACCGCCTGAAACACTACAGAAAGCCATCCCGGAAAACTGCCGGGTACCGAACGACAGCGTTCAGCCGCATTTTTTCACCATCGATTTCGGGATCTGCAGAAGTACAAACGGCGAAATTGAACCACAGCTGATCGAGCTTCAGGCCTTCCCTTCGCTTTATGCTTTTCAAAAGATGTTTGAGGAAACCTTCTGTGAAATTTATCCTTTTCTTTCCGAACTGAGAAATAAGATGCCTACTGAAGATTTTAAAAAACATCTGCAAGATCTTATCGTAAGCGATGAGAACCTTGAAAATGTTATTCTTCTTGAAATTTATCCCGAAAAGCAAAAAACACAAATTGATTTTGTTCTCACTGAAAAACTATTGGGTATAAAAACAATATGCCTTACAAAAATCAAAAAAGAGGGCAAAAAACTGTATTATGAGAATGCCGGAAATTTAGTTGAGATTAAGAGGATTTACAACCGTGTTATTTTTGACGAGCTGGATAGAATTCCGGATCTTGAAACTGAATTTGACTTCCGTGAAGAAGTTGATGTAAAATGGATCACACACCCGAACTGGTTTTTTAAAATTTCCAAATTCCTGCTACCGCTTTTACAGCATCAGTTTGTTCCGAAAAGTTTTTTCCTGCACGAATTTCCGGAACATGAGAGTCTTGAGAATTTTGTACTAAAACCTCTATTCTCATTTGCAGGCAGTGGAGTGGATTTAAACCCTACTAGGGAAATAACGGATGCTATTGAAGATAAGAAAAACTATATTTTACAGAGAAAAGTAAATTACGAACCGGTTTTTGAGGATATCAACGGAGATTTCTCAAAAGGAGAAATCCGGTTATTATATATTTGGCATGAAAATGCAGAACGCCCGGTCTTACTGGAAAATCTTGTAAGAATGACCAAAGCCGATATGATAAATGTTGATTTCAATAAGAAAGACGCTATCTGGATCGGAAGTTCCAATGCTTTTTTCGCAGAAGAATAATTTTAAAACTAATAGACAATGAATGAAACTTTAGCTTTTGAAGAGTCTTAAACAAAAGGTAATTTTACAAGACGAAGACATTTATTACTCCTGTGGATCAAATATTTGTATGGTTCTTTTTGATCTGAGGCTCTTTCGCCACTATTTTTTTTTATCATCGGTCTATTTTTAAGCAGGATTAATTTGTCGCTTTACGGAATCAGCACTCTTCATCCTTATACTTTATCGGGAATGCTTATTACCTTGTTGCTAATATGTAAGGAATCGAAGCTTATGGACTTTGGTTTGAGTAGAAATAGGCTCCGCAAGCTGCTATTGTTGATGCCATCATCGGTATTGCATTCTGTATTATCATGATGATCACACCATTTATATCACCTGATACGAATTCTTTCACCCTGCGGTTAGAGCTGATTCCCTTGTATTTTTATCTGGTTAAAATGCGTGAGATAAAGAAGATTTGGAACATTTTTCATAATTAATAAGATAATTATTTTCACAACTTATAAAAAACAATCAAATGAAGAACAAATTTATTTTGTGGTTATCATTATTGATAGCCTTTAATCTCATCTTCAATTCTTGTCGAACCGAAGATATGTACCAGAAGGATGAGCGGCAAAAACAAGACCTTAGAGCCTCCGTACTCAGATTTCAAGAAATTAGTACCAATACCCCTCTTGTCAAAAAAATCAACCAATTGCAATTAGAATTATTTTCTTCTAGCAATCTATTGAAAAAAAACAATTCTGTTTTAGATGGGGCCACTATTTCAACAGACAGGATTATTCTTGTCGAAAAAGGCAATCAAAAAACCTATACATTTCCATTAAAGAGAACTTCTAAAAACTCCGGACTAGAAAATCTCGTGCTCAAACAAAACGCAGATGGTACTTTTTCGGGAGTATTGATTCAGTATGACATTACCCCATTAGAAAAAGACCTTTTTGTCTTAGGTGAGGAAATTGATATGAAAGATAAAATAAAAATAACTGACATTAACAACCTGAGTTTTTCTCAAAAAGTGGTTACTTAGACTATTGGATGCTATGTTATAACGTGGGAAAATGGAGTATGTGGTTCCGGACAACATGGGTATGGAGATGACACCTGCCAACTGACAGGAACCGGTGCTGCATCAGCTCCAGGAATTATTTCTATTGTAAATACTTGTTCTGGTGGTTCTGGTGGAACAAATACAGGAATTCCTCCCTATCCAAATCCTGATTCGCCAGGAGGTAATACAGTAGGATATGGTACACTTCCCTATTCTGATGACAGTGATATGATGCTTGTGAAATATCAACAGTTTAGCAATATTTTTCATATTAATTC
>JBMDXW010000139.1:0-65368 GCA_048594965.1 Chryseobacterium sp.
GATGTTCGCTGCTCACAGGATTTTTCACCTTCATGATGCGGCAGACTATTATCGTTGCGTCCAGAAGGATCGAGTATGAACTTAAAAATAAGATTTACAGACATTACCAGGATCTTTCTCTGACAGATTATAAGCAGACCACTATTGGTGACCTTATGAACAGGCTCAGTGAAGATGTGGTAGCTGTGAGAATGTATCTGGGACCGGGTGTGATGTATGTTGCGAATTTATTGGTTTTGGTTGTGATCACCGCGATTTACATGATCAAGACGGACGTTTCGATGACGCTGTGGACCTTACTGCCTTTGCCTATTTTATCCTATGCGATTTATAAGGTAAGCTCCATTATCAACAGGAAGTCGAAAATCATGCAGAAAAGCCAGTCTGCCATTTCCACTTTCGTACAGGACAGTTTTTCAGGAATCCGGGTGGTGAAATTTTTCGCGCGTGAAAAATATATTGAAAAGAATTACGGGGTAAAAGTAACCGATTATCAGGACAAAGCTTTGGATCTGGCCAAAACGGAAGCCTATTTTTTTACCATTATTCTCTTTGTGATCGGACTGCTGAATGTAGCCATCATCTGGATCGGAGGCCAGAAATATATTGCGGGAGAACTAAGCATCGGTAAAATCGCTGATTTCTTTATGTATATCAATACACTGATTTTTCCTTTTTCCATGGTGGGCTGGGTAACGTCAGTTAACCAACGTGCTGAGGCTTCTATGCAGAGAATCAATGAGTTTATGGATAAAAAATCCGAGATCATTAATAAGAATTTTGAGAACTATCCCATCAATGGAGATATTGAGTTCAGAAATGTGTCTTACGTTTACCCGAATACAGGTATTAAGGCACTAGAAAATCTCAGTTTTAAAGTAAATGCAGGAGAATCCCTGGCCATCATGGGAAAAACAGGAAGCGGAAAGTCGACCATAGCATTGCTGCTTTGCCGGCTTATTGATCCGACAGAAGGAGAAATCTTCATTGACGGAAAGAATTTAAAGGAGCACAATCTGGATAATTACAGAAACTATATCGGATATATCCCTCAGGAAAGTTATCTTTTTTCCGATTCTATAGAAAATAATATCGGTTTTGCCATCGATCATCCGACTCACGAAAAGGTTGTTGAATATGCAAAGATTGCAGATGTCGACAAAAATATCGTGGAGTTTAAAGATCAGTATAAAACAATGGTCGGGGAACGCGGCGTGATGCTTTCCGGGGGCCAGAAACAGAGGATCTGTATTGCACGGGCGTTAATTAAAGACCCGAACATCATTATTTTCGACGATTCACTATCTGCCCTTGACACGGAAACAGAACAGAATATCCTGGAAAATATCGACCGCAAAATCCATAATGCAACCTCTATAATCATCACACACAGAGAGTCTAGCGCTCAGAGAGCCGATAAAATTCTAAACCTTACGGAAATTAGCAATTCCATAACTGCATAGCGTATTCATTCACAAATGTTAAATAAATCATAAAAAAAATTTTGTGATTAAAAGAAAACTTTTATATTTGTTCCTAACAAGATTAAAAAATATCTAACAATGAGTGAATACAAGGAACGCCATGAAAATGAAATTTTCACGAAGGTGTTAAAAGCAGGGAGAAGAACTTATTTCTTTGATGTGCGCGAGACGAAAGCAGGAGATTATTATCTTACGATTACCGAAAGCAAAAAGAATTTCGGAGAGAATGGAGAAGCAACATTTGAGAAGCACAAAATCTATCTTTACAAAGAAGATTTCAAAAGTTTTCAGGAGATGTTTAATGAATCCACAGATTTCATCATTAACGAAAAGGGCGAGGATGTAATATCGGAAAAGCATGACAAGGACTTTAAAAGCAGATCATACACCATCGATTCTGACGACGAAGTTTAAGAATGAATAATTTAAAAATACAAGCATCTGAAAAAAGATGCTTTTTTTATGCCCCTGCTTTTTGGTCTGCATACTTTTGAATTAGCAATTCATTCAGTTAAAATCATTGTTTTACGGTATTGTTTAAATAAAAAATCAGCGCATACAAAATTGTATACGCTGATTATTTTTTTTAAGCCTTTAAATAATTTACATTAAAGGGTTTTTGTTAAAACTTATCGTTTAATTACTTTCACAGTCTTCACCGTATTATTGCCGGTATTTATCTGAACAAGATAAACTCCCGCTGCAAAACCCGAAAAATCGACCGTTCCTTTCGTATCGTTAATCTTTTTAGTTGTGACCAGCTGTCCCGCCGCATTATATACTGCCACCGAAACAATCTTTTCATTGTAAGAAATATTAAGATCGTTTTGTACCGGATTTGGGAAAACTTTTAGGCTATCACGGTCTGATCTTGTTGAAGTTTCATCTACCGCTAATGCACTCACAGGGCAGACAACCGGAACCAGAATTCTCCTTTGAACGTATGTACCATCTCCTATCTGTCCGGAATTATTATTCCCGCAACCTGACAGAAACCCGTTAATATCTATTACAAACGTATTAAATGAACCTCCTATAACGGTCTTCCTGTTAGTGGATGTTCCTATTTGCATTGGAGTATCTCTAAGTGTTGTCGTTCCGTCTCCCAGCTGCCCGACATCATTATATCCCCACGTCCATAGTGTTCCATCCGTCTTTATTGCTAAAGAAGTGTAAAAATTGTTAGCATCAATACTCTGCCAATTTGTGGATGACCCGATTTGGACAGGACTTATTTTATCAGTGGTAGTTCCGTCACCCAATTGTCCGTAATTATTATATCCCCAAGCCCAAAGTGTTCCATCGGTTTTTAGTCCTAATGAATAATTTAAACCGCCAATAATACTGCTCCAGTTAGTAGCGGTTCCGATTTGTGTCGGAACATTTTTAGGGATTGTAGTTCCATCTCCCAATTGTCCTTTAGAATTATCTCCCCAGGCCCACAATGTTCCATTGGTCTTGATGGCTACCGTGTGCCGTACTCCAGGTGCTACAATGTTCCAGTCATTTGCTGTACCTATTTGTGTAGGAGTTACTTTGTTGATTGCTGTTCCGTCACCTAATTGTCCAAGGTCATTAAGCCCCCAGGCCCAAAGTGTTCCGTTTGATTTTACAGCCGCTGTATAATCATCTCCGGTTGCAATACTGGTCCAATCATTTGCTGTTCCTATTTGTACCGGAGCATTCCTGTTTGTTGTTGTTCCATCTCCTAATTGCCCGGAACCGTTATGTCCCCAGGCCCATAATGTTCCATCGGTTTTTAATGCTATAGAGTGATACTTACCAGCAGACACTTTCGACCAGTTATTTGCTGTTCCGATCTGTGTTGGAGTAATTTTAGAAATCATAGTTGCATCTCCTAACTGTCCATAATTGTTGCCTCCCCATGTCCATAATGTTCCGTCGGTCTTTATTCCTAATGAATAATTATCTCCTGCAGTAAAGTTTTGCCAACAACCTGTTGTCGCTGTAGGGAGTGTCGTAAAAGAACCTCCCGTTACCCAACTTAACTGGCCGGAGACACAATTAGATTTTACCCACCAATAGTATGTCGTATTGGGTAATAAGTTTGTTAAACTTGATGTCGTCGAAAAGGTAGTTCCATCAATACCCCCAATAATTGAATTTGTACTGTAAAGATACTGATATCCTCCGCTGGGAGCCGATGCCGTGGCTACCCAATTAAGTGTAGCTGATGAAGAAGTTATATCAGAAGCATACAACTGGCTTGGAGGATTACAAGACACAGAGCAGATGATAGTAACAAATGAATTCTTCTTAACAGTAGTACCATCTCCTAATTGTCCTGATTCATTAGCACCGGAAGATTTCAAAAACAGATTGTTATTTAAGGCCAACGTATAATAGCCTCCTGCAGAGATCATACTAAAATCGTTGGCATTAGAAATATACACCGTGTTTGAATTATTATTGGTCGTACTGTTAGCCAATTGACCAAAATAATTATATCCGGCAGAAAACATATTTCCGGTATTTAAGATTCCTACCGTATGATACCCTCCTGCATCAAAGCTTTGAACTCCATCCATAACAAGAACCGGCGTTAATCTGTTGGTATAAGTTCCGTCACCAAGCTGCCCCTGGCTGTTTTCTCCCCATCCGAACAAGATCCCGCTTGTAGTTTTTGCTACAGAATGTGCAAAGCCGGCAGAAACATCAGTCCAATTGTTACTGACTCCTATTTGCACCGGTGAAGTTCTTACGGTTGTTGTACCATCCCCTAACTGGCCAGATTGGTTATAACCCCAAGCCCAAAGAGTTCCGGTAGTTTTTGTTGCCACTGAAAAATCGGTTCCTGCTGCAATACTTTTCCAATTTGTTGCGGTCCCTATTTGTGTAGGAATGTTCTTATTTGTAAATGTTCCGTCACCCAACTGTCCATATTGATTACTTCCCCAGGCCCAAAGTGTTCCATTTGTTTTTCGAGCCAAAGCATGCGTCTTTCCTGCGGCAATATCTGCCCAGTCAGCAGCTGTTCCTATTTTTGTAGGCACCAACTGATTGACATTGTTTCCATTTCCTAACTGACCCAACGAATTATAGCCCCAAGCCCAAAGTGTTCCGTCAGTCTTTATCCCAATTGAGTACTGTGAACCGCCGACAATTTTTCTCCAGTTACTGGCCGTGCCGATCTGAATGGCTGTATTTTTGTTAATGGTTGTCCCGTCGCCCAGTTGACCGTATTCGTTATTTCCCCAGGCCCAAAGCGTTCCATCGGTTTTTATTCCTAACGAATGAGTTTCGGCTGCATAAATTTTTTCCCAGCAGCCTTCCGGAGGAAGTGTGGTAAATGATCCGCCAGCAACCCAGTCGCTTTGGCCCGATCCGCAAACAGACTTTATCCACCAATAATAAGTGGTACCAGGTAATAAGTTGGTTAAATTGACATTTGTTGTCATTGTACCTCCATTGACACCTCCCATCGTTGGTAATATACTACAAGAATAATAATATCCTCCTGCAGGAGCAGTTGCCGGAGCCGTCCAATTAAGAGTAGCCGTCAAAGCAGTGACATTTGAACTGTACAACTGGCTTGGGGGATTACAGACTGTCAAACAGTTAACCTGAGTAAGTGTATTTTTCTGGATAGTAGTACCATCACCTATCTGCCCTCCCGCATTACCTCCACAAATCGACAAGTATCCGTCTACATTGATGACCATTGTATTTCTTGATCCTACCTGTATAAACTTTCTATCAGTAGCCGTTCCTATAAGTGTCGGTGAATATTTATTTGCTGTCGTTCCATCCCCTAACTGACCTGTTGAGTTCCATCCAAATGTATAAAGAGCGCCATTGGATGTAATGAATGCGGAATGTAATCCCTCTGCCGCAATACTTTGTACTCCCTGATAAACCAAAGTAGGAACAGAGCTATATTGAGTGGCGGAATTACCAATTCCCATTTGTCCCACATCATTCCTTCCCCAACTATACAGAACATTATTTGTTTTTGTAGCGATAGAGTGGCCGTGGCCTACTGCAACATCTCTCCAGTCATTAGCAGAACCTATTTGAGTAGGAATCGTTTTACCAACTGTCGTTCCGTCACCCAATTGTCCTTTATCATTAAGTCCAAATGCCCAAAGTGTTCCATTTATTTTTGTAGCGAGAGTATGTGATGTTCCTACCGCAATACTGCGCCAGTTAGTATCTGTACCTACCTGAACAGGTGATGTGACAACCCCAGTAGTTCCCGTACCTAATTCTCCAAAATTATTACTTCCCCAAGCCCATAAAGTTCCGTTTGTTTTTATAGCCATTACGTGCGGTCCTTCTGCGCTGATACTTTGCCAGTTGGTATCTGTTCCTATTTGAGTAGGCGAATATTTATTTGAAGTTGTACCGTCGCCTATTTGTCCATAAAGATTCATTCCCCATGCCCAAAGCGTTCCATCTGTTTTAATAGCGACTGTAGATGCACTACCGGCAGATACTGTGAGCCAGTTATTTCCTGTTCCTATTTGAACTGGCGTAGTTTTACTCACGCCCGTACCGTCACCTAATTCGCCGCTTCCGTTATTTCCCCACGCCCAGAGGGTCCCGTCTGTTTTTATTCCCACCGAATGGGAATATCCTGTACTTATGCTTCTCCAGCATTGGGCAAATGACTGCATGCTGATTAAAAGCAGAAAAAAATAAAGAATTTTCTTCATATTTTAGTTTAAATTTTTCCTACTCGTTTAGCTTTTCGGTTCCGCTTCGTTTGAATGGTTTCTGAACTCCATAAAAATGATCTTTTTGGCAGCGCAAAATGTTATCTGATAACAGCTTAATAAGATAGGCTGTCTTTGTGCACCAACATTATTAAAAAATTAAAAGGATTTTTGATGACATTCCGAATTGTGGAAAACAATTTGATTTTGAAAAATGATTCGCAGAACCGAATATTGTAAAGTATTATTCATGATTTAATATAGTTTTAGTCTAGTTTTTTTGACAACATTATTGATGATTTTTTATGTTGCGGAATGCAAAAATATAGTTTTCTCATGGACTTTCAAAAAATTAACGAAAATCAGATGATCAGACAGTCCATAAGTTTAAATTTCTCAATAATCCAAGCTTTTGCACAAAAACTGATGAAAAAAATTTACACAGCAAAAATTCTATACCAATAATCATTTACTTCTAACATAAAATTTCATAATTATTTTTTTTTGCTTTTCACAAATAATGCGTATAATTGTTATTTAAAATATCAAATTAAGTCTATTTTAATAAAATATTTTTAGTAAAAACAGAAAAATAACATTAAAATAAAAACTTAAAATAGCAATAATAATAATTTAATTAATCATAATAAAGATTCTATGAAATAATTTTAACTTTTAAATATAGACGCATGAAAAAAATTTTATTCTTTGTTCTTCTGGCATCCGCCTTCTGCTTTGCCCAAAATTCTTTGATGGTATCCCCTCAGACAGGGAACATGATCAGTTCAGGAACCCTCAGCAATTTCACACTTATCAGTGATGGAAGCAGTGTCGCCCTGGTTGCAACCCATAATGCTACCGGTAAAGTATTTATTGTGGATGTAAATGACAATAATCCCGCAGATAAGGCTGCAAATACTATTGCAAGTACTTCTACGAATGTAAAAACAAGAATAGAAGCTGCCATTGGCCAGACAATTTCTTATATTAAAAATATAGAAGTTAATCCTATTACAAATTCAGTTTACGTAATGGCAATGGTGAACAGCACTCCATACTTTGTGAAACTTACCAATGCAGGAAATACGGTTACCGCACTTAATTTTAATACAATGCCTTACTGCGCATTAAACTTTACCAATGCCAATTGTTCCTTTCAGGATATAGCCTGGGGTGGCAACAGGCTTTTTGTTTCGAGTAATCACAGTACTTTAAATGGTGAACTTGGTTATATTTCCGCCCCTTTCACGCATAATACGACAATCACGAAAAGATCAACCACGATGTTTAAGTCTAATTGGGGAAATATGTATACCACAAGCGCTCCGCTAGAAAAGCTTAGTTATGTAAAAATTAACGGTATCGAATATCTGTGTGGCACAACAACCTGTGCTCCAGGCTTTTCAGAACCTATTTCTTCCCTAGTAAATAATACCGGTTTGTTTACGGTAAGAGAATCATTTAATGTTGTATTTGATTATTCAATAAAAACACTCGGCATCACTAATGGAACAACAGCATATTTACTGGATCTACACGACAATGGTTCAAATAAAACAATTTATAGAATTGGCAAAAATTTTCTTGACGGAACCCCCTTTACGAATAATACCTACAACAGTAATTCAGTTGAGTTAAGAGATTTTTCCGGCAATATAAAACCAGGGTTTACAACGGAAGAGATGACAAGTTTCCCGGGAAGCTTCTCTTCTATGGCTTATTACTCTCCTTGCGAAATCCTTACTCTATCATCAGATTATCAGACATTGGGAAAGCTAAGCGTTTGTACAGCAGCTTTAAATGTTGAGGAACAAAATGCTAAGAACAGCAAGTTTGAGATTTCACCGAATCCGGCATCAGATGTACTCCATATTTATTACGATGATAAGCTGTACAGCAACACAGAAGCTTCAGTATACAGTTATGATGGAAAACTTATTAAAAAGGAAACTATAAATTCGAATAATAAGAAAATTCAAATTTCAGATTTACAATCCGGAAATTATGTACTGAAAATCGATAGCAATGGGAAAAATGTCGGTCTAAAATCTTTTATCAAAAAATAATTAAGAAAAATCTCCTAAAATTAATGTGCGGATGCAACATCCGCACATAATTATTTAATGTAAAATTTAAGGATGAAAGAGATAACAACAATTAATTTAAGGGGTCTATTTGTACTTTTTTTTATTCTTTTGTCTAGCTCCGGCAATTCACAACAAATTCTTATTGATGCTAAAAAACCGTATAAACCTTTATTTAAAGCATTTCCTGCTAACAGAAACAATAAACCGCCGGCAGAGATTTTAAAAATTTTTATGATTCAGGAAAAGAAGGAAGCTCAGACACCACTTCTGGGAAACTATGCTGTAAAAGAGGACACCATTTTTTTTGAACCTCAGTTTGAACTGGGAGACGGGCTCTCATTTAACGTTCACTTTTATTATAAAAATGACACGGTAAAAAGCTCTTATAAAACTCCGTTCGCCCAAAATAACATTAATAGTGAGATCGTCATAAAAAACATCTTCCCCAGAAGCAATAAAATTCCCAAGAACATACTGACTTTTTACGTTGAATTTTCACAACCGATGATGGAGGATGAATCCGCTTTCCGATATGTGAACTTATACAATGAACACAATGAAATTGTACCTCAGGTCTGGCTTAATAAAAGCAGATGGATCACCGACAAAATATTAATGCTGATGATTCATCCGGGAAGAGTGAAAAGCGGAATTTCATATTATGAGAATTTAGGTGATGTCTTTGATGCAGGAAAAAGATATTATTTGGAGATTACCGATAAAATAAAACCATTGCAGAAAAATGCAATAGTTAAACCTCTGATAAAAGAATTTGAAATTACCGAACCAGCAGCCAGCTGTCCCAAGGTGCTGCAAAACAAATTTAGCATTCCACGAATAAACAGTAAAGAAAAACTGAAAATAGTCTTTGACAGACCTATGGACTTTTACACCATTCTTGGCGGTATTTCTATTATTCCCTATAACACTGACATCAGTATTCAAGGGAAAATCACTTGCGGATCAGATGACACGGAATGGTATTTTGTACCCGATACTCCTTGGACAGAAAAGAAATACACCCTTATTCTTAACAAGTACGTCACCGATACTTCCGGAAACGGGCTTATAAAGCCATTTGAAAGCACCATTATTAAAAAATCATATTTAAAACCTAATGTCAAAAAAATACATTTTAAAACAAATTAAAATATAACAACAACTCTACTGACCTGTTTCCGGTATAAAAACAAAAAATCCTGCTAAATTTAGCAGGATTACCATTTTTTGGGTGAATGATGGGTCTCGAACCCACGACCTTCGGAACCACAATCCGACGCTCTAACCAACTGAGCTACAATCACCGTTTTGTGAGTGCAAATATAGGAAAGATTTTTTAATTACCAAACAATTCCATCAAAATTTTTCAGCGCTATCAACTTCTCAGACGTAAATCCCTCAGCATAAGCCACTCCCGAAAGTCTTCCTAAATCCTGTGCACGGTAGGTCAGACTTTCAAAAAAATCTTTGGAAGTAATTGGCGTTTCCGGTTCCTTAGAAGAAGGATCGTAGAACTGTGTTTTAAAAGCCATGCAAGCCGCTATTTTCTGATCAAGGTGCGAACTGATGTCTATCACAAATTCCGGCTGGATGTTTTTCCACTGTATGTAATGGAAAACCTGCTTCGGTCTCCAGACTTCCTGATTTTCGCCTTCAAGAACCGTTTCAATTTTTCTCAGTCCTGCTAAAAAACATGCATCGGATACTAATTTCGCTCCTTTTGCATGATCCGGATGCCGATCATCAATGGCGTTGGCTAAGACGATTTCCGGGCGGTATTTGCGGATCATTTTTACGATTCTCATTTGGTAATCTTCAGAATTCTCGAGAAAACCATCTTTCATACCTAGATTTTCTCTTGCTACCACTCCTAGAATTTTAGCTGAATCCGCCGCTTCCGCTTTACGTGTTTCCTCGGTTCCTCTCGTACCCAACTCTCCACGCGTAAGATCAACAATAGCACAAACTTTGCCCTCAGAGGCCATTTTCGCAATCGTTCCGCCACATCCAAGTTCAACATCATCGGGATGAGCACCAAAAGCCAATATATCTGTTTTCATACCTTCAAAGATAAGATTTAAAAGAAAACTTCCCAGACATAATGTTTGGGAAGTTGTTTAGTTATAATCTAAATTTAATCTATTTATTTATTTCAGCGTTAAGTTTAACGGCATCCTGGTAAGTAGGATCCAATTGCAATGATTTCGCAACATAATCCTTAGCTTTAGCCATATCAGCATCTTTACTTAAATACGCTACCGCAAAATAAGCGTATGCAAGTGTTTGCTTATTAGCTTCTTTCTCTTCAGGTTTCACCGTGTTGATGAATTTCTCATACGCAATTTTTGCCGCATCGTTGTTTCCTGCCTGTTGATAAGAATATCCTAAGCTGTAATACCCTGGTGCCCAATCCGGAAGAAGTGTATTCATCTTCTGCCACGTCTGGATAGCGCCATTCCAGTTTTTTGCTTCCTGGTAAGCGGTAGCCAATTTAAACAAAGAATCGGTGTCCTGCGCATTGGCTGCTACTTTCTGCTTCAAACCTTCGATCACAGGATTTGTCGGACCCGCGTCTACATCGGCCTGAGAAGCTCCTCCACCAGAGATTTTTGCCAATTCCATATCCCATTTCATGGTTTCATCTTTAGCAGCTTTGGCAATAGCAATTTTTTGCTGTGCTTCAGTCGTTAAAGCAGTTTTCTTAGCAGCATCCGTTTCTGTCTTCGCTAATCCGGCAGAAATAAGACCTTGTAAACCTTGGTCTGCAGGTTGTACTCTGGATTTCTCGGCCTGTGAAACGAAATTATCCATATTCTGCTTAGCTTCAGCATATTTACCGTCAGCATATAACTGATAAGCTCTTAATTTAAACTTGATAGGATCGTTTATTTTATCAAAAATCTTATCTAAAACCTGCTTGGAATTTGCATAATCTTCGTTGGTGAAATACAATTTGGCAATCTCCAATTGAGTATATGGGTCTTCATCCGCATATTTCGTATAGTTGATAAGATCCTGAGTGGCTTTTGCATTTTGTTGATAACGGATATCATAAGCAGCCAGAGCCTTATATGCAGGAGCATAGGTCGGATCCGTAGCAATAGCTTTATCGATGCTTGTTTTAGCCTGCTGCCATTGTTGTGCCGCCATCCATAATGTTCCTATTCTGGTGTAAACAGATGCTTTGTTTTTAGCTAAAGGAAGTGCCTTATCGTAAGCGCTCATTGCTTCTCCAGGCATTCTTTTCAATCGGTAGGCGTCTCCTAAAGTATAATAGTAATAAGCGGGAACTTCTTTTCTTGAGGCTCTTTCGATCGCTTTATTAAGATACTGGATAGCTAAATCAGGAGAGTTGTTCTTCTCAAATAAAGTCAATGCTTCAGCTGCTCTGAACAACACTTCCGCATCTTTCTCTCTTGAATCGGATACGATACTCTGGATTTCGGCAACAGCACTTTTATCTCCTTTTCCAAGCTTCACTGTAGCAAGACCGATTCTATTTAAATAGCTTTTCTTATCAGCAGCCAGACCTTTATTAAAGTTTTCTGTAGCGGCTGCGTAATCAGGCTCTCCCTGCTTCAAATAAGTATTTCCTAAATAAAAATAATTCTCAGCAGTCGGAGCTGAAGCAATCATGTTCGTAAAATTAGTTTTTGCCTGGGCAAATTTGTCACTATCCATACTGTTGATTCCATCCTGTACGGTTTGCGCAAACGCAAAATTGGTAAAAAATACCACTGCTGCTCCAAAAGCAATCTTCTTTACATTCAAATTCATTATATCTCTCATTTTATATTTTCTAAACTAAATTTCGGTTTATATTGTACACAATTTTCAGACCAAAATAATGATTTATTTTGGGTTAACATCTTAATTTAATATATTTTAACGCATCTGCACTTCCCTTCTGTACAGATTATACGGTTGTAATCCTTCCTTCTGAACGATCATCTGGCCCAGTTGTGTACATGAATACCTGATAAAACCATTGGCTATATTAAAGTTCCCTTCGTTGGTTAAAAAATACAAAACCCGGGTAAAAGGGTAGTTCATTTTACGAAGGTTTTCATAATCGGTATCATACAATTTCCCATTACTCTCGACACGGAGTATTTTTACCTGACTTTTTAATTCTTCAGATTCTTTGTCATAAGGTCTGCTAAAAGTATTAAGACCAATAACTCCAATTTTGTCAGGATATTTACTCAATTCCTCAATAATCTTTTTATTTCCGGGAATGATTGAAAATTTAAGATCTTTCGGTTGTTTTTTAAGCTTTTGGGCAACAAAGTTCAGGTTGCTGGAATTGGCACCGTCAAAAATAAATTTCTTTTCCTCCGACTGCATTCCCTGCTCTATTTCCTTCATGGAAATAGTTTCTTTCGGAGAATCTTTCGGAACCACAAAAATCACCGCATCCGCCGCAAATCTTGCCGGTAAGAATTTAAGATCAACCCTTTCCTCGTAGGTTTTAATTTCTTCAGGAGACAGATCGCGGGACATTACCACAATTCTGGCTTTATCATTCAGCAGATCCAGGAAACCGAGATCTTCTTTTTTAGTAACCACCTTAATCTTGGTTTCAGGATAGTTGATCATGTAACCTTCTGCAAGAGCCTCGGTCACACTTTTAAAAGATTCGTCGGTAAGGATCGTCATTTCACCTTTATGATAAGATGGGGATTTCTCTTCTTTCTGACAGGCAACCGCTATGATGCTGAATAAAAATAGCAGTACAGCATTAAAACTACTTTTCATCGCCTGAGTTTTTAATTTTTGAAATCGCTCTGTAAATTCTGAATATACCGTAGAGAATAAGCAGCCCGCCCAAGGCATAGGCTACTCCCGGTTCTAAAACGGTAAAGAAAAATTTGTAAAGAATCACTACGATTCCCAAAACAATATAGAATAATCCCGTAACCAGGGATAACCAGTTGAACATCATATAACAAAAATACCAAAAAAAATAAAAAGAGAAGCATGTGCTTCTCTTTTTTAATTATTAATTAAAGATAAATTATCCTTCAAAATTCATAGTCAGCGGTAATCTGAATCTATAACGAACAGACTGTCCGTTGATTTTTGCAGGCGTCCATTTATTTTTAATAGACTTGATCGTTCTGATTGCTTCGGCATTGAAGTCTGAATTTCCTCCACTTGCTTTAACGTCCGTGATACTTCCATCTCTTTCAACAACGAAAGTCACTTCAGCTTTTACCGTACCTTCATCTCCGTTCATCGCAGAACCGTCAAAGTTACTTGCTACTTTATTTCTAAATGCATTAATACCTCCAGGGAATTCTGCCGTCTGCTCCACTTCAGTATACACCTGGTTTTCGTTAACCTGAGGTTTAACTTCAGCAGTAGACGTTCTTGTACCCGTTGATGGCGGCGGCGGCGGAGGTGTATATGCCGGAGCTTTTACACCTTCCTGATTTACCAGACCAGTCGTCGTTTCCAATTGCTTAGAAATCGGCGGCGGTGGCGTTTCAATTTTCGGAGCTTTTACAGGTTCCGGAACCACGTTCTGAATGATTTCAATCTTCTCTTCCTCTTTTGGTGGAGGTGGTGGAGGTGGTTCTTCTTCTTTCGGCTGCTCAATAATTTTATCTTCCTGAAGAATTTCCACTAAATCTGCCTTTACTTCCTGCTTAGGTGGTTCAGTTAATCTTTTAATGGTAAGATAAATAAAAGGAGACAATGCCGCAACAAGGAATACTGCTGTTCCAACGATAAAAGATTTTGTCAGTAACCTAGGATACTGGTGTCTTAAATCGTATGCACCATATTCTTTGTTTCTATTTTCAAATACAATCTCATCTAATGTAAGATTCGGATCGTATACATTTTCATTTGCCATAGATATACAATTTTATGGTTTAAATTACTTAGTAGCCGGTGCTGCAGCGCCGGAATTCCCAACCTTTCTATCGTAAATCGCTTTTTCCCAAGGCTTGAGATCGGTAACCCCGTACTGTTCGCTTTTGGTAATAGCCATTTCGTCAAGAATATCTACAAAGTTTTTATATACAGCATCGTCAGTCGGTTTGATAATCACCGTAAATTTGGATTTATCTGCCGCATTTGCTTTTGCCTGCTCGATCACTTTTCTGATCCCTTCTCTGTCGTAAGTCGTTTCATTAAGATTCTGATCCGTTAAGGATGTATTATCCTGCTGGTGCCAGAAGATCTTATTGTCTTTTCCTAATAACAAAGAGATGGAGTTCGAAAGTTTAATTTCTGTCGGAGGTGGTTTTTTAGTTTCATCTTTCGGCTTTGCCGGAAGACCCAAATCCATTACATTCGGTTTAGAGAATGTGGTTGTGAACATAAAGAAGGTAATCAATAGAAAACCCAAGTCCACCATCGGAGTCATATCGACTCTGGTACTCTGTTTCTTGGAACGTACCTTGCCGCCTTTGGCGCCTTTTTCCTGTACTTGTACTTCTGCCATTTCTAATCGATATTATTCGTTAGGTTTACCTTCTTGTGATGTAATCAACCAGAATTTAAGAAAATCGATATCTCTTAAACCTTCAAATAAGCTTTTAACTTTTGGATATTCTGTTGTAACGTCTCCTTTGATTGCAAGTTTGTAATCAGGATTTACTGCTAAACTTTCTTTAACCCAGTCTACCAATTGCTTATTTGTACTATCCATAGGAATCCCTGTAGGACTCTTGAAATTCTTCTGCTCGTCATCTGGCAAATCGAGATAGCTTTTCAGCTGGTTCATAGGAACGCCGATAGCCTGTACTTTCTGGAATGCAGCTTTTTCTTTATTGTCAAAAGTAACCCCGTACTTTTTACCCATATTGTCCAAAAGCTGTAGTCTTTCTGATGCGTTTTCTACAGGCTGGAAATAAAATTTTCCGTCCGGAGTAGCGTTGATGGTCATCAAACTTGCATCAGGAAGTAACTTCTCTGATATTGAAGATGGCGGTTTGATCTGCTCCACGTCAGGTTTTTTAAACTGAGTGGTCAAGATAAAGAATGTAAGTAGTAGGAACGCAACGTCACACATTGCCGTCATATCCGTCACTACTCCATGTCTTTTTGGTTTGACTCTCGCCATTATTATAAATGATTTTTAATTAGACTTCTTTTTACTTAATGCAAATTCTTTGCTAAAATTCTTAGTTGAATTCAGCGAAAGACTGTTGGATACTCATCGCGATCTCGTCGATCTTGTAAGTTAATCCGTCGATTTTAGAAGTAAAGAAGTTATAAAGGATGATAGCGATTGCTGATGTACCAATACCTAAAGCTGTGTTGATCAATGCTTCAGAGATACCTGTAGAAAGTGCAGCTGCATCCGGAGTACCACCTCCTGAACCTAATGCGAAGAACGCCTTGATCATCCCGATTACCGTACCTAAAAGTGCTACTAACGTTGCAACAGTACCTAAGGTAGAAAGGATCATCATGTTTTTCTCAAGCATTGGCATCTCAAGAGTTGTAGCTTCTTCGATGGCTTTGTTAAGCGCTACCATTTTCTGCTCTTTGTTTAATGTAGTATCATGAGATAAAGCTTTGTACGTCGTAAGACCTTCTTTTACTACGTTACCAACAGAACCTTGCTGTCTGTCGCACTCTTCTAAAGCTTCATCAATTTTGTTTTGGTTTAGTAAACTTCTTACCTGAATTACGAAGTTATCCAGGTTTCCTTTTCCTGCAGCTCTACCCAACACCATTGCTCTTTCAATTGAGAACACGATTACGGTCAACATGAAAGTAATAAGGATTGGTACGATAACCCCTCCTTTGTAGATAATTCCTAAGAAAGAATCTGGGTGAATGTCTTTTCCTTCAACATCTGAAAAAGCTACTGATCCTGCACCTAATTTGTCAGCATCTTTAAAATTTCCAGGGCTACCCAAAACGAATAAATAAATACAAATTCCTATAGCTAAGATAATAGGAATAATAACAGCTGGGTTTAAACCTCCCGCTTTTCTAGCAACTACTTGCTCATCATTTTTTGAAACATTCATTTCCATATTTAACTAAATTATATTGTTTTAAAATTTTACAGGGTGTAAATTAAAGGCAAAATTAATTAAAATCCAATAGTCTTAAATAAACATTTCTGTTTTTTTTGGCAACAAAATTTTAATACGATTTCGATATTATAATTATTTTCTCTTTTTTTGGCAATAATCGTTAAATTCCATCATTACGTTAAAAAATTAAAAAAATTAGGCCTTCATTTTTTTTAATTTGCCAATGTTAATTTTTATTTAAATTACAATGTTCACTATTCTGCCGGGTACCACAATGATTTTTTTCGGCGTTTTTCCTTCCATGAACTGCTGTACCTTTGTGTCCTGAAGCACCATTTCTTCTACTTCTTTTGCAGAAAGCTGTGCAGATAACGGTAATTTATGTTTCGTTTTTCCATTAATGCTGATCGGGTATTCGATCTCATCTTCTACCAGATAATCTTCGTTCAGAACCGGGAACCTTTCAAATTCAATAGAGGTTGTATGACCAAGCAGACTCCAAAGCTCTTCACAGATGTGTGGCGCATAAGGAGAAATGATAACGGCCAAAGGTTCCAAAATATTGCGTTTATTGCATTTTATTTTTTGCAATTCGTTTACAGCGATCATAAATGACGATACCGACGTATTAAACGAGAAATTTTCAATATCATAAACGACCTTCCTAATTAAAGTATGTAAAACTTTATATTCTGCTTTTGTCGGCTCTTCCTCTGACACTTCAAAAACTTCGCCATTGAAATATAAATTCCAGAATTTTTTAAGGAAACCGTAAACTCCGCTTAATCCCTGCGTGTTCCAAGGCTTGGATTGTTCCAGTGGCCCGAGGAACATTTCATACAATCTTAAACCGTCTGCTCCGTATTCTTCACAGATATCATCCGGGTTTACGACATTGTATTTTGATTTGGACATTTTTTCGACTTCACGTTCGGTGATAAATCTTCCATCTTGCTCAGAAATAAATTTCGCATCTACATAATCAGAGTAAAGTGGATGATTTATAAACCTCTCTATATCTAATTCATCAGATGTTCCCTTTAATAAAGATACATCAACGTGGATTTGTTGAAAACTTTCTTTAGTCAAGATAACTTTATTATTATCATTCAAGCCTAAATCTTCCAAAATATTATCAAAAATTAATTTTGAATTATCTTCTTCGTTAATTTTTTCAGCAATATTTTTTGATACAAATAGAAATTTAGATCCTGATGTATTAGTTGAAGTATAATTAAATCTATATGCAAGAGCACTCATCCCCAAAATCATCCCCTGATTAATCAGCTTCTGAAAAGGCTCATTATGGCTGATATACCCCCTATCTTTTAAAAACATATTCCAGAAACGGGAATACAGTAAGTGACCGGTTGCGTGCTCACTTCCGCCGATATAAAGATCCACCTGTCCCCAATAATTGGCAAGGTCTTTTTTAACGAAAACATTGTCGTCATGCGGATCCATGTATCGTAAGAAATACCATGAGCTTCCTGCCCAACCCGGCATCGTAGATAATTCTAAAGGGAAGACTGTTTTTTCATTAATCAAATTCGTATCAACTACTTTTTGGTTTACTTCATCCCAGGCAAAAGTTTTGGCATTTCCCAACGGCGGATCTCCGTCTTCTGTCGGTAAATACTTTTCAACTTCGGGAAGTTCCAGAGGCAATGCGGAGGCCGGCAATGTATATGGCATTCCATCCTTATAATATATAGGAACCGGTTCGCCCCAATATCTTTGTCTGGAGAAAATCGCATCACGCTGTCTGTAGTTGGTTGTTCCGTGCCCGATTCCTCTTTTTTCGATAGCGGAAATAATCAGCGCTTTTGCTTCGTCATATTTCAAGCCGTTCAGAAAATCAGAGTTTACACACACCGAATCTTTAGAATCAAAAGATTTCTCCTGAATGTCTTCATCGGTCTCTACAACTTTTTTTATTTCTAAATTAAATTTCTTTGCAAATCTGTGGTCACGTTCATCATGAGCCGGAACCGCCATTACAGCTCCTGTCCCATAGCCCATCAATACATAATCTGAAATATAGACCGGCATTTTTTCATTGCTGAAAGGGTTGATCGCATAACTTCCTGTGAAAGCTCCCGAAACATTTTTGACATCTGCCATACGGTCTCTTTCCGTTTTTTTGGAAGTCTCTTCAATATAGCTGTCTACTTCAGCTTTCTGTTCCGGTGTGGTAATTGTTTCTACCAAAGGGTTTTCCGGTGCTAATACCATGAACGTGGCTCCAAAAATCGTGTCAGGTCTTGTGGTAAACACCTCAATGGTTTCTTCATTGGCATCTACATTAAATTTCACCTGCGCTCCCTGCGACTTTCCGATCCAGTATTCCTGGGAATCTTTCAGAGGCTGCGGCCAGTCGAGACTTTTCAATCCCTGAAGCAATCTTTCCGAATATGCGGAAATTCTCATACTCCACTGCATCATCTTTTTCTGGAAAACGGGATAACCACCTCGTTCCGATTTCCCGTCTTTCACCTCATCATTCGCGAGAACTGTTCCCAAAGCAGGACACCAGTTCACCGTAGTTTCTGCCCTGTAAGCAAGGCGGTAATTTAATAGGATATCTTCTTTATCAATTTCAGAAGCGGCATTCCATTCTTCTGCGGTGAAGTGCAGTTCATCATTCTGATTGGCATTAAGGCCTTCGGTTCCTTTTTCTGCAAAACGTTTAATCAAAGTGGAAATCGCTTCTGCCTGGTCTGTTTCTTTATTATACCAGGAATGGAACAGCTCAATGAAAATCCACTGTGTCCATTTATAATAAGAAGGATCGGAAGTTCTGACTTCACGGCTCCAGTCGAATGAGAACCCTATTTTTCTAAGCTGCTCTTCGTATCTTGTAATATTCTGTTCCGTCGTTACGGCAGGACGCTGACCGGTCTGGATGGCATACTGCTCAGCAGGGAGCCCGAAACTGTCGTAGCCTACCGGATGCAGCACATTGAAACCCTGATGCCTTTTGTACCTCGCGTAAATATCCGATGCAATATATCCCAGCGGATGCCCCACGTGGAGTCCTGCGCCCGATGGATACGGAAACATATCGAGAACATAAAATTTAGGTTTATCGGTGCTGTCGGAAGTTTTATAGGTTTGATTCTCTTCCCAGTATTTCTGCCACTTCTTTTCTATCTGCTGATGATCGTAAAACACGTGTATATATTGATGTTAATGTTAGACTTTGGATATTAGATTAAAATTTATTTTCCTCTAAAATTCATGATTCACAAAAATACTAATTTTAGTATAAATAGAATTTAAATTTGAATTAAATAAAAAAAAACAAAAATCCCATCCGGAGATGGGATCTTAGGTTTCCAAGAAGGATAAAAACCTGTATTATTGAGGAATTCTCTTTAAGGTATACGTTTTTGACTGGTATTCCGTAGGATCTGAAGTATCTTCTATTTTAATGTTCAGAGTAGTATCATTAAGGGTAACAACACTTCCTTTGTCTGCTTCCACGATTCCCTGGTATTTGATCTGAATAGCCTTCGTATCTTTATCATAAGTATAGCTGAAGGTTCTGTCGAAAGTGGGCTGACAGGTTCCCGGTGATGTCCCCTCGCCATTATCCGTTCTCTTTCCTGAGCCTTCTGCCGCAAACACCCATCTTGATGTCTTCTGGCAATTCGAATCAAAAGTGATGGCGTCCGAAACAGGATCTTCCCCGACAGCAACTGTGGTCACCACCACTTTCGTAGGCTGCCATGTTCCTATAATTGGATATTCCATTGTCGTATCGTCGTCGTTATTACATCCAGTCGCTGCGAATAATGATAGACCTGCAAAGAGTAATGCTAATTTCTTCATGTATCAAATTTTTCAAGCGCTAAAATTATAATTTTTTTGATTTATTTAATAATTTTTTGCAATAAATTATTATAAACTTACCTGTTTTCAAAAATATTAAGGTGAAAACGACGTATTACAGTAGTTTTAATAAAAATATTTGAAAGATATTACTGCTGTATCACGGAAAAAGCTATTTTTGCAAAAAACAACACAAATGGTAGATATTAGGAAAAATAATTTTGACTTCATCCGTGTTCTGCTTGCCTTCATCGTCTTCCTTGGCCATCTTGGAACTTTAAGTGCTTCAAAAAACCTGGAATTCCTGCAATACAGCCCCATTGAGATCGCTGTTTTCGGTTTTTTTGCCGTCAGTGGTTTCCTTATTGCGAGAAGCTACGAACGATCTTCCGGCTTAAAAAGCTATTTTCAAAAACGCATACGAAGAATTCTTCCGGCCTATCTGCTGGTGATCTTTCTGTGTGCAGCTTTGCTGAGCCTGGTAAGCGCTTATTCTTTTTCGGAATATTTCAGCAATCCACAGGTATACCGATATCTTTTCTGGAATGGTCTCTTTCTGAACTTTAAAGCGCCATGGCTGCCCGGTGTTTTTGGAAATCAGGCGGTCAATGGAGCACTCTGGACGCTCAAAATAGAAATGTCGTATTACTTCTGTGTCCCTCTGCTGTTTCTCTTATTTGGAAAAAACAATACATTCAGAAATATCAGTCTGATTATTATATATTTCCTGTCGCTTATCTATCTTAATTATTTTATCTCATTAGATCAGGTATCAACGGCAAAACAGCTTCCGGGAACATTATCCTATTTCATTCCGGGAATGCTGATCTATTTTAATTTTGATCTTTTCATTAAGAGTAAGAACATACTTTTCATCATTGCCATTACCACGGTCTGGCTGGATCTGATTTTTAACATCATTCTGTTCTCCCCCGCAATGATCGGGATTATCGTTTTGTATATGGCTTATTCTTTTACATTCTTAAATAATTTCGGGAAATACGGAGATTTTACTTATGGCATCTACATCTTTCATTTTCCTATCATCCGTGTTTTTACTACCCTTGGACTCTTCCGGGATTACAATCCTTACACCATGTCTGTCATTTGCATGCTTATCGTTGTTGCAGTAGGGATTTGTTCATGGCATTTTTACGAGAAAAAATTTTTATAAAAATCAACACAAATGACAGATCTTGTTTCCATTATCACTCCTTCTTTCAATTCTGCGGAATTTATTGAAGAGACCATACAATGTGTGCTTGACCAGACGTACAAAAACTGGGAATGGCTGATCACGGATGACCTTTCCGAGGATCGTACGGTAGAAATCCTGAATCAATATACTGATCCGAGAATAAAACTTCAGGTCCTTAAAAAAAATGCCGGCGCGGGAAATGCACGGAATAAAAGTCTTGAAAGAGCTACAGGGCGCTATATTGCCTTCCTGGATTCCGATGACGTATGGCACCCGGAATATCTCGAAACAATGATCGCTTACATGAAGAAGAACAATGCGGAACTGGTCTACTGCAATTATTCCCGCTGTGACGAGCATACGATGCAGCCTGTGCTTAAAGATTTTGAAGCAGATGCCGTTGTTACCTTTTCAAATTTACTGAAGACCTGCCGCCTGGCACCGGTTTCCACCATGTACGATACAAAGAGAGCAGGCAAATTTTTTTTCCCGGTAACAAGCAAACGCGAAGACCATGTGATGTGGCTGAACTTACTCAGGGAGATTCCAAAAGGCTACCCTGTAAAACAAACACTGGCTAAATATAGAATGCGTGAAAACAGCGTTTCAAGGAAGAAAAAAAACATGATCCGGGATCAATATCTGGTATACAGAGATTTTATGGGGTTTTCTGCGATAAAATCAATGTACTACACGGCCAACTGGGCATTCAACGGATTTTTAAAATATTCTAAATTTTTTAATTAATTTTAAAAAATGGAATATTCAAAAGAATTTAAAGCTGCTATCAGCAATTTTTCATCCATAGAAAAAGACCGGCTGATCTTCAGACTGCTAAAGAAAGACCGGCTTTTATCTGAAAAATTATACTTTGAACTCATCGATCCTGAAACCACCGATAATAAGCGGGATGCGATGGAAGAAATTGTTGCGGAGAGGGTAATTATGGCTTCAAAATACATCAGCAGTCAAAAATATTTCCTGAGTATTATCCGGAAGATCAGTGCAGAAATCACGGAACATGTGAAAATCACGACGGATAAATTCGGAGAAGTATCGCTCAATCTTTTGCTGATAAACAAAGTCCTTGATTACAATGAAGATCTTGGAAGGCAGCGTTTTGACAATGTATATAAACTTTATCTTTATATCATCAATAAAACGGTAAAGGCGCTGCTTCTTACCAGGAAACTGGATGCAGATTACTGGATGGAAATTGATGAGTACCTGGAGGAACTGGAGGGAAAAATTCACCAGAACCATTATCTTTCAAAACTTTTCATCAACAACGGAATAGATTTCAACTGGCTTACCAGCGATAAAATTCCGGAAAATTTCGATCTGATCATCAAGGAAATAAAAAACCAGGGATTTTTACGATAAGATTTTCTTCACAATAAGATCTGTTGAATCAGGCTTTCCGTTGATAAAGGCCGCGGCATTCTTCGACATAACCTCACGGGTTTCTTCATTATTAATCAGGAACATCACAAAATCTGCGGCAAGGCCTGTTGTTTCAAAAGATTTGCCTCCGTCTGCAGTGATCAGCTCGTCAGCTTCCGGATTTTTGCGGTAGTGATTTCCGAAAATGACCGGGACTCCAAAAGTTGCGGCTTCCAGAATATTATGCAGCCCGGCGCTATGAAAACCGCCTCCCACTACGGCAATATCTGCGTACGAATAAAGCTTTGAAAGCAAACCGATGCTGTCAATAATCAAAACTCGCGACCGGAAATTTTCTGCAGGCTCTTCAATTTCACTATATACGACAGCGTCTGGAAACATCTGCTTTAAATGCTGAACCCTTTTTAAGTCGTGCGGAGCCAGAATCAGCTTTGCGTAAGGACTTCCCTGAAGAACCTCTTCGGCAATCTTCTCTTCCGCCTGCCATGAGCTTCCGAAAACAACAGCCTTATCCTGACCGACAAAATTTTCAATAAATTCTACGTGATTATTTTGTGCCTGCAATTGTTTTACCCTGTCAAACCTGGTATCTCCGGTCACGGAAGACCTTTCAAGACCAATGCTTTTGGCAAGTGCAAAAGACATATCGGTCTGGTGAAAGAACCAGTCGATATTTTTTTGCAGCTGTTTTACAAACCATTTGCCGTAAGAGGTGAAAAATGACTGCCGGTCGTAGAACAATGCTGAAATTACGTACGTTTTCACTTTTTTATTTTTCAGTTCCTCCAGGAGGTTATACCAGTAATCGTATTTCACCGTGAAAAAGATGTCAACGTCCATACAGAAAACCAATTCCCTGACATGAGATTTTTTATCAAACGGAAGATAGCAGATAACATCTGCCCTATTTTTTTTCTTTAAAACATTTTCATATCCCGAAGGTGAAAAAAACGTGATGAGAACTTTATGATCAGGCAATCTTTCTTTTAGTTTTTCCAGCACAGGAAGTCCCTGCTCATATTCTCCCAGGCTGGCCGCATGCATCCAGAGTACTTTGTCGGACGGTGAAATGGCGGCCTTAATTTTACTCAAAGATTCTTTTCTTCCCTCGATTCCCTTTTTTGCTTTGTCATTGAATAAAGAAAAAACCTTCATCCCGAAGATCAGCAGATTTATAAATATATTGTAGAAAAAAGTCATCTTAAATATGTTTTAAACTTCCGTTCTGTCGTTATTCGTTGAGGGATTCGAAATTACTAAAAATTCCAGATCACGCTCAGATTCATTAGAAATATAATGTTTTGATTCAGGCAAAATAGTAATGCTTTCACCTGCTTTTAAAGAATATTTTTCATCATTGGTATAAAAAACAGCCTCGCCTTTCAGGATGTAAAAAAACTGTTCTGCCCGGTGATGAAAATGAAGTTTTTCGGCAGCTGCTGAAGGCATCAACTCCTGCTTAACGGAGAGACTTTCAGAATCCTTGAGAATCCAGCTGTCACAGCTGTTCCCCCAGAGATAATGTTCAGCGTTATTTTTAGATTTAATCATTTGAAAACACCTATAAATATGAATAAAACAATCATACTTCCGATAATTGAAAACAACATGGCTGAAAAAGGCACTCTCGGTTTTGCTGTTTCGTTGAATGAATACCGGAACATATAATCCTGACTATTGAAAAAAAGCAGGGTCACCAGAAGAAAAATCCACCGGACGAAAATCTTCATGATCAGAAATTGAGCATCTTCATTTTCCGCGGTGACCGGAACGGGATAATTGGCAGATTCCGGAATTCTGACAATTATTGCAAATGCAAAATACACAACGGTTAAGACAGCCGGCATCAGGTAAAAATATTTTCTGTTCCCGAAGCGGTCTGCTTTTCCGTCAAAATCGAAATGAACGGGAATCGTGTCCGGTAATGCCGTATAATTTTTGATCGTAAACCGCCATACAAAAACGAGAAGTCCGAAATTTAAAATATCAAAAATCAAAAGAAGGACGTTTTCCATTCAAATTAATTTTAAAAATTACAATAAACTTTTGATTACCCGAAGTCTGTGGGTATGCTTATTCATTTCTTTATTAAAAATCCCTGTAGAATCTAGTGTATCAATGCGCACCTTGCCGGAAGCATGGATGATTTTCTGGTTATCCAGCATGATCCCGACATGGATAATTTTACCTTCCGGATTTTCAAAAAACGCAAGGTCACCGGGTTGGCTCTCTTCGACGAAAGTTAAAGATTCCCCAACGTCTACCTGCTGGGAGGTATCGCGCGGTAATTTGATGTTGTGAACTTTATAGACCAGCTGGGTAAATCCCGAACAATCTACAGCAAAAAAGCTTTTGCCGCCCCACAAGTATGGCACATTCAGAAACTCTTTTGCTGTTAATGCGATACTTTCCCGTACATCATGGCTTCTCCTGGAGGCCACTACCGGAAATTCCACCTCCGATCCCATGGAAAGGAGTGTTTTTCCATCATGCATGAGGACGGAAGAAAAATCTTCGGTCACTACCGTTACTTTACGTCTTGCCAGCTCTTCATCGGTCACCGGTTTCAGCTGTTTGGTATCCATCCAGCCTTCGTAGCCATCGTAGTGCATCTTTATTCTGGTCCAGTTCTTATTTACTTCAAGAATATCGGCACTTTCGCCGAACAGGATCTCGGTGACAATTTCCGCTTTGTCAGAGTTTTCCGCCCGCACCGGTGCTACCGTAACAATACAAATTCCTTTATTCATCAGTTTATCTTAAAGGTTCAGGTTGAGGATAAGGTTAGAAATTCTTATCAGAGCATCTCCTTATACTCAGCAATATTTTATTTTCTGCGTAAAAAATTGACGCCGTCGCGCAAAGGTAAAATAAGATTTTCAAAATCATCATCTGCTGCAATCAGATCATTGAGCTCTTTAATAGCCTGGGTAGATTTCTGCTTCGGGTTTTCCTCCAGTACTTTTCCGTACCACAGAACGTTGTCGAACATCACCACGGATCCTGATTTTGTATGCGGCTTAATGAGTCTGAAATATTCAGCATAATTTTCTTTGTCTGCATCGATAAAAACAAGATCAAAGAATTCATCGGTCTGTTTCAAAAATTCTTTAGCATCCTGAAGTTTAAAATCGATCTGAGAAGAACGGCTGCTTTCTGCGAAGTATTTTCGGGGTAAATAAGCCAGATCTTCGTTTACATCAAGAGTCGTGATTTTACCTTTTTCAGAAAGGCCTTCTGCCAGGCAAAGCGTCGCATATCCTGTGAAAGTACCGATCTCAAGTACGTTTTCAGGTTTAATCATTTGGGAAATAATGGTCAGCAATCTTCCCTGCTGATAGCCTGAGATCATGTGTGGCTGGGTAGTTTTCTGGTAAGTTTCTTTTCTTAACTTTTTCAGGATTTCCGGTTCTCCGGAAGCGTGCGTTTCCAGGTATCTGTCCATCTCCGGATTCTTTTCTTCAAAAAAGCTCATTCTACAAATTTTGTTGATTCAAATTTACTTAAATATAAGCAAAAAGCATCAAGAAACCCAAATATTCTGATCTGCGGAATCAGTCAGGAAAATTACCGGGAAAATACGGATGTTGTGTCCTGCGGAATAGCTATACCTTTGGATCAGGGTAAAAACACTAATTAAAATGGATGCAGGAGAAAAACAAATTAATCAAGAGAAAAAGAGAAGCGTGCCATCTGAAGAGAAGACAGCCTCTCTGAAAAAAACTAAGCCGGAAACGTCCAATTCATTTTTGCAGCGAATTATTTCATTATTGAAAAAAGAAGAATTAATTTGATTAAAAAAATAAATCCCGAATTGCTTCGGGATTTATTGTATGACTGAATGTTTGTTCGTGTTATTTTTTTGGCGCGATGTCCATCAATTTCATGAATTCATCAAGCTTCGGCATGATGATGATTTCCGTTCTTCTGTTTTCAGCTCTTCCGGAAACACTCATATTGGTTGCTTTAGGATTGTATTCAGAACGTCCTCCGGCAGTGATTCTCGCAGGATCAACCCCGAACTGTGTCTGTAAAACCTTCGCAACAGAAGTTCCTCTGAGGGCAGAAAGATCCCAGTTGTCTCTCGGTAAATTTGGAGAGTTCAAAGGTGCGTTGTCGGTATTCCCTTCGATCAGTACGGAATATTTGTCGTAGTCATTGATCACTTTAGCTACTTTTCCCAATACTTCCTGTGCGGCAGGCAGGATGTTATAATCTCCTATCTTGTATAGCATTTTATCTGAAAGTGAGATCATTACCACACCTTTAAGAACTTTTACCTGAACATCATCGTCTGCTACGTTATCCAGAGATCTTTTCAGTTTGTTTGAAAGAGCAAGATTTAAGCTGTCATTTTTAGCATTACTGGAAATCAATTGTTTGATATAAGAGTTTGAAGCGTTGATCTCTCCTACTAACTTATCAATATTGGCAGAGCTTTTCCCCGTATTTGAAAGACAGGCATCCAATGAAGATTTCAAAGCATCGTGCTGGCTTTTTAACAAACCATTTTCGCTCGCCAAAGCAGAGTTCTGAGATTTCAGATCCTGGATTTCCCTTTGTCTTTCACCTACGTTTTCAATACATTGCTTGTAATTTGAGCTCAGTGCATCATACTGTTTTTTGCTGATACAAGATGTCATTCCCAACACCATTGCAGATACTGCTAAGATTTTAAAAATTTTCATAAATAATCATTTTTAGACGACCAAAGGTAGCAAAATTCATTTTAATTATATCGATTATCTTTGCACAAAGAAATTCTCAGCATATATGTTGGAAACAACTACCTTTAACAGTCAGCTACAGAACCTGGTACAGTCTCCCCTCAGCCGGAGCTACCTTCTGGCTGTCAGCGGCGGCGCAGACTCGATGGTTTTGGCGCATCTTTTTAAAAATCTGAGCCTGCCATTTCAGATTGCTCATATCAACTATAAGCTGCGCGGAAAAGATTCTGACCTGGATCAGGAAGTTGTTCTGGATTTTTGTAAGGAAAACAATATTAAATTCCATCTGTACGAAGTTTCTGAAAAAGACAAAAAACCGGAAAATTCCATTCAGCTGTGGGCAAGAGAATTGAGGTATGATTTTTTTCATCAGATCCGTGAAAAGGAAAATCTGGAATTTTTAGTGACGGCTCACCATTTGAACGATCAGCTGGAAACATTCATCATCAATCTTTCAAAGGCAGCCGGAATACATGGGTTAAGTGGAATTCCAGCCCATGACAACCATATTCTGCGTCCGCTTTTATCTTTTAGCAAAGAAGAGATTTATGCATTCGCAAAAGAAAACGAGATCCGATTCCGCGAAGATCTTTCCAATCAAAAAAAAGAGTATTTAAGGAATAAAATACGCCATGAGATCGTTCCTAAATTATTAGAGACAAATGATCATTTTCTTGAAAACTTCAAAAAAAGTTCGGTGTATTTAAACCAGACAAAAGAGTTTGTAAAAAAACAGGTTCAGGAAATTGAAAACCGCCTTACTTTATTTAACCCATCCTTCAAAATCTTATCAAAAGAACAGCTTGAAAGGGAAAGTGAGTTCGTGAAATTTGAAATTTTAAAGAAATACGGTTTCAACCGGGAGGAAGAAATCCCGAAAATTTTCAAGGCTGAAAACGGCAGTTCTTTTTTTTCCAAAGAATATCAGTTGACCGTCAATTATGATGAATTGGTTTTAACGGAAAGAAAGACGGGAGCTGGAAAATCAGAAACAGACAATCCCGATGAGATTCTTTTATCAGAAAAATTTGACTTTTCTGAAAACCAAATGACCATTCATCTCGAAAATATAATAGAGATTGAATCAATCAATAAAAGCTTTGAGTGGACTTTTGATGCGGAAAAACTAAGGTTTCCGCTGCGATTGAGAAGGCATCAGGACCATGATGAATTTTATCCTTCTGGTTTTTCAGGGAAAAAGAAAGTTTCTAAGTTTTTTAGGGACGAAAAAATATCTATTTTAGCGAGGCAAAAAATATGGCTCCTTACCGATCGCGAAAATTCCGTATTGGGAATTATTCCTTTCAGACAGGACCGGAGAAATGCGGGGAATGAGAACTCCAGATATATTCTCAAAATTTTTAATAAGAAGTAAAAATGAAACTTAGAAACTGGTTTTTATTAATGCTGATGTTTTTGGCAACAGCAATTAATGCACAATTAAAAGATCCTATAAAATTTAAATTCAGTGTTAACGATCTTGGCAATAACCAATATGAAGCTGTTCTAAATGGAATACTTGAAAATGGATGGCATATATACTCGGGAATCCTTCCTAAAGATACTGCAATACCTACAAAATATACTGTATCAGGGAAAAATATTGAATTAATCGGCAAAGTTCAGGAAACAGGAAAGAAGCAGGAAGAATTTTCTGAAGCTTTTGATGCAAAGCTTACTTTTTATTCCGGCAATGTTGTTTTTAAACAAAGGTTTGTGCTTAAAGACCCATCCAAACCAGCAGATGCGGTGGGAGAAGTTACATATCAAATCTGTGATGACCATACATGTTTAGCACCTAATACTTTAGAATTCAACCAGAAAGTCACCCCAAAAGGTGTAACTGTAGCTCAAGAAGCCAAGACAGATGAAAAAACTGATCTTGCCAAAGATTCTGCAAAAGTGGAAACAGTAGTCGAAAATCCGGCAAAAGGTACCGTTACCGTTACAGAAACCTCTAAACTAGATCCCAAAAAGCTGAAAATAGAATCTATCGATTTCCAGAAGCCTCTTACAGACTGCGGAACTGCTGCAACAAAAGTAGACGAAAATTACTGGACGTATCTGTTCCTCGGTTTTATCGGCGGACTGATTGCTTTGCTGACACCATGTGTTTTCCCGATGATCCCGCTGACGGTTTCCTTCTTTACAAAAGGCAGCATGAACAAGGCGAAAGGAAAAAGAGATGCTTTTATCTACGGATTTTTCATTCTCCTGATCTTTGTTCTGTTAAGTGTTCCTTTTCATATCATTGACGGGATTGCCGGTAATATTTTCAATGAAATATCGACCAGCGTATGGCTGAATATCGCCTTCTTCATCATATTCATTTTCTTTGCAGGAAGTTTCTTCGGATACTATGATATTACCTTACCAAGCTCTATCGCCAATAAATCGTCAAAAGCAGAAGAGGCAGGAGGTATTATCGGAATTTTCTTCATGGCTTTAACTTTGGTAATTGTTTCATTCTCCTGTACAGGACCTATTTTGGGAAGTTTATTAGGCAGTGCGGTGACCGGTTCGGCCAATGTTCCGATGCTGCTGACATTCGCTTTGGCAGGTTTCGGTCTGGCCTGGGCGATCATTTTCGGATTGCTGGCTTTATTCCCGCAGGCATTGCAAAGTCTTCCCAAATCAGGAGGCTGGATGAATACGGTAAAAGTTGTTTTAGGTTTTGTGGAACTGGCTTTAGCCTTGAAATTTTTATCTAAAGCAGACCTGGTTTCCAAAACATTCCTGTTAAAAAGAGAACTTTTCATTGTGATCTGGATCCTTGTGGCGCTCGGACTGGCATTATACTTATTCGGAATCATCAAATTCCCGCATGACGATAAAAAGCCTAAAATTTCAATAACAAGAAAGATCCTCGGTGTTTTAGGGTTCGGATTCGTGATTTACCTGATCCAGGGATTAATTCCTTCCGACCGTCCGAAGCTCCAGCTGTTGAGCGGGATTTTACCTCCTTTAAATGTAAGTTATCTCCACGACGAAAAAGACGGAATTCTAGGAATGCATCCTGAACATGACTTCTTTAAAGCAGTGGAACTTGCTAAAAAGGAAGACAAACCGATTTTAATTGACTTCACAGGTTATGGTTGCGAAAACTGCCGTAAAATGGAAGAATTCGTATGGAGTGAAAGCGACATTTTACCGATTCTTCAGAATGATGTTGTCTTAGCTTCTCTTTATGTAGATGATAAAGAAGAACTCCCTGAAGACCAGAAAACAAAGATCGATCTCGGGGACGGCCAGGTAAAAAAAGTAAAAACAATCGGTGACCGATGGAGTTTGTTCCAGCAGGTGAATTTTAACAACAACTCACAACCGCACTACGTTCTCGTAACACCTGACGGAAAAGTGATCAACACGCCGGTGTCAGGATATATGCCGAAGGAAGACTTCAAAAAATTCCTTGAATGTGGAGTAAATTTTTATAAAAAGAATAAATAGTTTTTCACTTTAAAATATACAAAGCCTGATCAGTTTTCCTGGTAAGGCTTTTTTAATAGATTGATTTTGAAATATTTAAATAAAAAACACAACAATTAAATACCAAATTAATATCATTTTAAATATTCAGGTATAAAATTTGTATAAATTTTAAATAATAAATATATAATCGATACCCTTATTTTAAAATTGTTTAACATTTAAAAACTATTAATCATGGCTGAAGTAATTGCACAAGAGAAGCAGGGAGGAAGCAAACAGAGAAAAAAAATGATCAGAGTTGACATGACTCCAATGGTAGACTTAGGATTTCTATTGATCACTTTCTTTATGTTTACTACAAATTTCACAAAACCTAATGTGATGGACCTGGGATTGCCGGCGAAAGATCTCAATCCAAATCCTATTAATATTCCTGAAATAAATCCTCTTAATCAGGTCACATTTATTCTAGGAAAAGACAATAGGGTATTTTATCATCAGAAAACTAAAGAAGATTTAAATAAAAGTAATTTAAAAGAAACTGATTTCAGTGGAATTAATATTACCAAAATTATTTCAGAAGCCTATAACAAAGCGCCTAAAAAACAAAATTTCACGATCATTATCGAACCGACTGACGATGCCAATTACAAGAACTTCGTTGACATACTGGATAATATCGCGATATCCAAGAAAGAACGCTACGGAGTTACCGACATCAAGCCGTGGGAAAAGAAAGTTTATGAAGAATTAACCAAATAAAGATTAAAGAGCATTTTCAGAATGCTCTTTTTTATTTACTTTTGGGTATAATTTTATTCAATGAAAAACTTTTTAACCGTAATCGCTTTTACCGCTTTACTTATTTCATGTTCTAAAAAAGAAGCATCTTCCGCAACAAATTCAAATCAGGCAGACAGCACAAAAATCATTGACTCGATCAATGCGGCGAGAACCAAGATCAACGACAGCATTAAATCTAAAAACCGGTTCAGGGACTTTAGTGGAAAACATACCTTCACCCATAATTTAATTAATAAAAAAGGTTCTCTAAACTTTGAAAAAGTTGAAGGTGAAAGAGACCGTTATCGAGTTTCGGGAGAGATCAGATCGGGAAAAGATTATGTTACGATCGACGGCACTGCAAATGTGGTTTCTGATAATCATGTGAATTTTTCCGGAACACTGACGCAAAGCATCTCCGAGTATGATAACGGCAAACCGTATGTAAGAAAAAAACCAAAAACGTTCATGTCTAAAGATGGCGGAAAAACATACAGGCTTCAGGATATGGTGAATGGTTCAGGATTTGTTGATCATATTGATATCCATTTTTAATTGCTGAAATCATGCTGAACTTTGAAAGAAAAGGAAACGGGAAAGAAACTTTGGTACTCCTCCACGGCTTTATGGAAAACCTTTCCATCTGGAGCGATATGGAGCCTTACCTTTCTGAAAATTTTTCATTATTAAAAATTGATCTTCCAGGCCATGGGCAGTCCGATATCATTGCTGAGGTTCAGACCATGGAACTGATGGCGGAAGAGGTAAAAAAAGTTCTGGACAACCTGAATCTTCAAAAGGTACATCTGCTGGGACATTCGATGGGAGGCTACATTTCACTGGGATTTGCTGAAAAATACCCTGAATATCTGAAAAGCCTGACCCTGTTTTTTTCAACCTATTTGCCGGACGATGCAGAGAAAAAACAGCAGCGTATCAAAAGCTACAGGATTATTGAAGATGCCTTTGCTCATTACGCAAAAGCCGGCGTACCCAACCTTTTTAACCCCAACGAGAGGGATATTCTTGAAGGAAAAATAGAAACAGCACTAGAAGTTGCCCTATCGACAAACAATATGGGAGCACTTGCCTCCGTAAAAGGAATGGTAGAAAGAACGGACAAAAAACACGTCCTGGAAAACCTCGACGCTAAAATATTAGTGCTTGCAGGCAAACATGACAATGCCGTAAAAACGGAAACGATGATTAAAAACCTTCCGGACAGAACCAACATCAAGTCTTATATTCTTGACTGCGGCCACAACGGACATTGGGAGAAGCCGTCCATTTGCGCAGAAATCATCAATACGGAGCTTCTTCATAATTTGCCGAAACATTTAGTTTTTTAATCTTATGAAATTCGCTTTTTTATCCATCCTGCTGCTTGCTGCCCTGAGCTGTAAAAAGGAAAGCGTCATCCAAAAGAATAATCCGGGTAATGCCGGAACAGGCACTTTTCAAGAGAGTAAAAATCAAACGCGGAAACCGCTGCAATACCGTGAAGGAATATTCAATTTCCAGACTGAGCTGTGTGAAAATAAGGGCTATTTTGATACCCGAAAATATTCAGAAGAACAAATTGAAGACACTTATATTCTTTGGCATAAAATGAGCGGTTCCTTATTGAGCACACTCTCCGTTTTCAACCTTAATCACTTACAGAAAGCACGCAACGAGAAAGACATCCTTTTAGCAAAACTGGATCAGGACTTTTCAGAAAAGAAAAAAACACTTGAAAATCTCAAACCGGTGCGTGATCCTTACTGGGAAAACGTAAAAATTCAGAAACTGAAAGAACTGGCGTATGAATATGATTTCCGAAAAACTGAAATCCTGGCTTTTTCAAATCCGGCGGCTCTCATGAACCGTAAACTTCCCGGAGAATGCGAAATTTTTGCAAAAGCTTTAAATTCTAATGAAACCCAAATGATTGAAGCGTGGCGGAAGCTCCGTGAAGAAATGAGCAGGAAAAACACTGATCCGCAAAGAATCATGGGCGAATTTGAAGAGCGTCTACATTCATCGGAAAGGGATGATTTTGCAACCATTGATCTCATCACTTTCGGATGGGGAAACTGCATGAATGATCATATCAAAAGAGTTGAATATGACGAAAACATGTATAAAAAATTCAATGCGCTGTTCACAAAGATCGATTCCGAATGTGATGAACCTTAAAATTGCTTTATAAATCCGTATCTTAGTAAAGATTAAATTTCTCAATGGGTCTATTCTCTTTCAAAAAAAAGAAACCGGTCATCGGGCTGACACTTTCCGGCGGAGGAATGCGTGGGATCGCACATATAGCAGTTCTGAAAGCGTTGGAAGAGTACGGTCTGAAACCGGATATTATTTCCGGAACCAGTGCGGGATCTATCGTAGGTGCTTTCTATTCTTTGGGAAAAACGCCGGATGAGATGATGGAAATTGTGAAGCAGACTACTTTTTTCTCACGATCTTATTTAAAACTCTCCAAAAACGGGATTTTCAGCTCAAAATTTATCCTGAAATTATTTATGGACCATTTTCCGGAGGATGATTTCAAGGTTTTAAAAATTCCGGTCTGTGTTGCGGCCACTGAAATGACACACGGCATCGTAGATTTTTTTTCAGAGGGCGAGCTTTTTGGTCCCCTGCTGGCATCGTCGAGCGTACCGTTTATTCTGCCTCCTGTAAAGATCGGAGAAAAGATTTATGTTGACGGCGGCGTTCTCGACAACCTTCCGATTGAACCCATTATCGATAAATGTGATTTTTTAATTGCCTCCCATGTTAATTCCATCAGCTATGACCGCCTGGAGAAGATGAGTTTAATGAAAGAATTTGACCGAATTCTCCATTTAGCCATCGCCAAATCGGTTTATTCTAAAGCGAAATCCTGTGATATATTCCTGGATCCTCCCAAAATGACCAAATTCAGTTTATTCAATAAAAAGTTTCTCGACATCATGTTCGACGAAGTCTATGAATACACCTGCAAAGAACTGGAAGAAAGGGGATATTCGAGAATCAACAACTGAGATTTTTAATGTTTTAGATTTTCAGACTCAAAAGGATTTCATTGTTCCTATTTAAAAAATTATAAACAGTCCGAACGGCTAATAAACGTAGTTCCCCTCACTAAAAACTAAACCTTTATTTAAATTTCAGCTACAAACCCTCTTCGCCTTCTATTTTCACTTTGAATGTTTCAATCGTACCCTGAAGAGATTCGTATGATTTCCCTCCGGCAGCATTGATGTGTCCTCCTCCGTTAAAATATTTTCTTGAAAACTGATTAACATCCATATCATCTTTGCTTCGGAAAGAAATTTTAATGAAATTTTCGTACAAATCTTCCATAAAGAAAGCTGCCATCTTCACCCCCATAATACTTAATCCGTAATTAACGAACCCTTCGGTATCACCTTTCTGGAAACCATATTCTTTCAGTTCTTCCCTCGTGAGGTAGAGAATCGCCACTTTACCTTCTTTTACCACTTCTATCCTTCCCAAGATCAAAGCCAGCAGGTGTAGTCGGGAAACAGTATTGGTATCCCAGGTATTGGACGTAATCAGGGCAGGATCTGCGCCGTGCTCGATGAGGTTGGCAATAATCCGGTGTGTAGCAGCACTGGTAGAACGGAAACGGAAGCCTCCCGTATCGGTCATAATCCCTGTGTAAAGGCATTCAGCAATATCTTTATCAACAAGTTTTTCATCATCCAACGCTTCTATAAAATGATAAACCATCTGGCAGGTTGCAGGAATAATGGTATCCGAATATACAAAATCGAAGTCTTCGGGCTGCTGGTGGTGATCGATCAGAATTTTTTTAGCTTTTGAGTTCTTTAGCCAGTCGCCCAACAGACCAATCCTGGAATGCGCATTAAAATCAAGACAGAAGATGACATCTGCATCATAAATAAGATCAGAAGCGATCTTTCTTTTGTACTCCCCGATCAAAACCTTTTTTGCGTCCGGCATCCATTTAAGAAACTTGGGAAAATCATTCGGAACAATTACTTCTGCGGAAATCCCTTTAGCTCTTAGATAATGCTTTAGACCAAGGCTGGAACCGATCGCATCTCCGTCAGGATTGTAATGGGTAAGAATTACGATTTTATTTTCCGGAGTCAGTAACGTGTTGATTTCTAAAAGTTCCGCGGGTGTAAACATGAGATGTTTCTTTTTCTTTAAAATTAAGTTTCCAAAGATAGAGCTTTTAAATAAATCATAAAGTATTATTTTTGCCTTCGACAAATTCCCCACAGACGGACAACTACCGGAATCTCACCGAAATTTGTGAAAAAATAAGAGGTAAAGTTTGCAACTTTTAAAAAATTGCATATCTTTGCAACCTGAAAATTAATAGATAATTACGATTTAAACATAAAGTAATGAGTAAAAGAACATTCCAGCCATCAGAAAGAAAAAGAAGAAACAAACACGGTTTCAGAGAAAGAATGTCTACGCCAAATGGAAGAAGAGTTTTGGCTGCGAGAAGAGCTAAAGGCAGAAAGAGCTTAACTGTAAGTGCATCACGCGCTAAGAGATAATCTTTTTATTATCATATACAAATCATGCTTGAAAAGATGTTTTTCAGGCATTTTTTGTTGTTAAAATTTCCTAAAATTTAGGTTCTTAAGTCTTCTTTTTCCTATTTTTAAAATCTGAAAAAATATTTTAGAATAGCACTTTTAAAACTGAATTATGCCACATACACATATTGCCGGAGACAACATTATCAGCCTGCAGCACGCCAAGATTGCACAGAAAAACTTTACGGTGCTTTCTGATGTGAATCTTAATATTAAAAAAGGAAGATTCTGCTATCTCATCGGAAAAACAGGCTCCGGAAAAAGCTCATTGCTGAAAACTTTATATGGGCATATTCCCCTCGCTTCCGGACACGGAGCAGTTGTAGGCTTTGACCTGGCCAAACTGAGGGCTTCAGACGTTCCGAATCTTAGAAGAAAGCTTGGAATTGTTTTTCAGGATTTCCAGTTGCTTTCAGACAGAACCGTAGAGAAAAACCTCAAATTCGTTCTTGAAGCAACCGGATGGAGTGATAAGGTGAAAATGGAAGACCGTATCAATGAAGTTTTAGGAAGTGTAAATATGAAAAGCAAAAAGCACAAGATGCCTCACGAGCTTTCCGGCGGAGAACAGCAGCGTGTCGCTATTGCGAGAGCTTTGCTTAATCATCCTGACTTAATTTTAGCGGATGAACCTACCGGAAATCTCGATCCTGAAACCTCTAACGAAATCATGACCTTGCTGAAGCAGGTTGCTTTGGAAAACGGAGCCGCCGTAGTAATGGCCACCCATGATTATCACATGATCCAGAATTTCCCGGGAGAAGCCATCAGGTGCGAAGACGGAAAAGTTTCTGTACTTGATACGGCAGAATTATTTGAGTAAATAATCAAAAGATTAAAGATTTAAGAGATTACTAACCTCTAAAATCTAATTTCCAGCTTCTTTTTTAAAGACATGAAACTCTTTGGTGAGTTCAAGATATTGGTCCGAGTATTGTCTCGGACTTTTTTCTATAATCAGCTCTGATTCTTCCAATGGTTTTTCCGTTAAAGAAAATTCGAGAATGAGTCTTTTTACGTTTGAACCGGCAATGCCTTTTACATTCATTTTTCGGACTAAAAACAAATGATTCTCCTGAGCAATAGCTACAAAATCATTTCCTGCTTCAGCCGGAATTATGACTGAAAAAATCCCCTTTTTTGAAAGAAGCTTCGAAGATCCCGAAATTAACTGACGGAAATTCAGTTCTACCGTTTGCCTTGCAATTTTGTCTTTTTCAGACTGAGATGCTTCAAAATATGGAGGATTTGAAACAATTAAATCAAACCTTTCACTTGTTTCAAATTCCTTAAAATCCTTATGTGCATTCTTCAATCTGGAAGAGAATGGTGAATTTTCAAAGTTAATTCTGGTGAGAGCCACCGCTTCTTCATTAATATCGATCCCGGTGAAAACAGCTTTATCGTTTCTCTGGGCAAGCATCAGCGAAATCAGCCCGGTCCCGGTCCCTACTTCCAGAATACGCGATGCAGCATCAACACTCGCCGAAGCACCCAGCAGAACACCGTCGGTACCAACCCTGAATACTTCTTTGGACTGCTGTATAGAAAACTGTTTAAATGTAAATAACTTCACTATAAATTCGTAGGCAAAGTAATCGTGAATGTAGAACCTTTTCCAACTTCGGATTTTACGGCAATTTCTCCTTTATAATCTTCCACCATTTTCCTGACCATAGAAAGGCCAAGTCCCATTCCGCTGTTTTTGGAAGTAAAGTTCGGTTCAAAGATTCTTTCGTAAATATTTTCGGGAATCCCGATGCCGTTATCCTGAACAGAAATCATTACCCTACGCTGATGCTGCTCAACATCAACATTGATGATGAGTTTCCTTTGCTCACTTTCCGCCTGCTTGGCGTTGGTCACAAGATTGGTTATGATCCTGGAGAGATAAATCCGGTCCATATTGATCATAATATTGCTTTTGTTGGAATGCATAAAGATACTGTCATCATTGAAAACGCGCAGGATATCTTCTACTTCGTTATTAAGATTAATGATTTCGTTGTTCTTTTCAGGCAGTTTTGCAAACTCGGAAAAAGCGGAAGCCACAGTAGCGATCAGATCTATCTGGTCTACCATTGTCTTGCTCATCTGTTTCACTTTCTCTCTTACATTAGGATCTTCGGGATCAAATTTCCTTTCAAAATTCTGAATGGTGAGCTTCATCGGCGTGAGCGGATTTTTCACTTCATGAGCCACCTGTTTGGCCATTTCCCTCCAGGCTTCTTCAGACGCTTTAAAACGCAGTCTTTCCTTTTGGTCCTGAATCTGAAGAATCATCCGGTTGTAAGCCCTTGCCAGTGCATTGAGCTCATCGTTTTTATAGTACCTGATAGGCCGCATTTCATTTTCGAATAAAGTAATACGGGTAATCATATCCGAAAATTTTGTGATATTTTTAGCAAGACTGTTAGACATCACCCAGCTGAACCACACACTGAATAAAATAAGAATAATATCGACAAGGATAATATATTTCACATAGGTATTAAGAACATCAAAATAAGCGGATTCGTTATGATAAAGAGGTATATATACAATGGCAATCGGCTCAAGATCATTGTTTTTCAGCAAGAGATAGGAAGATGTAAGTACGGCATCCCTGGAAGCATCGTAGCCTTTGATATCGACCCTTGCTTTGGTGGCCAGAATTCGGTTGACAATATTTATAGGAACCTTTTTCTGCTCTACCAGGCTTTCTTCCTTATTTGAAAGTAAATAATTCCCTTTTAAATCATAGAGAATAATATCATGCTGATTGATATCTGCAATTTCGAAGATTTTGTTATCAAGAAGCCTGGGAAGATCGCGGGTCTCGGTATGCTTCATGCTCACCGCATAATCCAGGTACCGTATAACCGCCCCCGTTTTTTCCTGCATATCAATCCTGCTTTTCTGCACGGAATTTTCCCGTAGAACAAAATAGGGAACCAGCGAAGAAGCCACGACACTTAAAAGACATACCAATAAGAATCCGAAAAAGACACGGTTTCTTAAGCTATATCCTTTATACATACTTATTGACATTCTGTTTATTAATTAACCTAGCAATATACTTACCAATTATATCAAATTCTAAATTAACTTTATCGCCTTTTTTCAAAAATTTCATGTTTGTAAATTCCCAGGTATAGGGAATAATTGCCACCGAAAACCTGTTATCTTCACTCTTGGCAACGGTAAGGCTTATTCCGTTTACAGTGATTGAACCCTGCGGAACCGTTACAAAACTGCCGTCGTTTTCGTATGACATCGTAATGAAATAACTCCCGTCCTTATTCTCGATATCCACCACTTCGCCTGTTTTATCAACATGCCCCTGCACGATGTGGCCGTCCAATCTTCCGTCCATTTTCATGCAACGCTCCAGATTTACCGCAGTTCCTACCTGCCATTTTCCGAGGTTTGTTTTCTCTAAAGTCTCATTGATAGCCGTGACCACGTATTGGTTTCCGTCGATCTTCACAACCGTAAGACAACAGCCGTTATGTGCCAGGCTCTGATCGATTTTCAATTCATGGGTAAAAGGGCACGTTAAGGTAAAATCAATATTGCTTCCGTTTTCTTCAATCTTCTCAATTGTTCCAACTGCTTCAATTATTCCTGTGAACATATTATTTTTTGCTAAATTTGTAGTTTATTAATCTTCAAAGATAATCAAAATGAGCCCAAAAAACCATAAAGTACGAGTAGGAATTTCAATAGGAGATTTCAACGGCATCGGTCCCGAAATCATTATGAAATCCCTGGCTGACAAATCGATTACGGATTTTTTCACCCCTGTAATTTTTGGTTCGGGAAAACTGTTTACTTACCAGAAAAATATTTTCAAACTTAATGTGAACTTCAATTACATCAACGAAGCTTCACAGGCGCAGGGAGGAAAAATAAATATGGTAAACCTGGTAAAAGACAATTCTACAGTAGAACTTGGCGTACCGTCTGAAGAATCCACAAAAATGGCAATTGACTCTCTTGAGGCTGCCACGGAAGCTTTACTGAAAGGAGAAATCGATGTCCTTGTCACAGCACCCATCAACAAAGATGAGATGGTGAAAATGGGCTTCAAACACGCAGGGCACACCGGATATTTCGAGGAGAAATTCAATAAAAAAGGATTGATGTTCCTGGTGACGGATGAATTAAAAGTCGCCGTACTGACCCATCATATTCCGATCGCACAGGTTGCTGAGAATATTTCAAAGGAAAAAATCAAAAAGCAGATCCGCGTTTTAAACCAGACTTTAATTGAAGATTTCAATATTACCAAACCGAAAATTGCTGTTTTAGGATTGAATCCACATGCAGGTGACGGTGGCGTGATCGGGAAGGAAGAGATTGAGATCATTGCGCCTGCCATCAAGGAACTTTCGGATAACGGAATTCTTGCCTTCGGCCCCTTCCCTGCCGACAGCTATTTCCAGCCGGGAAAATATAAAAGTTTCGATGCGGTTCTGGCCATGTACCACGATCAGGGCTTAGCACCTTTTAAAACACTGGCCTATGAAGAAGGCGTAAATTATACCGCAGGGCTTCCGTTCATCAGAACATCACCCGATCACGGAACGGCCTACGATATTGCCGGTAAAAATATGGCCGATGAACAAAGTTTTACGGAAGCTATTTTCACTGCCATTAAAATATTCAGACACCGAAGCGAATACAACGATTTGATGAACAACCGCCTTCAGCCTAGAAAAATGGCTGTTGACAACGGAATAGACGAAGATCTGCCGGACGAATCTGAAGGCTAAATCTTTAATAGAGATTTTAAATTAATTTGTTTTAGAATTTATTTGTTATTATAAAAAAATTGCATATTTTTGCACACTCATTTTATGGACAAGTTAAGAAACTATGACGTAAGCTTTTCCGGACTTAAAACCGGCAAGCACGAGTTCAGGTTTGAGATAGATAAAGAGTTCTTTCAATTATTTGACACTGAACAGGAATTTACAAATCCCAGAATTTCAGTAGATGTTCTATTAGACAAGCACACTACTTTCCTGGAATTTGAGATTAAAGCAACAGGCACGGTAGAGCTGGTTTGCGACATCACAAATGAAAGTTTTGATCATCCCATTGAAAATGAGATCAGGGTTTTGGTAAAATTCGGAGAAGAATATGACGACAGCGAGGAAGATGTTATTACAATTCCTACCAACGATCATGCCTTCAATATTGCACAGCTGGTGTATGAAAATGTAGCACTGTCGATTCCGATGAAGAAAATTTCACCGAATGTAAGCGATGAAGATCTTGCGATCCTGGAGAAGTTCAGTCCGAAAGAACAAGAGGAAGAAGAACATGAGAGCGATCCTCGTTGGGACGCCCTGAAAAATTTAAAGAATAAAAATTAAATAGTTTAATGATGAGATGATGAATCTCATCGCTCATCAATTAAAAAAGTTATTAGAAAATGGCACATCCAAAGAGAAGACAGTCGTCTACAAGAAGAGATAAGAGAAGAACTCACTACAAAGCGGTAGTTCCTCAATTAGCTAAAGATGCAACAACAGGAGAGCTTCACCTATATCACAGAGCTCACTGGCATGAAGGAAAACTTTACTACAGAGGTAAAGTAGTATTGGAAAAAGAAGTAGCAACTACTGAAGAAAACTAAGAGTCGTTTTCACCGAAAAACACTCGTTTTTATACAAAAACCGCCCGATTTTTATAAAATTTGGCGGTTTTTTGTTGTTTTTTACGATTTTTTGGTATCTTTGACCCAAAATCAAATATCAATTTTATGGACATTAAAGACATACAAAATCTTATTAAATTTGTATCTAAAGCAGAAGTATCTGAAGTAAAATACAAAACTAAAGATTTCGAAATCACTATTAAAACTCCATTGGCAGGAAGCGAAATGGCTTATGCTCAGCCTGCGGTTTACCATACGGCTCCTCAACAGGTAGCGGCTGCTCCGGTTCCGGCAGCAACTCCTGCGGCAGCTCCGGCACAAAGCACCGAACCGGCTTCTGATGATAGTAAATATGTTACCATTAAGTCTCCTATGATCGGTACTTTCTACAGAAAACCATCTCCGGACAAAGATGTATTTGTAAATGTGGGCTTTGAAGTTTCAAACGGAAAAGTGGTTTGCGTGATCGAGGCGATGAAGCTATTCAACCAAATCGAGTCTGAGGTAAGCGGTAAGATCGTGAAAATCTTAGTAGATGACGCGACCCCTGTAGAATACGACCAACCTTTATTCTTAGTAGATCCATCTTAATTAGAAGTTAGATGTTAGACATTAGATGTTAGATTAAATTCTACATTAAAATAACATTATCTAATTTTCAAATTATCTAATTTTCAAATTGAAGAAGATGTTCAAAAAAATATTAATAGCCAATCGTGGCGAGATTGCAATGCGTATTTTACGTACTTGTAAAGAAATGGGAATCAAAACTGTTGCGGTATATTCTACTGCCGACAAAGACAGTCTTCACGTAAGATTTGCTGACGAGGCTGTTTGTATTGGTCCCGCAATGAGTAAAGACTCATACTTAAAAATCCCTAACATTATTGCTGCTGCTGAAATTACCAATGCAGACGCTATCCACCCCGGTTATGGATTCTTATCTGAAAATGCTAATTTTTCAAGAATCTGCCAGAAGAACGGTATCAAATTCATTGGTGCCACTCCGGAGCAGATCGAGAAGATGGGAGACAAAGCCAATGCCAAGGCAACAATGAAGGCAGCGGGTGTACCATGTGTACCTGGTTCTGACGGATTAATAGAATCTTATGAACATGCCGTAAAAATTGCTGAAGAGACGGGTTATCCTGTAATGATCAAAGCGACAGCAGGAGGCGGTGGAAAAGGGATGAGAGCCGTTTGGAAAGCCGAAGACCTTAAAGATCACTGGGAATCTGCGATCCAGGAAGCTGTAGCGGCTTTCGGAAACGGAGGAATGTACATGGAAAAACTCATCGAAGAACCAAGACATATTGAAATTCAGGTTGCGGGAGACCAATTCGGGAAAGCCTGTCACCTTTCAGAAAGAGACTGCTCGGTACAGAGAAGAAATCAGAAGCTTACAGAAGAAACGCCTTCTCCTTTCATGACGGACGAACTTCGTGAGAAAATGGGTGAAGCTGCTGTTAAGGCCGCAGAATTTATCGGATATGAAGGTGTAGGGACGATTGAATTTCTGGTAGACAAGCACAGAAATTTCTATTTCATGGAAATGAACACAAGAATCCAGGTAGAACACCCAATTACTGAACAGGTTATTGATTATGATTTGATCAGAGAGCAAATTCTTTTGGCTGCCGGAACACCGATTTCAGGAATCAATTATTACCCTAAGCTACATTCTATCGAGTGTAGAATCAATGCGGAAGATCCTTACATGGATTTCCGGCCTTCTCCGGGAAAAATTACAGGATTGAATATTCCTGGCGGACACGGAGTAAGAGTAGACACCCACGTTTATTCAGGATATACGATTCCTTCCAATTACGACTCCATGATTGCCAAGCTGATTACCACGGCTCAGACCCGTGAGGAAGCGATTGCCAAAATGAGAAGAGCACTGGAAGAATTTTATATTGAAGGTGTAAAAACCACCATTCCTTTCCACAGACAGCTGATGGATAATGAAGATTATCTTTCAGGAAACTATACGACAAAATTCATGGAGGATTTTGTAATGGACAGAAAATACGATAATCATTAAGATTAATTGTATATAATTTAAACCGTTCAAAAGAACGGTTTTTTTTATGAAATTTTGTTAAACTAAGAAATTTGAAATAATTATTAACATTTCACTATTAACATAAGATTCATCAACGAAATACTTTTATATCCTTTATTATTTTACTTCCATAGAAATTACTCTCTTCATTAGTGAAGTAGAAATCATTCTTCTGTTCGTAATATTTGGTTTGATCTCTCGGGATAATGTTCTGCCATTCTATCCATAATGTAATGACATTGTGAAAGCTAAGTTCTTTTGCACAAAAGTAAAATCGTGTATTAGTAGTTATAGTCTTTTTTCCCGTTAAAGGAACAGACCAAGCTGTTTTTGGATGAATCTGCGCCATATCTTTTAATAATTTAGAAAAGGGCTGCCCAATGTAGCTTGCTTTATTCACTTCAAATTGTTTAAGATAATTAAGGGTGTCAACCTGAGCATAAATATTAGTAAAACCTAGCAATGATAACGTAGTGATTATTTTATATAATGTTTTCATATTTATAAGATTCATTTATTGGAAATTACATTCCGAAGTTCTAGTATAAGTTTTTATTGGTACACTTTGTACTGTGGAAGATGGTGATATGGATTCATTCACAAATATAGAATTAAAATTTCCATTACTATCTTGTTGGCTTAAAGCAGCTCCTGTATCATATTTAATTAATACATGAGCAGTAGCACCGGCAAAGGCATCGTCTTCTGAAAACCCCTGACTCAAAAATTGCTCCATAGCACTCTTAAATTCATTATATAAATCTGTTCCTTCTTTAAAACCTGCTGAAATAGCATACCCTTGAGAATTTACTGTAAAATAGTTGGTAATAGGATGATTATCTATAAATGTCTTAAATTTCGCTTGATCCACTATTGTAAGCATATAAGCAGAACCATCTGAAGCAAAAGCAAAAGAATATATAAGCGAAGGACGGGCAGCATTTCCTTTTTGAAAATTAAAGATATCTCCATTGGAAAAGCAATTATAATCACCAGTAATATGAGTATGAGCAACCCCTTCTGTATGGGGATTGGTAATCGTCATTTGGGTAGAATTTCCTCCGCCATTTGTGATACCTCCATCTGCAGTACTGCTTACCTGATATACTCCATTCTCATCTTTCCAGAAACTAAAAGATTTTTCATTGGTATCTGTAGTAATACTAGCGGTTAATTGCGATTTAGCATCTTTTATTTTTATATTATTCAAAAGTGATGATGTTATTGAAATTTTCAAATTTTGTCAGATTGTTATACCTTGACAAAGTTGATATACTAATATTAAATTAATAAATATTAAAATTCATATTTTCAAAGATATAATAACTATAACAGATTATCTGCGTGAGAAATATTCTCTGATTCACTTTTCCAACGGACTTAAAAGTTCTTAAAATCCTTCCTTTTTCAGCATCATGCTTCTGTTTACTCATCTCATTTATAATGTTTACATTTGCGCAAAACCAACATAATATGTCAACAGTAGAAACAGTTAAAGATTCACAATATTTTATCGACCTTGAAGACAAGCACGGCGCGCACAATTACCACCCTCTTCCCGTAGTTTTAGACAAAGGAGAAGGTGTTTTCGTCTGGGATGTGGAAGGCAAAAAATATTATGATTTTCTTAGCGCTTACTCTGCTGTAAACCAAGGACATTCACACCCGAAAATTGTAAATGCTTTGGTGGAGCAGGCTAAAAAATTAGCTTTGACATCAAGAGCTTTCTACAATTCTAAGCTGGGAGAATACGAACAAAAGATCACGACCCTTTTTGGTTTTGATAAAGTTTTACCTATGAATTCCGGCGCAGAAGCGGTTGAAACAGCTGTAAAATTAGCCAGAAAATGGAGCTATGAAGTAAAAGGAATCTCTGAAAACTCGGCCAAGATTGTTGTTTGTGAAAATAATTTTCACGGAAGAACAACTACGATTGTGTCCTTTTCCAACGATCCCGATGCTAACCAGAATTATGGGCCTTTTACACCGGGATTTATTAAAATTCCTTATAATGATATTGCCGCTCTGGAAGAAGTTCTTAGCAGGGAAGCAGAAAATATTGCTGCGTTTTTAGTAGAGCCTATCCAAGGGGAAGCAGGAGTTTATGTTCCTAATGATGGTTTTCTTAAAAATGCTTCAGAACTATGCAAAAAATATAATGTTCTTTTTATTGCAGATGAAGTTCAGACAGGAATTGCAAGAACAGGCAAACTGATTGCCTGCCATCATGAAGACGTACAGCCTGACATTCTGATTTTAGGAAAAGCACTTTCAGGAGGAATGTATCCGGTTTCTGCAGTTTTGGCCAATAATGAGATTATGAATGTCATCAAACCTGGACAGCACGGCTCAACGTTCGGAGGAAATCCTATTGCCTGCGCCGTAGCCGTAGCGGCTCTCGATGTTGTACAGGATGAGAATTTATCTGAAAGAGCCGAAGAACTTGGCAAGTTATTCAGAGCTGAAATTGAAAAGATGATGGAAAAAACCACACTGATTACAAAAGTAAGAGGAAAAGGCTTATTGAATGCTATTCTGATCAACGATACTCCGGAAAGTTCAACGGCCTGGAATATTTGTTTAAAGTTAAAAGAAAACGGACTTTTAGCGAAGCCGACCCACGGAAATATCATAAGACTGGCTCCGCCATTGGTGATTACTGAAGAACAGCTCATAGACTGTGTGAAAATAATTGAGAAAACCATTCTTTCATTTTAATAGAATGATACTTTCTCTTGCAGTTATCACTTACAATGAAGAAGATAATATTGTAAGACTTTTGGATTCAATCTCCGAGATTGTTGATGAAATTATCATTGTAGATAGCCTATCGACAGACAGGACGAAAGAAATCTGCATGGAAAAATATGCTAAGGTAAAATTTTTTGAAAAGAAATTTAATGGGTATGGTGAACAGAAAAATTACGCCCTGGAACTTTGCTCAGGCGAATGGATTCTTTTTCTGGACGCCGATGAAGTGCCTGATGAAGATCTTAAAAAGACAATACAAAAAATTACTTCAGAACAAAATCCTGAGTTCTCTGTATACAAAGCAAAATATAATAATCATCTTGGTATTCATCTGATTAAATTTGGAGGTTGGGGAAATATATGCAGAGAAAGACTTTTCAGAAAGAATTCTGCTAGATATTCTGACGATAAAGTTCATGAATTTCTAATCACGAATGAAAAAGTAGGTCTTTTAGATGGAAAGATAGATCACTACACATACAAAAGCATTCATCATCATATTTCTAAAATTAATAAATATTCTGATATGATGGCAGAAAAGATGTTTGAGCGCGGTAAGCCATATCAAAACTTTAAAATCATTGTAAGTCCTGTTTTTGAATTTATTAAAGTATTTATATTTAAATTAGGATTTTTAGACGGCTTTGCCGGTTTTTATGTGGCGAAAACCATGTCATATTATACTTTTTTAAAGTACATAAAATTGCGTGAAAAAATAAGAATCCGGGAAATCAGAAAAAAATGCGGTGACTTATGATGATTCTTTATCTCACTGTTGCCGTATTGCTTTTTGTGGCCGTTTATTTCCGGCTTTATCTTTATTTATTCCCCAAAAACCGGCTGGTTATTTTAATGTATCATCAGATTGCAGAAAGAAGCACTGAAGATCTTACAGTAAGTGTAAAAAACCTTGAGGAACAATTTAAATATATAAGCAAAAAAAAATATAATCCCAAGTTCTTTAACGAGTTACATACTCCGTCCAAAAGAAGTATCATTATCACATTCGATGACGGGTATAAAAATAATGAGGTCTACCTTCCTGCTTTATTGGAAAAATATAAACTGAAAGCAACCATATTCATCCCCACAGGATTTATTCAGACAGGATATAAAGATAATGAAATGATGACTTTTGAAGAGATAAAGGACCTCAACAGGGATTATTTTGAGATCGCCCTCCACAGTCATTCTCACGAAAATTTCAGGAGTGTTTCCGCCGGCTTTATAGAAAATGATTTAAAAAAAAATATGCAGATTCTCGATGATGAAGCGATACAATATTCGAAAGTCCTGGCTTATCCTTATGGAAAATATCCTAAAAAGAATCCTGAAAGAGCAGCTGTTTTTTCAGTTTTGCAAAAGCTGGGCATCTTTTGTGCGGTAAGAATCGGGAATAAAATCAATTATTTTCCATCACGAAAACCTTATGAACTGTGCAGAATAGATATAAAGGGTAAAGATACACTGATACATTTCAAATTAAAACTTATCTTTGGTAGATTAAAAATGTTTTAGGAAAGATAAATTAATTGGTAATGACAGAACAAGGTGTGATGAATGTAAGTGGCTTAATCATAACCTATAACGAAGAAAAAAACATTCAGGAAGTACTGGAATGCTTTGATTTCTGTGACGAAATTATCGTGGTAGACTCATTCAGTACGGACAAAACGGTGGAAATTGCACGGAAATTCGAGAAGGTGAAGGTCATTCAAAATGCATTTGAAGACTTTACAAAACAAAGAAATATAGCGCTGGATGCCGCAAAAAATGATTGGGTCTTATTTCTTGACGGGGACGAAAGAATCACGCCACCACTGAAAGCAGAAATTATAAAGGAACTCAAAAAACCTGACCCGAAAGATGCTTATTATTTTTACCGGAAATTTTACTTTGCCGGAAAACCGATCCATTTTTCAGGAACACAGACCGACAAAAATTTCAGACTGTTCAGAAAATCGAAAGCCAGATACATCAGTGGAAAAAAAGTCCATGAAACACTACATGTCCACGGAACAACCGGCGAGATGAAAAATAAACTTCTTCATTTTTCCGTTAATGACTATGAGTCTTATAAAACAAAAATGATCCATTACGGGCTTTTGAAAGGACAGGAGCTGGCAGTCAGCGGAAAAAAATACCACCGTATCGTTCAATATTCCAAGACCGCATTCAAATTTTTTAAGGCATACATTTTGCGTTTAGGTATTCTTGACGGAAAAGAGGGCTACCAGCTTTCTTACCTGCAGTCCTTAAGTGTTTTTGAAACGTATGAATCATTGAAAAAGGAACAAAACTAACCGGATGAAAATTTGTGTAATCAGCTTTGATTTCTGGGGATACGATCATTATATCGTCGAGACTCTCCGGTCTAAAAATATAGATGCCCGACACATTAAAATAAGTGATGTCACCCACTCGAATTTTAGTGAAAGGGCTACGAATGCCGTAAGCAAAATTTTCCTTAATAAAAACCTCAAAACCGAAAAAAGACAAAAATTTGTCATAGATTCCCTTGAGCAACTCGGATTTCAGGAGCAGATCCTGGTAATGAATCCTGATACTTTTGACCTTGCCACCCTTAAAGAAATCAGGAAATATACCGGAAGGCTGATCACCTACCTGTATGACAGCCTGGATCGGGTGCCCGTCGATCAAGAAAAACTGGATCTTTTTGATAAAATTTTCTCATTTGACATTGCCGATGTCCGACAATACGGTTTTGAAAAGCTTACCAACTACATTTATCTGCCCCTGACACGGTGCGAAAAACAAAATCCTGAAATGGATCTCTTCTATATTACGTCTTACGACAATAAAAGAGTAGAATTCATCAAACTGCTCACGAAGCGATTACTGGAGCTGAAGCTGAAATTCCAGATTATCGTTATCGGCAAGAAGGGATGGAAACATCAGCTGAAAAACATCTTCATAAAAATTCCGGAAAACCTTCATATCATTTTCAGCATAAAGAAAATAAGTCATAAAAAGCTTCCGGAATATTATAAAAATTCGCGAGCTTTGCTGGACCTTACCCGTGAGAACCAATACGGACTGAGCTTCAGGGTTTTTGAAGCGATGGCTTTAGAAAAGAAAATCATTACTGACAACCAAATGATTAAGGATTATGACTTTTACGATCCGAGGAACATTCTGGTTTTAAATGAAGCATGTACCAATCTTCAAAAATCTTTTTTTGAGACACCGTATGAGAAAGTTCCGGAAGAGATTTATCATAAATATACGCTGGATCACTGGACGGACAAAGTTTTCGGGCTCAACATAAAAACATAATAATGGGAATTATAAAGAAACTAAAAAAACACTTCAGAAGAAAAGAAAAACTCCAAAAGCTCGGTACCCGGGAAATTTCCAGCATTTCGTCTTTCGATCCTTCGAAAAAAACCATTTTATTTACATCCAGGGATTTTCCGACCCATGACAAAGATTCAGGATCCAACAGGCTTAAAGAAATTATTCTGATCTATAAAAGTTTAGATTACAACTGCATTCTGTTTGCACCGGATATGTTTGAAGACGATCCTTACGTAGAATTTTACGCAGGACAGAACATTATTGTTTTCGTAGAGAATATGAAATTCCGAAGCATTTACGATTTTGCAGAATCCCTAAAAAAAATAGATTACGTCTGGTTCAATGGCCCGCTGGCCCTCAATTTATTTTACAAAAAAATGAAAACCGTCCTTCCTCATGCGAAATATATCTATGACATGGTAGACATTCATTTTTTACGGTTCAGAAGAGCAATTGAGATTAAGCCCAACCGGATTTCGTTAAAAAAGAACTACAGGCATTTTTTCCGGCTCGAAACCGTTGTCGCCCCAAAGCTGGACTACATCATCGCTATTTCCGACAAAGAAAAAGAGATCATGAGCCAATATGCAGACGAAAATAAAATCATTACGATATCCAATATACATTATCCCAAGATCAACATTTCGGAAAGAAAAGATTTTACTTCAAGCCAGGGAATTATTTTCATAGGATCCATTCACGAACCCAATATTGATGCTGTAAAATTTCTTTACGATAAGATAATGCCATTGGTTTGGAAGGAAAATCCTGAACTTGAAGTGAGTGTCATCGGAAATGTATCCGAAAAGCTTGATCTTAAACAATATCCTAAATTTAAATTTTTAGGTTTTGTGGAAAGTATTGAAGATCATTTCATGAGCTCCAGGCTCATGGTCGCTCCATTGCGATTTGGTGCCGGGGTAAAGGGCAAGATCGGACAGGCATTCGAGTACTATCTGCCGGTAGTCACCACAGACATCGGGGCAGAGGGAATGCAGCTGGTCAACGAAAAAAATGTATTGATTGCCAATGAAGAAAAATCCTTCGCCGAAGCCATTTTAAGATTGTACAATGATGAGGGGCTTTGGAATATATTAAGTAAAAATTCAACTGACAGTCTGAAACCGTTTATAATTACAGCAGTAGCGGAAACCCTGAAAAAAATAAAGTAAAAATGAGCCCTTTAGTAAGCATTATTGTTCCATGTTATAACGCTTCGTATTATATTCAGGATGTTCTTTTCAGCATTCAGCATCAAACTTATAAAAATATCCAGTGTATACTAATCAATGACGGAAGCACAGACAAAACCATGGAGATCATCAAAGGATTTTCAGACGAAAGGTTTCAGGTTTATGATCAGGAAAACAGAGGACTTTCCGACACGAGGAACTTCGGACTGGAGATAGCCGCAGGAGATTTTATTTTTTTCTGTGACAGTGACGATCTTCTTCCGAAAAAAGCTATTGAAATACTGGTTTCGGCCTATACTGGTACGCAAGATATTATTGTAGGAAAAACAGCCACTTACGCATGGGAAAGAAAAGAGGCTATATCATCATTGCCGCATCCCAATGAGACACAAATGCTTAAGAACGGAAATCATGAAATCTTGTTAAAGAACATGACGGAAGGCTTAAGCCCTATTGCTCAGAATAAACTTTACAAAAAATCATTTATCACAGAAAATCATCTGAAGTTTTTAAGCGGAATTTATCATGAAGATGAATTATGGTTCTTTGAAACTATGTTTAAGGCTAAAAATGTAAAATTCGTGCCTGAAGTTACATACCTGTATACTATTGATAACGCACAATCGATCACAAAAAAGAGAAGTGATAAAAACCTTTTGGGATATCTGAGTGTAATTAAGACCATCTATAATAACTATTATCTCAAATATCCCGAGAAAGCGATTATAGCCTATTACATTTCTTATCTAAAGAAAATAATTATCGGAAACTTTAAAAATGATTCCAATTATTCTGAAGCAGCAGTAGTCGAAATGGAAAAAACATTTAAGGAAACCAATCCCGACTTCCATGGTGATATTGATCTGAAAGGCATTCAGAAAGCATATTTTAAATATATCAATACCATTAGCCTAAAAGACAGTCAGACAATAAAAAAAGAGTATTTTAACAATCCTGTCAACAGTTTGAGAAAATATTTTAAGATCACAATGTTCCGTATTTTACATTCTAAATAAAATGAAGATGAATACAGAAAAATTTCTTTTGGTGATGCCCGACTATTCTGATTTTCCAAATCTCTTTATAGACAATTTGAAAACAGTGGGATTTTTACCTTTTCTCATCACCGATAAAGTTTCGAAATTCAAATACAAAGGCCTGCAAAGCTTTAAAAATTTCGTTATTAAAAATATTCTTAGAAACAAAGAATACAAACAAAGCCTCATCAAACGTCATTTCTTTGAAGAGCTTGAACGTAACTTTTCATCCATAGAAGGTAATCTCGATTATATTCTGGTCATACGTCCTGATAATTTCCCGGTTTCGTTTATTAAAAAACTGAGGACCAGAACAACAAAATTAATCGCTTATCAATGGGACGGAATCGACAAATTTCCGGAGGTTAAGAAATATTTTGACCTGTTCGACACTTTTTTTTGTTTTGAAGAGGTAAAAAATCAACAAAATATCAAGCCGATTACCAACTTCTACTTTGATCATCTTCCTGCTGTTTATAAGGAATATAACACCGGAAATCCCAATCTTTATTTTGTCGGCTTATATTGGAAGAGCAGGGAAGAAAAAATCAACCGTTTTATTGACAAGATTTCTGAGTACCATGTTGAGCTTTCGATTTTCATTCAGTATTTCCAACATCCGGAAAGGAAAAATCCTAAAATCAACTACATTCAAGACCGGATCACATTTGAGCAAAATCTGGAATATGTAAAAAAATCAGATATTCTTCTGGACTTTGTGGACCCTTTGCATAACGGTCTCTCCATACGTTTTTTTGAAGGATTATACTATCGGAAAAAAGTGATTACCGATAATGTTACAGTAAAAAATTATGACTTCTACCATCCTGATAATATCTTTGTTGTTGAAAACGATAATTATCAAAATATCGATCATTTCTTAAAAAAGCCTTACCAACAACTGTCTGACGAAATTATAAAAAAATATAGTTTTAGCAGTTGGATCATGAAAATTACACAATAGAGATATTCAGAATCTCAATTTATTTTCAAATCCTAAATATTCAAACATTTTTTTGATGTTTCTTTCCTGCTGATCAACAGAAAATTTAGCGAGTGGCTTAGGACTATTTTGATGAAGAATATTCCAGAGCTCTTCGTTGTGGTAAATTTCAAGGATTTTATCTGCAAAAGCCTGGGCGCTGTTCTCTGATACCAATGCTGTCTCCCGATCGGCAAGGCCCATCCCTTCCGCACCAATAAAGGTTGTTACCACCGGCAAGGCAAATTCCAGGGCCTGCCCTATTTTACCTTTAACTCCTGCTCCATATCGCAAAGGCGCTACAAAAATTCTTGAATTTTCAAACCATTCATCAACGCTTTTCTGGTATCCTAATATACGGAAGTGCTCAGAATTGTATTTTTCTTTTATTTCTTCAGGAAAATCCGGCCCCAATATATTAATCTTTATACTTCTGTCTTTAGCCCAAACCAAAGGCATAATGCTTTCATACAGAAACTTCACAGCATCCATATTAGGCATGTGGTAAAAACCGCCGATAAACAAAAGATTTTCTCTCTCTGAAAATTTTAAATTCCAACTTTTAACAGGCTCATGGATATTACTCACTGTAAATATTTTTTCGTTTTTGATACCTTGCCGCGAAACAACGTTCTTTTCCTCATCACTGATGGAGACAACGACATCTGCGTTCTGCATTGCAGTATATTCTGTTTCACGAAAAAACTCCATTTCCTTTTTTCGACTTTTTGTCATGGCAATATATTCGTTTTCCCTCTCCATTCTGAGGTAATGAAGATCTACCATATCGTATATAATTTTCTGCCCGGAAAGTTTATCTTTAATGCTTTTGTACCAAAAATCAAAACCGGTCGGCCTAAAAACCCAAATGACATCCACAAAATGAAGAGCCTCGTGCACCTGATCATTAACCCTAACTATTTTATCCTGTGTATTGACAAAATCTTTACACACTTCAACACCAATATTTCTGAAAAAACTTACATATATATCGTCATCCTCATTAAGCTGTTTAACCGCTAAAATGATCCTGTGATGATTTTTCTGAAGAATTTTAATAATTTCAAGAAATCTCCTGGAACCCGAATCTTTATCAGGCTTCGGTATAAACTCTTCAAGAATTAAAATGTTTGGCTTTTTATAAAATGCATTTAAATTATTCGTATTTGCTTTATCAAGATACCTTTTGTTGGTAAAATATTTATTCCATCTACTCATAAAGGTTTCTCTGTTTCTCTGAAGCAGAAGTTCTTTGCTTTTATCTTTTCCCGTATAAGAAATATTTTCAAAATGTATAATTTCAGAAGACGGCTGATAATAAATATCCAGACCTTGCTCATATTTCAAACGCTGACAAAGATCTGTTTCTTCATAGTAAGCAGGAAGAAAGGCTTCATCCAGAAGATTAAGATTTCCATGTACATCTGATCTATGAAACAGCAAACTGCATCCTGAGCAATAATCAACCTTTCTTAAGAAATTGTATTTTGGAGTATCAATCGCTTCACCCCTTCCCAAGTTTACAATTTCCGTGTTCTCAAAGATAAGACAACCTGCTTCCTGCAGCGTATTATCCGCAAAAATCATTTTAGAACCCACGGCACCGACTTTATCCTTACTGCTAAAAACGGTAAGAAGGTTGGACAGGTAATTTTCCTGAACTTCAACGTCATTGTTCAGCAAGTACACATATTTTCCTTTTGCTGCTCTAATTCCTTTATTAATGTTTTTAAGGAAGCCCAGGTTTTCCGGATTATCAATAACGGTTATTCCTTTAATTTTATTTAAATAATCTAAAGTATCATCCGTACTTTTATCGTTGATGATAATAATTTCTTTTTGAACATCTCGGTCAAACTTATTTAATGTATAAAGACAATTTAAAGTGTATCTTATTTGGTTGTAGACCGGAATAATAATGGAAACTTCAGGACTGTCACTTTCAATGAAATCAAAAGTATAACTTTTAAAAAAATTTAAATCAAAATGGTTAACCTTAAGTGTTCTCTTGTTTTTAATAAAATTACGATCCTTGATTTTATTTTTAAAAAATCTTTTAATTCCCATTTTTAATTTATTATTTTGTCCTGCCTTATTCCAGCTAACGAAATTAAGCATTTATTACAAATTATGATAGACAAAAAAAGCATTATCAAAGCAGGATATTTACTATCTTATGACTATTCTTATATTTTCACTTCCATAAAACAAATTTATGATCATGTGGACCATATTGTTATAAGTTATGACGAAAATAATAAAACTTGGGTAGGTAATGATGTATTGATTCCTGAAAGTTTTTTTTCAGAAATAAAAAGTCTTGACACACGTAACAAAATTACATTTTATAAAGATAAATTTTATATTCCGGGGAGTGCTCCGATGGATCTTGAAACAAGGCAAAGAAATATGATGGCCGAAAAAATGGGTTCCGGAGGATGGCATATTCAGATTGATGGTGATGAATATGCTTATGACTTTGAAAAGCTCTCACATTTTCTAAGAAAAAACAAATACCTTTTAAAAAATCCGGAAAAAAATCCTATCAATTTTCAGGTAGACCTGGTGACATTATTCAGGAATGACGAAAATGGTTTTTATATTATTGAACGGTTTGAAGAAAAATGTCTTTTTATAACTAATTATCCAAAATACAAATATGCCAGAAGGGTAAATACCGGACGTACATTACCCCTACCCTATCTTCTTATTCATCAATCATGGGCAAGAAATGAAAATGAAATCCTTGAAAAAATAACGAACTGGGGGCACAAAAATGATTTCGACACCATGAAATTTTTTGAATTCTGGAAAAGTATAAACTCAGACAATTATACCGACTTTATTGACTTTCATCCATTGACAGCTTCAGACTGGCACAAACTTTCCTTTTTCCCTGCAAAAAATATTGAAGAATTTATATTAGCTTTTGAAAAAAAATTCCCACAACCTGAGCTCAAATTGAATCTTTCAAGCACAAGAAAAATCAAGTTATGGCTGAGAAGCCTGTTTTAAGAATAAGCTTACTGACAGCGCGTTATATTAATCTCTATCATACTCATCCTCGATTCTTACGATATCATCTTCTCCAAAATAAGTTCCGGTCTGCACTTCAATAAATACAACAGGCTTATCGGAAAGATTCATCATTCTGTGTTTTGCACCAAGAGGAATAAAAATGCTCTCACCATACTCCAGGCTAATTTCTTTATCATCAAGCACAACAGTCGCATCACCTTCTACAATAGTCCACTGTTCTTGTCTTTTGTGATGATATTGGTAAGAAAGCTTCTGACCCGGATTTACTTCAATCCTTTTGAGTTTATAATTGGGCTCATCTGCCAATACAAAATATTTTCCCCACGGTCTTTCCCCTATTTCTAACATATATTTACATCTTTTTTATTATACAAAAGTAAATATTCAGACTAAAAAAGCAATAATAAATATGCAAATACTCCAATATAATATACTAGGGTGATTTTCTCATCTATAAATTCATTTATTGACTTTCATTGCATTAAATAATTATTTCATTTACAAGTGATCTTTAATAAAAATTTTCATTTACCTTTACGCCGTTAAATACTTAAAACTATGAAAGATTTGATTAGAGTTTCATCATTTGCTCTTTCAGCTTTAACCCTTGCTTCTTGCTCGAGAGATACAGATTTAGTAAATGACTAGTCTAGTGTTATGACACAGAATTCTAAAAACAAGGAGAAAATATCATTAACTAAAAGGGAGGTTCTCGCAGAAAGCAACAAAATCTCAAGCTTAAGTGCCGGACAATCTCTAGTACTCAACCATGGCAATGCGAATATACACCTGGACCTTCAGTATGATGGTAATTTGGTTTTATATGCAGGTCCTATTCAATGGTTTGGTCCAGCTCCATATCCTGTAAAATGGGCATCAAATACAACGTTCGCTAATGGAACAGTACAACCATACCTTAGTGCACAAACCGATGGAAACTTAGTTTTGTACAAAAATGCTCCATATAATTCTTCCAATGCTATCTGGGCATCAAATACAGATACGGGGAATGTTTCAGATCCCAGATTCAAACTACAGGTGATTAAGAAAACAAATGCTTTAAATTCAGGCTCTCCAAAATACTATGCTACATTTATTTTAGAAGGTAATAATTCTGAAAGACATGAAGTAACGTTAGTGAAATAACAAATATCTATTAATATTTCATTGTTTTTAATTGATGTACAGTCATAAACAGCAAGACCGGGAGTCCTGCTGTTTTTTTTGTTTAATACTAATATAAAAAGACTGTGTTGTTGGCTTACATTAATTCTTTAAGTAAATTTGCACCAAAATTTTAATTGAAAATGGAGAAAGTAAGAGTACGTTTTGCTCCAAGTCCTACCGGACCTTTGCATTTGGGCGGCGTAAGAACTGCATTATATGACTATCTTTTTGCTAAAAATCAGGGTGGTGAGTTTGTATTGAGAATCGAAGACACCGATACCGCAAGATATGTGGAAGGCGCTGAAGAATACATCGAGGAAGCCCTGGAATGGTGCGGGATTATTGCCGATGAAAGCCCAAAAAAAGGAGGAAAATTTGCTCCCTACAGACAATCCGAAAGAAGAGAGATTTATGACCGCTATACTGAGCAGATCCTGAAAACAGATTATGCCTATATCGCCTTCGACACGGCTGAAGAACTCGATAAGATCCGTGCCGAGTACGAAACAAGAGGTGACGTCTTCTCTTATGACAACAGAACCAGAAATCAGCTGAGAAACAGCCTTACCCTTTCTGATGAAGAAGTTCAGAAATTGATTGATGAAAAAACACCATTTGTCGTAAGATTTAAAATGCCGGTTGACTGGACGCTTAACATTGAATAAATCATCCGCGGCAAGTTCTCCTTAAACACTAACACTTTGTATTATAATGTTTTTTTTAAAAACGACGGGATGCCTACTTACCACTTCGCCAATATCATCGATGATCACGAAATGGAAATTTCCCACGTAATCCGTGGTGAAGAATGGCTTCCATCTTTAGGATTGCACACCTTATTATATGAAGCGATGGGCTGGGTAGCGCCACAGTTTGCGCATCTTTCATTAATTCTAAAACCTGAAGGAAAAGGAAAACTCAGCAAAAGAGATGGTGATAAATTCGGTTTTCCTGTATTTCCATTAAATTTTACGGATCCTGCAACCGGAAACACCTCAAAAGGATACCGTGAAAGCGGCTATCTCCCGGAAGCTTTCATCAATATGGTAGCACTTCTGGGCTGGTCCCCGGCAGATGATAAAGAAATTCTGTCTCTGGATGAAATGGCAAAAGAATTTGATTTAAACAAGGTTCATAAAGCCGGCGCAAGGTTCAGCAAAGAAAAAGCCGAATGGTTCAACCATCAGTATATGCAGAAAAAGTCTGACGAAGAGCTGCTTCACATTTTAAAAGATTCCGATCTTAATCTAACGCTTTCCGAAGATAAATTATTAAAAATCATTCATCTGATGAAGGAAAGGGCGACTTTTCCGAAAGACATCTATGAAAACGGAAAATTTTTCTTTGAAGCTCCGGCTTCTTATGATGAAAAAGCATCAAAAAAAGCCTGGAATGATGAAACATCAGCGATTCTAGGAGAACTCGTATCAAGTATGGAAGGAATAGAGTTTACAGCCGAAAATATAAAAAACACCGCTCATCATTTTGCAGAAAATAAAGGCCTGGGAATGGGAAAAGTGATGATGCCTTTACGTCTGGCGCTGGTAGGAGAACTGAAAGGCCCCGACGTACCGGATATCATGGAACTTCTTGGAAAAGAGGAAACTATCTCACGGATTAACAATGCAATCAATAATTTTAAATAGATTCATATAATTTTTCATAAATTTGAAAGATTTAATTTACTTCAAGAAATGGAATATTTAAGTTTCGAACTTCCTATCAAAGATCTTATGGATCAACTGCAGACCTGTTCTTTAGTAGGAGAAGAAAGTGGTGTTGATGTAAAATTAGCATGTAGCCAGATCGAGGATAAGATTTTGGAAAAGAAAAAAGAAATCTACAGCAATCTTTCCCCTTGGCAAAGAGTACAACTGTCCCGTCACCCTGATCGTCCGTATGCACTGGATTATATCAATGGGATGGCTGATAAAGGCAGCTTCCTTGAACTTCACGGAGACCGAAATTTTGCTGATGATCCGGCAATGGTAGGCGGCCTGCTTACATTGGACGGCCAGAAAGTAATGGTGATCGGAACCCAGAAAGGAAGAACAACCAAAGAAAGACAACACAGAAGGTTCGGAATGCCAAATCCGGAAGGATACAGAAAAGCACTGCGACTGATGAAGCTTGCCGAAAAGTTTCAGATCCCTGTCGTAACTTTAGTCGATACCCCGGGAGCCTATCCCGGTCTTGAGGCCGAAGAAAGAGGCCAGGGTGAGGCCATTGCCAGAAATATTTTTGAAATGGTTCAGCTGAAAACCCCGATCTTTACCTACATCATCGGAGAAGGAGCCAGTGGAGGCGCATTGGGAATCGGCGTAGGAAATAAAGTCTATATGCTGGAAAACACCTGGTACACGGTAATCGCACCGGAGAGCTGCTCATCAATCCTCTGGAGAAACTGGGATCATAAGGAAGATGCAGCCAATGCATTAAACCTTACTCCTAAAGATGCCTTAAGAGAAAAATTTATTGACGGTATCATCGAAGAACCACTTGGAGGCGCACATTATGATCCGGCAGGAGCTTTCCTAAACCTTAAAACTTCTATTTTGCAGAACATCAAAGCGTTCTCAAAATTTACAGGACAGGAACTGGAAACGCAAAGACAAGATAAATTTATTGCCATGGGGCAGTTTAAAGGATAAAAAATAAAAACGGCTGGAAATTAAATTTCCAGCCGTTTTTATTTATAATTCGGTTCTCAATCTCTCAGATTAAGCTCAATCTCAATATCTTTATTGATCTTTTTTAATGAAGAGTATTTGGCATCACAAACCATCGTGGTCAGGATATACTCTCCTTTTTCCACGAGAATAAAATTCTGACCGTTGGCAGGAACATCAAGATTATAATATTTTTTGCCGTTTATTTTTACAATAAGATTACATTTTGACCGGTTTCGGATATTGATATATGCTTCTTTGTCCATCGGATCATTATTAAATAAATGGGTAAGCATTGCTGCAGTCTTATTATGCTGTTCGCTCGTTCCCGATTTTTTAGCTGCTGTACCGGCGACACTGGCATAATTTACCGTACGTTCGGGGGTCGCGGCACCGGCCTTTGCGGCTACGGCTTTAGATTTGTTAAGACTATTTTCATCCAGGACCATCTGCTTGATTTTATCTTCACTGATCGCTTTAATCGTAGGTTTTGCTTCCGGCGAATTGTTTGCCATGACAATCTGCATAAGCTTTCTTTTGAAATAATCTGTTTTGGGGTGGCCGGGATTTTGTTTCAGGAACCCGGCAACGATCCTGGCTTCCGCGGTAGCTTCCGCATCATTCTCCGTGTAAATGATCACGGTTTCTTTCTCTACGATCGTTTTTGATTTTGTCTTTTTCTTTTTCTGTGAAAAACCAAGGGTAAATATGCAGAGAAATATAAGGAGCAGTATTTTTTTCATTAACCGAACATTTAAAATTTATTAAATATATAAAATAACGCAAAAAGTCATTTTTTAGTTTATCATTAAAATCATTATCTTTGCATCGCTTTAAAATTAAGCTAAAAATTAATACTAATCTTAAATAAAAAAAATAATAGATATTATGTCTTATACACCAGCTGCTGCAGACGTAGCAAAATTGAGAAACCAGACAGGTGCAGGTATGATGGACTGCAAAAAAGCTTTAGTTGAAGCGGAAGGAGATTTCGAAAAAGCAGTAGATATCCTTAGAAAGAAAGGACAAAAAGTTGCTGCCAACAGAGCTGACAGAGAATCTACTGAAGGTGCGGTGATCGCAAGAGTAAACGAGGATAACACGTTAGGTGCTATCATCTCTTTAAACTGTGAAACCGACTTCGTTGGTAAAAACGAAGCTTTCATCGAGCTAGCTTACGAATTAGCTGAAATGGCAATCTTTGCTGCGACTAAAGAAGAATTATTGGCTACAGACTTCCACGGAATCACTGTTGCTGAGAAATTAATCGAGCAGACAGGTGTGATCGGTGAAAAAATCGAGATCGGTGCATTCGAAAGAATTACAGGTCCTTTCTTAGGAGCTTACATCCACGCTGGAAATAAGATCGCTGCAATCACTTCTCTTTCTGCAAAAGTAGACGGAGCTGATGAAGTTGCCAAATCTGTTTCTATGCAGGCTGCTGCAATGAATCCGATTGCTCTTGACGAAACTTCTGTTTCGCAGGAAACGATTGATAAAGAATTGGAAATCGAAAGACACAAACTTGTAGAAGAAGGAAAGCCTGCTAATATTATCGACAATATTTTGAAAGGTAAAATGCAGAGATTCTACAAAGACAACACTCTGGTACACCAGGATTTTATCAAAGACAGCTCTATGTCAGTTGCTGATTATGTAAAATCTGTAAATGCTGATCTTAAAGTAACAGGATTTGTAAGAGTAAGCTTATAGTCCTTTTCTGATTATAAAAAATAGAATCCCGGCGAAAATTTCGCCGGGATTTTTTTGGATGTCTCCCCAGGTTTAAATTTTATCTATTAATTAAGTTAAGCGTCTTCCTAAAACGCTAAATATGCACTGTCTAAAATTACCAGTTTCATACTCAGGATAGATTTTTAATTAAAAATCGTGAATAAAATTAACTTTCTTTATGATTTATTAATAACTTATTGAATAATAGTTTATTTTTGTATAAATCATAATCCATATCCCATATGAAAAGACTTTTACTCACTTTCATATTAATGCTGTTGGGTATTAATATCGTTTTTGCACAGAGAGATACAGAGCATTGGTTTGCACCGATGAAAAATAATACCAGCCTTATCGGTGGCCAGAACAGCCAGGCTATTTATTTTTCTACAGATTCCGTACAGCCTTTTGACATTGATATTTATAATAACAATCAGATAATAGAAACTGTTACAGTATCTAAAGGTAGTCCCGTGATCTATAATATTCCTATTACAAACTCAAATTCAGATATTATAACACCCCTGCAGACCGATCTTTTCAAGCCGATTACAAAAGGTTTATATACCAAAGGTCCCAAGCCATATTATGCCAATCTGCGATTTTCAATTCCTAATCATGGGGAAATTATAACTTCTAAAGGTAAAGCTGGAATCGGTAAAAAGTTTTATGCCGCTGCAGCACCCATCACGGATGTCGGAGGAGGCGATATTTACAATTTCATGACAGGGATTCTGGCTACCGAAAACAATACCGTTGTTACCGTATCGGGATATAGCTCAGGCGTGATATTTTCAAACGGCACCACCGGAGCCAATACTCCCTCCATGTCATTTACACTGAATAAAGGACAATCTTACATTATCGAAGGAGCGGGAAACCAATCAGGAAATGCAACAGGCTTTATCGGAGCTAAAATAGAAGCCGATAAACCAATCTCGGTAACCAACGGTAATTTCAACGGGCAGTTTTCCTGGGGCGCCGTAGGATTAAGTTCAGATATCATCATGGATCAATCCGTTCCGGTAGAAAGACTCGGAAATGAATTTATCGTAGTCAAAGGAAACGGTAATGTAGACGCCAAGATGGAAGATGTCTTAATCATAGCTACCGAAAGCAATACGGAAGTACGGATCAATGGAGGACCTGTAATTGCAACCTTGTCAGAAGGCCAGTATTACAGGGTGAACGGCCCTAATCCAGGGGTGGCGGCAAATAACGTCAATTATATCGATCAGGGTAGCGGGCATTACAACATGCACATTAAAACCTCTAAAAATGTATATGTATACCAGCTTCTGGCAGGTCTGGCCACAAGTATTGCCACTTTGGGATACAATATTATCCCACCTTTAAACTGTTTTTTACCAAAAAAAATAGATGAGATTGCTTTAATTAATAACCTGAACGGCAGCACAAACGATATCAAACTGAATATTATTACAGAGGCAGGAGCGGCAGTCACCTACAGCGTGAACGGCGGTGCTCCGATCAACCCGACAGCGGCACAGGGACCTTATCCCGTACAGGGAACAGCAGACTGGCAAACGTACTCGGTCCCGGGATTATCCGGCAATATCACCGTATATTCAACGAAAGCGGTGACTGCAGGAATTGCAGGAGGAAGTGGAGCCGTCGGCTACGGTGGATATTTTGCAGGATTTTCATCCGTACCGGTAATCGCTAAGCAATCGGGAGAATGCGTTCCCGGAATCGTCCTTGAAGTTGACGACAGCTTCGAGACTTATCAGTGGTACCTCAATGATATCGCCATCCCAGGCGCTACACAAAACATCCACACCCCTACACAGGCAGGAAATTACACCGTAAAAGTAACAATGGGAACATGCCCTCCGGTGACAACTCCCATTTACAAAGTATTCTCCTGTATCACCAATACTACAGCAAACCTGAATGCCTGTGCTACCAAAGTGATCATTCCGCAATTCTCATTTAATACCACCCAGACTCCGGTAGCCAGTACAGTGACCATTCTTACATACCCTACCCACGGAACAGCCACTCTGAACCCGGCCAACGGACAGATTACCTACATTCCGAATACCGGTTATATAGGACCCGATACCATCGTTTATCAATTTTGTGGTAATGCCAATGAATTTATTGATTGCGAGCATGTAACTTTAAACTTAAATGTCGTTCCTTTCATTTTAACCGACACGACCATTAAAGCCTGCCAATATAATGGAAAAGGCTTCTTTGACCTCACAACCGCAGTGGTTACAAACTACAATCCGGTGATCAAAAAGTTTTATCCGACCTTAGAGCATCTTAATGCAGGAACCGGCATGATCACGGAACCCACTCATTATCTTTCGGCAGAAGGATTTGTCTATGTAAAAGTGACAACCAACGAAGGATGTGTGGGCACGGCTAAGATAACCTTGTCATTCTACCCATCACCGGTAGTAAATGAAGCAACACTCAGTGAATGTTTCCTGGAAACAGATGAGGCCAAAGCGAAGTTTGATCTTACGAGTGCCAGTGTAACGACGGAAAGCCCGGTAACGAAAAAGTATTATCCTACTTTCGTGGATGCCAGCAACGGAACCAATGAAATACAGCAGGCGGACACTTATATTTCCGCAGACGGAGCTGCGTTCATAAGGGTTTATAACAGCAACCAATGTTATTCAATTGCAAAAGTAAATCTGAAGGTCATTCCTCCTAAAAGATCTTCCGTACTTACAGATAAAATCATCTGTATTGACAACAGAACCAACCTTGACGCCGGCCCGGGATATTCCTCTTACGAATGGAACACCGGCGCCACCACACAGGTACTTCAAGGAGCGACAGTAGGAGAATATTGGGTAATCCTGGAAGACAACGGATGCTTTATAAAACAGTTCGTACATGTGAAAAAAGCTGATGCTCCGGTAATAACGGAGATTGAAATCTCAAACAATACCGCCACCGTACATGTGACAGGAGGCTCAGGACCTTATCAGTACGCCGTTGACCAACCTGCGAACTGGCAGGAATCCAATGTATTTACAGGTCTTTCCAGAGGTCAGCACCTTTTCTTTGTTAAAGATTTCTACAACTGTGCCCCAATATCCGTTGAAGTCACTGTACCTAATCTCATCAATGCCATCACGCCGAACGGTGACAATAAAAATGATTTCATTGATTACAGTGAGCTGGCTTACAAAAACAACCTTTCCTTTGTCGTGTACGATAGATACGGAAACAAAATCTTTACAGGAGATAAATTTAACAACTACAAATGGGACGGCAAGCATTACGATAAAAAGCTGATTACCGGGACCTATTGGTTCCATATCAACTGGAATGAGCCTAACAAAGAAAAAACACCAATTAAGTATACCGGATGGATATTGGTGAAAAATATAGATTAATAGAAAATTTTTAATGATTTTATAAACAATAATCCGTCTCAGCAATTTGCTTGTGAGACGGATTTCTTTTTTAAGGTTTATTCTACTCTATTTTCTTGTACTTAAACTTCGGCTTGATCACATAATTTAAGAATCTTCCCTTCGATTGCACGCTTTTAAAACGTTCCACAATTTC
>JBMDXW010000014.1:0-14720 GCA_048594965.1 Chryseobacterium sp.
CCTACCTGAAATAATTCTGACATTTAAGTGATAAGAAGTAAAGCCTCTCTGAAGAGAGGTTTTTTTGTTTTATCTCCGTTGAAGGCTTTGATACTCATCATTAAGACTTTCTTATCATTGCAAAGTTAGATTCCTAATTGTAGTATATGCCTAGCAATCACAATAGTTATTGATACTATAATTATAATTTTTGCCCGCGGATATTGGTTAAAATGTCCGCGATGTTAATATTTAGATATCAATATTTTAAATATATTGTATTATTATTTTGTTTTAATTAAATTTGTAAAAATAGTTGAGCCTAACTCCAACTAATAGTACACCCTAATTTTAATTTAAAAAAAAACAAAAAATCATAAAATAACCATGGAACAATCAATTTTAATAAATCTTTATTTGGTGATAAAACACCTGGAAGGGAAATCTTAAATTAAACCAATTACCCGATGGATTTATTCAGAAAAAAACTAAATACACCATACTTTTTTACATTATTAAACTAATTAGGATGAAATTTGACTATAAAGAAATACACATAGGAAGTATTATTCAGACCCGTGTAGCGGATACGGGGACTGATCTGGAACGAATTTGTAAATTCATGAAATCTACAAAAGATCAGATTCAGGAAATGTATCAATCGAAAAGTCTGGACAGCGATGTTCTCATGAGATGGAGCAAGCTCCTGGAATATGACTTCTTCAGGATCTATTCCCAGCACCTTATTCTCTATTCACCGCCTTCAAAAGTAGATAAGCAGGAAGAAAAAAAATCTCAACTTCCCAATTTCAGAAAAAGCATCTACACCCGCGAAGTCATTGATTTTATTGTGGAACTGATCGAAACCCAGGAAAAAACAATGCCCCAGATCGTGAAAGAATACCGGATTCCCAAATCTACGCTCCATCGGTGGACTAAGAAATATGGAAATATTAACAATGACTAAAATGAAAAAGAATACTTCTCAGCCCGACTTTAAAAGAATATATACCGACATCCTCGAAAAAAAATTCCCGGAAAAGAAAAAGCTTTGTGAGAAAATCCTGAACAAGAAAACGCTCTCTGAACTTGACGTCATTGCCATTAACAACATTATTTTTGCTCCCGTATCAAAAGAAGTTATCAAATCCAATCAGCAGCACCGGTCTTACAGCAAGTCGACGATTATCAAAATTCTGGAGTTTCAGAAACAGCACGGCCTCAACAATACAAAGCTGGCCCTCCACTACAAGTTGAGCCGGAACACCGTTTCCAGATGGAAAAAACTTTTTATCGTATAAAATCATCGGTAAATAAACACCACTGATTTTTATTTCTTAGGAATAATTTTTGAAAGACTTGTGGCTTGTTTTTCTTATTTTTATCAATTATGTTCGACAAGCAACAACGAAAGCTGAAAAGATCTGCAAAACTGATTTCCGTATTAAGTAAATACGGATTTAAAGATCTTTTGTCTAGAATGAATGTAGGCAGCAAATCTGCTGAAATCTCCGGCTATCCCGAAGAAATTATTTCAAAAGGAACCGTCTACGAAAGAATAAGACTCTCTCTCGAAGAGATCGGACCGACTTTCGTGAAACTCGGGCAGACATTCAGCAACCGGGAAGATCTCCTGCCGCCGGAACTGATCCGTGAACTGCAAAAGCTTCAGGATAAAGTAGACCGCATCGAGATGAATGTTCCGGAGATTCTCGAAAATGAATTTAATATCACCGCTGCCGATCATTTTTCTTCTATTGAAAAAAAGCCTTTGGCAACAGCTTCCATTGCACAGGTCTACAAAGCCATACTCCCGGATGGAAGTCCGGTAATCTTAAAGATAAAAAAGCCGGATGTTCAGGCCATTATAGAGGATGATCTCTTACTCATTAAAGATCTTGAAAAGCTGATTTCCTCCTATTCTGAGATCGGGGAGAAGCTTAATCTCAAACAGGCGATCTCGACATTCGAAAAATCATTGCTGGAAGAAGTTTCGCTCATCAACGAAAAGGAAAACATTCTTCAGTTCAGAAGAAACTTTAAAGACAGCAAAGAAACCTACGTCCCGCAGGTCTATGAAGAATTTTCCAACAACAACGTGCTTTGCATGGAATTTATTGACGGAATTAAAGTGACGGACAAAATCTCGCTCCTGAATCATTCCATAGATCCCGTCCACATTTCGGAAACAGGTTTGCGGCTTTTTGTATCCCAGATTCTGGATTACGGTTTCTTTCATGCAGATCCTCACGCCGGAAATATTCTCGTAAAAAAAGACGGAAAAGTAGTCTTTATCGATTTCGGCGCCGTAGGAAAAATTCCGCCTAATGATAAAGAGATCCTGGAAAATCTTATTGTAAGCTTTGTTGCCAAAAATCCCCATAAAATTGTACGGTATCTCAAGAAAATGGCGGTCAGCTATAAAATACCCGACGAAAGAAGGTTTGAAGGCGATGTGGAAGACATCCTGGATTTCGTTCACAGCACTTCGCTCAAGGAAATTGACCCTCACGCCGTAATGAATAAAATGAAAGATGTTCTGAAGGACAACCGTTTGTACATGCCCGATTATTTTTACCTGCTGTTCAAAGGAATCGGCCTCATCGAAGGAGTGGGCAGAACGATCAACCCGCATCTGGATGTCGTGAAGAGCTTACACCCTTACACCAAAAAAATATTTGCCCGGAAGATCAGTCCGCAACATATTTTAAAAACAGGGATGGACAAAGTGATGAATTTCACGGATAATGTAGATGAAATCCCAAGAGAACTTCGCTCCGTGCTGCAGAAACTTGATGAAAACAAGTTCACGGTTTCAAGTGAAATTAAAAATATTGACAAGACCAATCAGCTCATCAAGTCCGGGATTATCAATCTCATTCTCGCGATGGTTTTAGGAGCGAACATCATTGCTACGGCTATTGTTTTCGTTTCAGAATCAGGTCCTAAAATCGGGGAAATGTCTCTGGTTGCCGTCCTCGGATTTCTGTTTTCAGTTTTTCTCACCATCATCATTTTGTTAAGGATCACAAGAAAATAAGTCAGCAATAGTTTCATAGAAATGCTGTACATGAAAATCACCGGTTTAAACCTTTAATTCCACAAAAATTAATTGCCTATCTTTGCAAAATGGAAAAACTCACTTTTGCAGATTTTGACCTTCCGGTTAAAATTCTTGATGTTTTAGCAGATCTTGAATTATTCGAACCGACACCGATTCAGGAAAAAAGCCTGAAGCCGATTCTTTCAGGGCGTGATGTCATGGGAATTGCACAGACCGGTACCGGAAAAACACTGGCTTATCTTTTGCCTGTCCTCAAAACCTGGAAATACAGTAAAACAGGAAACCCGACAGTTCTTATTCTTGTACCCACAAGAGAGCTCGTGGTACAGGTAACGGAAATTCTTGAAAAGCTTACGGAAAACATCACGGCAAGAGTGATCGGAATCTATGGAGGAAAAAATATCAACACCCAGAAACTTTTGTTCGATGCCGGCTGTGATATTCTCGTAGGAACGCCGGGTCGGGTAATGGACCTTGCCATTGATAACGCCATATCCCTGAAAGAAGTGCAGAAGCTCATTATTGATGAATTCGACGAAATGCTGAACCTCGGTTTCAGACCTCAGCTTACCCACATTTTTGAAATGATGAAAGAGAGAAGACAGAATATTCTCTTTTCGGCAACCATGACGGAAGCGGTGGACGAGATGCTGGATCACTACTTTGCGAGCCCTGTGGAAATCTCACTGGCAAAATCCGGTACACCGCTTGAAAAAATTGAGCAAACGGCTTACAAAGTTGAGAATTTTAATACCAAGATCAACCTTCTTGAATACCTCCTGAAGAAAGATTCGGACATGTCAAAGGTTTTGATTTTCAACAACAACAAAAAAAATGCGGATCTTCTTTTTACTAAGATTGATGAGCTTTTCCCCGGACAGTTTGATGTGATCCACTCCAACAAATCACAGAATTACAGGCTTAAGGCCATGAAAAGTTTTGAAAACGAAGAAATAAGAGGGCTCATTACCACGGATGTCATGGCGAGAGGTCTCGATATATCCGATATCACACACGTGATCAATTTTGAAACACCGGACGTTCCCGAGCAGTACATCCACAGGATCGGTAGAACGGGTAGAGCGGATAAAGACGGAAAAGCGGTCACTTTTGTAACTAAAAAAGAAGAACCGCTGATCCTGGATATTGAATTGCTCATGGATAAAGAATTGAAATTCCTTGATTTTCCTGAAGAAGTGAAGATCAATCCTAAGAAGATTGCTTCCGAAGAGGAACATGTTGCCATGAAAAATCCTGCCCAGGTAAAATTGAATGAGGGCGGAGGCGCTTTCCACGAGAAGAAAGCAAAGAATACCAAAGAAAACTGGGGCGGCCCTTCCAAAAGAAAAGCACCCAAAAAGTTTGGAGCAAACCGGGCCCAGCAAAAGGCAATCTCAAAGTCTAAGAAAAAGAAATAATAAAAAAAACGATTCCGGCCGGGAATCGTTTTTTATTAATCTGACTAATTATTGAAAGCCTTAATTTTATTTCATATAAGGTTGCATTACCGAAGTCCACAGCTGGTAACCTTCCGGAGTCATATGCAGCATATCTTCTACAAACAGTTCTTTTCTCACGTTTCCATTGCTGTCCTGCATTACTTTTGTAATATCGATGAATTCCGCATTCGGCTCTTTTTTCATGAAAGCGGCAATCTTTTTATTGGCTTCTTTCATTTGTGGCCATAGTTTTTCGCGGCTCGGAGAATATTTAATGGAAATATAATCCACTTCAATCTTCGGAAATTTAGCCCTTATTTTTTTGTAAAATGTTTTAAACCTGTCTACAACGACATCGGCCTTCAGCTTGTCATCATCGGCAAAATCATTCTCACCACAATAAATAATAATCTGTTTAGGATCATAATTTAAAAGATCGTTCGCATAATAATTAAGATCCGTCAGTCTCGAACCTCCGAATCCTCTGTTGATGATCTTTTTGTCCGGGAAATAATCCGCGACATCTTTCCATTTTGTGAAGGAAGAGCTTCCTATGAGAAGGATCGCATCTTTAGGCGGCGCAGTTTCCTGGTCCTGTTTTTTGAAATTCTGGATGTCCTGCCAGAACATCGGCTTTTTTTCCTGCGAAAAGAAAAGGGCAAAAGTCAGCAATAAAAATGCTGATAACATCTTCTTCATTGTCTATTCATTTAAAAATTTCTATCTCATAAAAAACTCCCGGATGCCGGGAGTCTGTTTTTTTTATCTTTTGTAAGAAATATACGTGTAATCTATTACCTGATCTCCGTCCTGATCAATATTTCCGAACATTTGCTTAAGCTTCATCTCCGAACTGGTAAGTATCACTACCTGGTATTTTCTCGGGCTGTCGTTGGTATATTTGATAATAAGACTTTTGGTCTCCGTATCGTACTCATAAGTTCCTTCAGATTTGCTAGCAACCTGGCAGTCGGTCCCTGTTCCCGCATAGGCTGTATAGGCCGTGTAATAATCCGTACGGTACTCTGTAATATTGTTGGCACTACATCCGGAAGGAGTTTCACTATCGATGATTGTTTTATTGTCTTTTCCTGAAATTACTTCTGTCTTACTGGTTTTCCATTCACCTTTCATCATATCCATTTCATAACCCTGGATATCATCATCTTCGCATGAACTAAGTGCTAACGCAGAAAAGGCAAATAAAAGTAATTGTTTTTTCATTTTCACAAATTTAAGAATATGCTAAAATATAAATAAATTTGAAATATCTCTAATGAATTTAAGCTTTTTTAAACGAATGTTTGTAAACAAAATACTTTTTTACCAAAGTGAAGATGAAAGAAGATTGGTTATTCTCGATAAGTTTAGTTTTATATTTTAAATAAACCCTCATCCTCCATCTTCATCTCTCATATTTTATCAGTAACTCATTTCTACGATCTGGCGTGCATCCTGCGGAGTCAGTTTCCGGTATTCGCCAAGACCCGTCCAGTTTCTTTCGGTGAATGCTTTTTCCACTCTTTCCGCAGTGCCTTCAAAATCTTCCGTGTACTCGGAAAGTTTCGTCTGGATATGCAGGCTGTGGAAGAATTCTTCCATTTTTCTGATGCCCATTTCCGCTTTTTCTTCGGTGCTTCCTTCTTTTATTCCCCATACTCTCTCCGCATATTGAGCAAGTTTTTCTTTTTTGGTCTCGAAATTATAACGGTAATGAGAAGGAGCAATAATCGCCAGCGTTCTTGCGTGGTCTATTCCGAAATACGCCGTCAGCTCATGGCCCATGGCATGTACTGCCCAGTCGGTGATGACCCCTTTCTGGATCAGGCCGTTCAGTGCCATCGTGCAGCACCACATGAAATTTCCGGCTGCATCATAATTAAATTCATCCGCCAGCACTTTCGGAGCGGTTTCCTGTAAGCTGATCATAATGCTCTCTGCAATTCTCTCCTGAAGATCGGCTGACGAAGGAGCGGTCATGTATTGTTCCAGCACATGGGTATAGGCGTCGGTCAGTCCGTTCACGATCTGTCTGTCCGGAATGGTTTTTACCACTTCAGGATCCAGCACGGAAAACTGAGGAAACAGTCCCGGACCTCCGGAAGACAGTTTTTCATTGGTTTCCCTCCTGGAGATCACGTATCCCGAATTCATTTCAGAGCCCGTCGCCGGTAAGGTAAGCACTGTTCCGAAAGGCATTCCTTCCCCTTCAAAAGTTCTTACCGGTTTTGTAAGGATTTCCCAGGGCGCACCATCATAATTGGCGGCAGCGGAAAGGAATTTGGTGCCGTCGATTACAGAACCTCCGCCCACAGCTAGAAGAAAAGTGATTTCTTTTTCTTTGATAAAGTTTAAAGCATTAATGAGTACCTCATACTCGGGATTGGCGGGCACTCCTCCGAATTCAAACACCTCATGGTCTTTCAGTGCTTCCTTCACCTGGTCATAAACACCATTGTTTTTGATGCTTCCGCCTCCGTAAATCAGTAAGATTCTGGCATCTGTCGGGATTTCTTTGGAAATTTTGGAGATTTCACCTTTTCCAAAAAGTATTTTAGTTGGATTTTTAAACTCGAAATTAAGCATTGTTCTTAAATTTATTTTAACCCAAATTTACGCAATGGATCGTGAAATAAACGTTAATAAAGTTTTAAAATTCTAATGATTCATTTTTATTAAAACGATCATGTCATAAAAAACTTCACAAGCAGAGAAAATATTCTACGTCGAACCCGTAAGTTGGAGTAAAATTCTGCAAGAATTTTGTATCGGGAACCTGTAGGTGAGTGTGGGAGTACAACTTCTCGATACGATTTCTTCAAAGTCTAATCGAAGTGACGTGCGCATTTTTTAATAAAAAAAGATCAGCTCAATCCGCGGGACTCATTCAGTAAGTTCCGCTCTTTTTTACCTCATGCTTGCCCGTTTTCCTGTTGATTTTAATGAAAAAAGATTCTTTCCCGACGGTATTATTTATAAGCTTAGTGAGATAGAGAAAGATATTTTTATCATCTATCTTATAAGAACTGCTCAATACATTGCTTGCGTCAACGGAATAACCATACGTGTTGGCTATTAAAATAGCTTCCGGAAGATTATCGACAGTTCCGATAAAATCTCTCAGTTGCTGCTCGGTGGAGAAGTATTTTGTTTTACCTTTTTCACAGGCCAGCAGGTAAGAGAAGCAATCTTCTCCCAGGCATTTCTGGAAAAATCCTTTCTCCGGAGCAGGATCGTTTAATGTCATAAAATCCGGGGTCTGGCTTTCATAGATAATCGCTTTGTCGGGATCGGGATTGTTGCGAAGTACCGACCAGTAATCGTATTTTTTATCGGGAACAATAAAAGGAAAAAGCAATTCGGGATTATCTAAAATTTCCGGGATCTTTTTGTAATCTGCGGGAACTGTTTTCTGGCCGAAAACCAAACCTGAACATAGAAGTAAAAGCGGAAATAATAATTTCATCTTATTGTCTTAAAGGATTTAGCAAAGTAAATTTACTGAAATATGATTTTGTAGTAGCCGTTTTCATCTTTTACATCAATTCCAACACCGGTAAAGGTAATTTTATTAATCTGAAACCCTTCGCAGCCACTGTTGAACTCGGATGATTGTATCGCGAAGTCAAAAAGTTTGACATTGGAATAGAATTTATAATTTTTGGTACCGTCGTAGGCACCCACTTTTTCTAAGAGGACCTTGTTGTCTGACGTTTTTGTGAGCTGCACCCCGACATGATTTTCATCCTGGATGGCAAAAGTCGTAAGCGTTCCGTTGGCGATCAGGTTTTCCCCGTCGGCATTTACAAATTCAAAAACCACTGGCTGGGGAGCATTGTAACAGTCTTCACCGCAGGCAGTAAAAAGGAGAAGAGGAAAAAGGAAAAGGATTAGTTTTTTCATAGAATTGATTTTGCGATAAGTAAAAGTAATTATTTAAGTTCTTCCCTCAAAATTATAGGTGAAGGAGTTATAAAAACGGTGTTTTTAGGTTTAATATATACTTTAAATATAAAATTATTAGTATTAAACATATAAATATTAACTTTAAGTATATTAATCTACGTTTAAAACATAGAATAATATACTTAAAGTATCAAAAAATAAACTTAAGGTATATAAAAGTGAGCATAAAGTATATAAAAATACGTCTTAGGCTTATTTTTAGTGTAGCGATCATTGGTTTTTTCTTCCTGAAGGGACGGTTTCTATAAAAATTATCTGAAAACAGGTTAAATAAGTGTAAACAAGTTTAAAACAACATTTGAATTAAAATCAAAATCTCCTACATTTGTTATTATGATACACGACCAACGCGCAGAAAAATTCAGGCAGATCGTGGAAAATAAGTTCCAGATCTACAATTCATTGTTTATGAGCCTGCCTTATGATAAAATGACCAATATCGGGATGCTGCTTCCGTTTCTTTGTGAAGAGAGCAAAGCCGGGTACGAAGCCGGAAAAACACCCGAGGAAATCGTTGAAGAATTCTTTGAAAGCCATACCGATCTGCAGACCGAAGAGCAGAAGCTTGAGCTGCTTTTTAAAATCATCCAGTACATCGAAAGACAGGTGGTTTTGTTCGACAGTATTGAAGACGCAGCATTTCCCAATCTTCACTCCGACAGTGATAAAGGAACGGTGACCAATCTTTATGAGCACTCGCTTCAGGATCATAAACTGGAAGAAGTCCGGCAGAAGCTGAAGGATTTTACGGTGAAGATCGTTTTCACGGCTCACCCGACACAGTTTTATCCGAACTCGGTGCAGAGAATCCTTCATGATCTCAGAAATGCCATCACTACCGACTCGATCACCAATATCGATATGCTCTTGCAGCAACTGGGCAAAACGCCTTTTGTAAATAAAGAAAAACCGACCCCGATCGACGAGGCGATGAGCATTATCTACTATCTGAGATATGTCTATTATGATTCGATCGGAGAGCTTTTTACCAAAATAAAATCCACCTTCGGGAATGATCATTTTCATCTTCACGAAGACCTCATCCAGCTGGGATTCTGGCCGGGTGGCGACCGGGACGGAAATCCTTTTGTAACGGCGGATGTTACCAGGAGAGTAGCTGAAGAGCTTCATTCCGCTATTCTGAAAGCGTATTACAACAACCTGAAATCGGTGAGAAGAAGACTGAGCTTCAGGGGCGTTTCCGAAGTGCTCACCAAATTGAGCAATGAGCTGTATGCCGCCATCTTCAGAAATGAGAAGATTACAGCAGAGGACATCATCACCAGAATTGACGAAGCTGAAAAGATTCTCGCAGAACAGCACAATTCATTGTTTATCGACCTGCTCACCGATTTCCGGGACCGGGTGAAGATCTTCGGAACCCACTTCGCGACACTGGATGTACGGCAGGACAGCAGGATTCACCAGAAGGTCATTGATGAGGTTTTTGCTAAACTCAACGGAAATACGGATGCTGATTATGAAGAGAAATTTAACAAGCTGGTTCAGGTTTCGGAGAAAGTAAATCCTGATGACTTTGAAGATATTGTTAAAGATACTTTGCTCACCGTTTCACAGATTTCCGAAATCCAGAAACTGAACGGCTCAAGAGGGATGAACCGCTACATCATTTCCAATTCCGATGCGGTAAAAGATGTAATGAATGTTTATGCGTTCTTCAAAATCTGCGGTTACCGGGACGAAGAGATCGATATTGATATCGTTCCGCTTTTCGAAACCATGGAAGGCCTTGCCAATGCGGAACACGTGATGAATGAACTCTATGGGAACCCGGTTTATAAAGAGCATCTTCAAAGAAGAGGAAATCAGCAGACCATCATGCTTGGTTTCTCAGACGGCACAAAAGACGGAGGCTACCTGAAAGCCAACTGGGAAATTTATAAGGCGAAAGAAGTGCTGACCAGACTTTCCGAAGAGCGTGGTATCAAAGTGGTGTTTTTCGACGGAAGAGGCGGGCCGCCTGCAAGAGGTGGCGGAAAGACCCACGATTTCTATGCTTCGCAGGGAAAGACAATAGCGAATAATAAGATCGAATTAACGATCCAGGGACAGACCATCACCAGTATTTTCGGAAATAAGGAGCAGGCCAGATATAATTTTGAACAGCTTTTAACGGCCGGCGTGGAAAATGACGTTTTTAAAAATTCCAAAAAAGACCTTACGGAAAAAGAAAGGGCACTGATCATCGAGCTGGCAGACATCAGCTATAAAAAATATTCAGACCTAAAGGCGCATCCGATGTTCGTTCCTTACCTTCAGGAGATGAGTACGCTGGAATACTACGGTAAAACAAATATCGGCAGCCGCCCGTCCAAAAGAGGTGCAGGCAATGAACTGAAGTTCGAGGATCTGAGAGCCATTCCTTTTGTAGGTTCCTGGTCTCAGCTGAAGCAGAATGTTCCGGGGTTTTTCGGATTCGGATTTGCGATGCAGCAGATGAAGGAGCAGGGAAGGTTTGAGGAAGTGAGAGAATTGTATAAAGGATCCGATTTCTTTAAAACTTTGGTGCTGAATTCGATGATGAGTATGAACAAGACGTATTTTCCACTAACCTATTATATTAAGAACAATCCGAAATTCGGTGCTTTCTGGAATGTTTTGTTTGATGAATATAATCTTTCTAAAAGTATCATGCTGGAACTTACGGGTTTCAAAATGCTTCAGGAAGAAGATCCGCTTTCGAGGAAATCGGTGAAGATCAGGGAACGGATCGTGCTTCCGCTTCTCAGTATCCAGCAATATGCGCTGATGAAGATCCAGAAAGGAGAAGGAAATAGGGAAGCCTATGAAAAGCTGGTGACCCGTTCTTTATTCGGGAATATCAATGCGAGCAGAAATTCGGCTTAATACATGATGATGAAGAACGTATTTTTTTCAATGTCGGTTTTTGCCTCTCTCGTTTTATTGGAAGGGTGTAAGAAAGAAGCTGAATCCAAAAGGTTGCCACCGGCTGCTAAAAATGAAGCATTGTCCGTAGAAAAGGCTTTGGACGATCATGTAAAAGCAGATGAGAAGAAAGTCCCGACCGATTTTGTTCCCAAAGGATTTGTTGTTTTCGATACGATCGAAGGCGACCTGAATAATGACGGCCTGAAAGATTATGTGATGATCATCAAAGGAACTGAAAAAGATAAAATCATCACCCATGAATACCGTGGTAAGCTTGACCGTAACCGGCGGGGAATTATTGTTTTGTTTAAAACCGAAGACCACAGTTATATAAAAGCGGTTGAAAATAAAAGCTGCTTCTCATCCGAAAACGAAGAGGGAGGTGTTTATTATGCTCCTGAAATGGAAGTTTCCGTGGAGAAGAATAATCTGTATATAAATTATATGCACGGCCGATATGGCTATTGGACATATACTTTTAAATACAGGAATAATGATTTTCAGCTGATCGGCTATGATGCCAGCGATAACCGCGGGCCTGTGGTACAGACACAGACGAGCGTTAATTTTTTAACAGGCAAAAAGCAGTTTAAGGATAATATCAACAAAGATCAGGAAAGCGACGGCGATGAGGTTTTCAAAGAAACCTGGACGACCATTGATCGTCAGAAACCCATTCTGTTATCTGAAATTAAAGATTTCGACAGTCTCGATTTTTAGAATCACAATAAACGAAAAAACCTCTCAGCGAGAGGTTTTTTCGTTTATTCTTTGATGAATTTTTCGTAATAAGCTTTATCTTTCGTCCGGATTTTAAGATAATAAACCCCTTTTGCAAAATCTTCAACCTTTATCGATTTTTGATGGTCTGCTGTGGATATTAATCTTCCGAGATTGTCATAAACTTCCAGAGCTAGAACTTCACTTTCCGAAGCGACATTCAGAATGTTTCTTACGGGATTCGGGAAAATGGCAATATTGTTTTTCTTTACCCTTTCGGAAGTATTCAAAACATTATTATAAAAGCTTCCGAAATTCAGTATTCCAAAGCCCATCTGGTCCGAATGATTGGGGTAAAGGGATGCGTTTTGTCTCAGCCTGTTCCTCATGAGATCCCTGTCCATGGTTGAAAACGCCTGAATAAGGCAGGCGACCCCGCCCGCTGCAATAGGAGTTGCAATGGAGGTCCCGCTTACGACAACCGTTGCGTTGTCATTATTGACGGTGATGGCTAAGCTGCCTCTCGCGCTGGCATCCGGTTTTATAACGCCTGCAGAATTGGGTCCGTAAGAAGAAAAATCGGAAGAAGCTCCGGCTGCGTCTACAGAACCGATAGAGAAGACCTTGGCATTATCCGCCGGGGTCATGATGTAATGCCACGGCTGTGTCCCGGAATTGCCGGCAGCAAATAGCACAAAAATCCCTTTGTTGACGGCGATATCTGCACCTCTTGCAATAAAAGACGTGCTGCCGTTCATGTTGCTGTAGGTATAATTGTATTTCGGATCGTCGAACGTCGAATAGCCCAACGAAGTGGTGATCATATCGACTCCTTTTCTGTCGGCTTCTTCAGCGGCTTCGATCCAGTAAAGCTCTTCTTCGGGAATTTCTACCGTGGCATTTTCGCTTCGGTAAAGATAGAAATCGGCATCCGGGGCGGAACCTACGAAAGTATCCTGCACATAGCCTCCGATGGCTCCCAGAACAACCGATCCGTGAGCGTTGAGAGCGGTATTGTAAATGTCGGTTCCCTTTGTTACGAAATCGTATCCGCCTTTGATGTGGTTATTGGTCCACAGTCTTGCGTACGCTGAGCCTGTGTTGACGTTTGGGAAACCGGCATCAATGACGGCAATCGTAACACCTGTTCCGGTATAGCCTGCGAGATGCAGGGGACGAAGATTGATCTGGTCAATCTGTTGGGAACCGGAGCCGTAATCGAAAACCGTTAAATTTTTGCTTGTTGAGTTCACAGGATCTTCCCATTTGCTGACGTTTTTCATTTTGGGCACCCCCGAGGTATTTTTAGCAAAACTTTCGACGGAGTCGACGTAAGTTTGAGCTTCTAGCAATGCTACCTGTGCAGGAGTGGCATTGACGGCAACCCCATTCAGCCATTTTGAATAATCCGTAACCGTAAATCCGAGATTTTGGATATTGGTGATGTAGGACTGTTCGATGGGCGCATCCTGGTCATTCAGTGGGACACCCAAGGTTGTCCGTCGATCAAGTGATTTTTGGGAAAGTTCTGAAAGCGGATTGGCATAAAATACATTCTTATTGGGTTTGTCTTTAAAAAACACAAAAACAAGCGATGTCTGTGCGAAAGTAAATGTAGAGCCTGTGAGAAGAAAAAAGAGTAAAGTTTTTTTCATAAGAATATTTTTATATAAAGATAAAACAAAATCAATAAAATTTTTGAAAGGACTTTAAAATCCTTATTTTTACAGAAATATTTATTTATGAAAAAGATTCAAATGGTTGACTTACAAAGTCAGTATTACAAAATAAAGAATGAAGTAGATAATGCGGTTTTAAATGTAATGGATTCAGCGGCTTTCATCAACGGCCCTGAGGTAAAGTCATTCCAGAATGAATTGGAGTCTTATTTGGACGTAAAACATGTGATTCCTTGTGCCAATGGTACGGATGCGCTACAGATCGCGTTGATGTCGCTTGACCTTAAGGAAGGCGATGAGATCATTACCGCAGATTTTACCTTTGCAGCCACTGTGGAAGTGATTCACCTGCTGAAGCTGAAATCTGTTCTCGTAGACGTAGATTATGATACTTTCACGATTTCTCCGGAAGCGATTAAAAAAGCCATTACCCCAAGAACAAAAGCCATCATTCCTGTTCATATATTCGGGCAGTGCTCCAATATGGAGGAGATTTTAAAGATTGCCGAAGAGCATCAATTATATGTTATCGAAGACAATGCGCAGGCGATCGGTGCTGAGTTTACCTTCTCGGACGGAACCGTAAAAAAGGCAGGAACGATGTCTACGGTGGGAACCACTTCTTTCTTTCCCTCAAAAAATTTGGGATGCTACGGAGACGGAGGAGCAATTTTCACCAATAATGATGAGTTGGCCCATCGTTTGAGAGGGATCGTTAATCACGGGATGTATGAAAGATATTACCATGATGAAGTAGGGGTGAATTCCAGGCTGGATAGTGTACAGGCAGCTATTTTGAGAAAAAAACTTCCTCATCTCGACAATTATAATGAAGCGAGAGCCAAAGCAGCAGATTATTATGACGAAGCTTTTGCCGGACAAGAACATATTTTGACACCAAAAAGAGCGGAATACTCCACGCATGTGTACCATCAGTATACTTTAAGAATCCTTAACGGAAAG
>JBMDXW010000140.1:0-6333 GCA_048594965.1 Chryseobacterium sp.
CCAAGACTTTAACAAAAAATAATTTGGTGAAAGTGGAGAAAATTGATGATAATGTTTTGATGAAACTGATTTAAATTAAACATTTTCAAATCATATAAAGGTCGTCTTCGGGCGACCTTTGTCTTTTTATAATTTGAATAAACGATAACTAATTTGGGAATACTTATTAAGAGATGACAGACTAATATGGCTGATTTTTCGTTTTCACTAAAAAAACGATCAAATGAAAGTGCTCGTATTGCTGTTTTTTTTCGCTATGGGTTTTAAGGCGCAGATGCTTACGTCTGTTTATTTTGGGTATGACAGCGATAAGCTGACGAAAGATTCTCAACGTAAACTGGACAGCTTATCCGGATTAAAAAATAATCTGAGAATCAGAATTTTCGGAAATTGCGATCTTTCCGGTACACAGGAATATAACAAAGTGCTTTCTGAGAAACGGGCCCACGCCGTGGCTGACTATTTAAAGGCAAAAATTAAAGATAATATTAAACTGGAAAGCATAACGGGGCTGGGAAATGAAAAGCAGATCAATGACAACAGCACGGAAGACCTGCGTTTAAAAAACAGAAGGGTAGATCTGTTTATTGATCGAGTTATGGCAAAGGGAGAAGTGAAAACCGGAAAAACATTTGCGAGCTTTTTCAGCCGCAAAATTTCTGAAATGAAGGTCAGGGACACCTTTTCACTGCCGAATGTTAATTTTTTCGGAGGCCGTCACATCTGGTTACCGAAAGGAAATGCCGTTCTGGCAAAACTCGCCGGCATTCTTAAGGATAATCCCTCCCTGGTAGTCGAATTGCAGGGACATATTTGTTGTGATTATGAGAATTTTGACGGAGAAGATCTGGATCTCAAAACCTTCAATCTTTCCTTTACCAGGGCGGATGCCATCCGAAAATTTCTTGAGAAGGAGGGAATCGGTCCACAAAGAATAAAGGTGATCGGGCTTGGTCACCTTGATCCAGTGGTTTATCCTGAACGGACGGAAGAAGATTTTGTCAAAAACAGAAGAGTCGAAATCGTTGTTCTACAAAAATGATGTATCAAAGAGTTGGTTGAAAGGACGTTAATTCGAGTTTTCTCAAAAGGTCATTACCTGCCTCTTCAATCCAGTCAAATTCACGATCATAAAGAGAGTATGTGTTTCTATCGATTGTATAAGCTATTTGTTGTGTGAGCAGTTTCGCATGAGATCCGTTATTAATTTTTATCTTCTTAGTTTGCTGAACGAAGCCATTAAATAAAACAGAAAGGGTAAAATAAAAATAGATCCCAGGATCAGTGCCCATCCCAATGCGGAAATCGTTTTCGGAGCTGCAACGTGTTCCAATAAAGAAAGATGCTGTCCGTTTCCAAAAACAATAATATTCGGATTGTGCTGATAGGTGGCAGCAACCAAAATCATAATGACCTGAAATCCTGCCAATACTCTCACCGGAAGGAGCTTTCTGCTGTTCATGGCACGAAGAATCAAGACAAGGCAGATCGTTGCAAAAACAGTGGTCATAATGCCCAGTGGTTTTGAAAATACCCACATGACCAAAGGGATATCCGAAAGATATGCCGTCAGGAAAACCAATGCACCGGTCACCACCACTAAAACCATTGTTTGTTTTGATTTTTTAATCATTAAACTTAATTCAACCCGATCAACGGTTTCCCTCAAGGCGAATACGGAAGCCAGATAGGCACAGATCGCAATGGTGAAAAGCCCCACAGCGACACCAAACCAATTCAGCCAGCTGAAAATGTACAGCTCTAAAAAACCTTTCGCATCAGGATTTATAGAATGTGAAATAGTTGCAGCCGCAATTAATCCCAAGAAAAACGGAGTGAAAAGGCTTGAAAAATAAAATATCTGGCTATATACATTTTGCCATTCATCGGTAACCGCGTCGTAATTTCTGAAGGTGAAAGCAGTGCCTCTTGCAATAATTCCGATCAGCATTAAGACCAAAGGAATATGAAGATAGGTCGATAGTGTAGTGTAAATTTCAGGAAATCCCACAAAAAGAATGACAATAGCAATGATCAGCCACATGTGGTTGGCCTCCCAGACAGGAGCAATGGATTCGTACATAAGGACTTTCGTTTTGGAACGGTTCTTTTTTCTTGTAAAAAGCTCTACGATTCCGGCGCCAAAGTCTGCTCCACCCAAAATCACATACAGGCAAATGGAAAGCCAAAGAAAGCCTATAACTACGTATATCATAATTTCTTTTGTTTAGGGTTGAACTGAGGATCGGTAGGGTCATAAAGCTTCGGAACCATCTTTATCTGTCGGGTCAAAAGGAAAACAATGACAAAAGAGAGTGAAACAAAAACAGCAGTAAAGAAATAGAAAGAATACTGTATTCCCGGCATCGGTGTCACTGCGTCGACTGTTCTCATGATTCCGTAAATGATCCAGGGTTGTCTTCCCACTTCAGTGACAGTCCAACCCGCTTCCAGAGCAATATACCCGAAAGGTGTTGCAAGTAAAAAGGTTTTCAGCAACCATCTTTTTTCAAGCCACTGTTTCCTGAAAAATAAAGCATACAAATAAATAATTCCGATGATAATCATCACCACACCGAAGAAGATCATGATCTGAAAAGCAAAATGGACAACCGTCACCGGAGGCCATTCGTCTCGTGGGAAATCATTTAATCCTTTTACTTCAGCATTAAAATCATTGCTTACCAAAAAGCTTAACACTTTAGGGATTTTTACGGCATATCTGATCTCTCCTTTCTGTTCATCAGGAATACCTCCAATCACAAAAGCAGCACCTTTTTCTGTTTTAAAATGTGCTTCCATGGCGGCTAATTTTATCGGTTGCCGTTCTGCTACTGATTTAGCGGCTACATCACCACTCAAAGGTGCTCCAAAAGCTCCGATAAGAGCAAATCCGGCAGCAATTTTAAAGGCTTTGGTATGAAATTCAACGTTCTTTTTCCGCATGATCATGTAGGCGTGAACTCCGGCAACGGCAAATCCCGTGGCACAAAATGCAGCGACCGTCATATGCAGCGCCTGGGGAAACCAGGCATCGTTAAACATCGCTCTGATAGGATCTATATTTAAATATTGTCCGTTGATATAATCAAATCCTGCCGGAGAATTCATCCAGGCGTTGGCGGCAACGACCAGAATTCCGGAGGCAAGTCCGCTGATACCTACCAGAAATCCGCAAAACCAGTGAAACCATTTATTAAACCGGTCCCAGCCATACAGGAAAAAACCTATGGCGATGGCTTCGATGAAAAAGGCTGTGCCTTCGAGCGAGAAAGGCATTCCGAAGATAGGTCCGGCGTGCTTCATAAACTGGGGCCACAAAAGTCCGAGCTCAAAAGAAAGCATTGTTCCTGAAACGGCTCCCGTTGCAAAAAGTATAGCTACTCCTTTGCTCCAGGCTTTGGTAAGTCCTTTATAAATTTCATTATTTGTTTTTAAATATTTCCAGTGGGCAAAAGCCATCAGGAATGGCATCACCATGCCGACACATGAAAAAATGATATGAAAACCGAGGGACATGGCCATCTGAGCCCGGGCTGCGAGGAAATCGTCCATAAACATCAACTTTTTAAGCAAATAAATTTAAGGATAAATTGCTTATTTCTGATATGATTTACAACAGTTGTTATTCAATTCAAAGACTTTAACTTTGTATTTTTTAGCTTTAAAATCATATTGCTTTCTGTGGAAAAATCAGTATGTTTTTGACATATTTTAACTTTCATACCTCGAAAAAAATCACGATATTTGTGGGTCTTTGCATTTAGCAGGATTTTTAATATTTTATATGAGTCAGAAACAATATACAGCTAGTAGTATTCAGGCATTGGAAGGGATGGAACACGTTCGTATGCGTCCTTCAATGTACATTGGTGATGTAGGGGTAAGAGGCCTTCACCATTTGGTTTATGAAGTAGTGGATAATTCTATTGACGAGGCTTTGGCAGGGTACTGCGATACCATCTTCGTTGCGATTAAAGAAGGAAACGGAATTGAAGTAAGTGATAACGGTAGAGGTATTCCGGTAGACTTCCATGAAAAAGAACAAAAATCCGCTCTTGAGGTTGTAATGACAAAAATCGGGGCCGGTGGTAAGTTCGATAAAGATTCTTATAAGGTTTCTGGAGGTCTTCACGGTGTGGGGGTGTCGTGTGTAAACGCACTTTCCAACGAAATGGTAACCACTGTTTACAGAGACGGAAATATTTACCAGCAGATCTACTCCAGAGGAAAAGCACAGACCGGTGTCGAAGAAATCGGGCACAGCGAGCAGAGAGGAACCAAGCAGTTTTTCCAGCCGGATGATACGATTTTCACAGAGCTTGTTTATAATTACGATACCTTGGCAAGCCGTTTACGCGAGCTTTCTTATCTTAATAAAGGAATAACGATTACCCTGACTGATGAAAGAGAAAAGCTTGAAGACGGATCTTTCCGATCGGAAGTTTTCCATTCGGAAGGCGGGTTGAAGGAATTTGTTGCCTATATCGACGGAAACCGTGAATCCATCATGGAAAACGTGATTTTCATGGAAGGTGAAAGAGATGATATTCCTGTAGAGGTAGCCATGCGTTACAATACATCTTTTACTGAAAACCTTCACTCGTACGTTAATAACATCAATACCCATGAAGGAGGAACTCACCTGGCAGGTTTCAGACGTGCTTTAACGAGAACCCTCAAGAAATATGCCGACGATCTGGGAATTCCTCAGAAGGAAAAAGTGGAAGTGACCGGTGATGATTTCCGTGAAGGATTAACCGCTGTGGTTTCCGTAAAAGTGATGGAGCCGCAGTTTGAAGGGCAGACAAAAACGAAATTGGGGAATTCTGAAGTTTCCGGTGCCGTAGACAAGATCGTAGGCGAAATGCTGACCAACTTCCTGGAAGAAAATCCTATTGAAGCAAAACAGATCGTACAGAAGGTTGTTTTAGCGGCAAAAGCAAGACAGGCTGCGAAAAAAGCCCGTGAAATGGTTCAGAGAAAATCTCCGATGGGAGGATCAGGTCTTCCTGGGAAATTGTCTGACTGTTCTTCAAAAGATCCGGCAGAATCTGAAATATTCCTTGTAGAGGGAGATTCCGCGGGAGGTACGGCAAAACAGGGAAGGGACCGTTTTTTCCAGGCCATTCTTCCGTTAAGAGGTAAGATCCTGAATGTGGAAAAATCTATGCTTCATAAAGTGTATGACAATGAAGAGATCAAAAATATCTACACCGCTCTGGGTGTTTCCGTAGGTACTGAAGAGGATAGTAAAGCACTGAATATGTCTAAACTGAGATATCATAAAATCGTGATCATGACCGATGCCGATATCGACGGTTCTCACATCTCAACACTGATCCTCACTTTCTTCTTCAGATATATGAAAGAGCTGATCGAAAACGGATACATTTATATTGCCCAGCCACCTCTGTATCTCCTGAAAAAAGGAAACAAAAAAGTCTATGCCTATAATGAGAAAGAACGTGAAGAATTTACCCTTGAAATGTCACCTGACGGAAAAGGGGTAGAAGTACAACGTTACAAAGGTCTCGGAGAGATGAATCCTGAACAGCTTTGGGAGACAACACTTAATCCTGAACATAGAATTCTGAAGCAGGTAACCATCGACAACGCCGTAGAAGCAGATAGTGTATTCTCTATGCTGATGGGTGACGAGGTGCCGCCAAGAAGGGAATTTATTGAGAAGAATGCTAAATATGCAAAAATTGATGCATAATTAACCGCTACTAAATATACAAAGACCTCATTCGCTGAGGTCTTTTTTAGTTTTCACATTGATGTATAAAAATTAATTTCAAGACATGCAGAGATTTTATTATTTTTGCTATATTTTAATAACCATGATGAAAATACTTTGTACCGGCGCCCTTTCCGTAGCAGCAATTTATGGCGCACAAAATTTTCCGGCCTCCGCGATTCCTGAAAATCTTAAAAAAAATGCTGATGCTGTTATCAGAAAAGATTTTACCACCATTCAGATCATTAAAATAGATGAGATCAGATACCAGCTTTATACCGTAACAACGGTTCTCAATAAAGATGGGGAATCAGATGCACAGGTATACATTCCTTACAAAAAAGGAAACAGTATTTCCGATGTGAAAGTCAATATCTATGATGAAGGCGGTAAGAAAATAAAGTCTTATTCCAAATCTGACTTCGGGGATTTTGCGAACAACAACCAAGGGACTTTTTATTCGGACAACAGAGTGATGGCTTTGTCTTATACACCGACACAATATCCTTACACTGTGGAATTTTCTTATCAGATCGGCGATGAGAATACCGTCTTTTTACCGGATTTTACCCCGTTCAGATCTACAAAGG
>JBMDXW010000141.1:0-4263 GCA_048594965.1 Chryseobacterium sp.
GATCAGGTTATTAAATTTTTAAATCACTAAACTATGGGTAGAAAGTATGAGAGCTTAGAAGAATTGAGAAGAAAAAAGAAACTGCTGAAGCAGGAAATCGAAGGATTGGAAGATCTTCTTACATTCAAAAATACAAAAGAAAGTTTAAGTGCATTCACCAACGGTTTGACAGATCAGTATCTGCAGGAAAAAGTAGATGAAGATGGTGATGAAAAAGTTGTTCTTAGAAAAGATGTAATTGCCAAACAGATCACTTCCGAAATAAAAGATGTTCTGATTAATAAAAATACGGCAATGGGAATTGCCAGTTCGGCTTTCAAGGGAGATGCTTTTGACACTTTAATTAAACTTGGAGTAACCGCCCTTGTAGGAAATTATGCAAGAAAAAGTCTTAAAAGTTCCAATTGGAAAAGAAAAGTTGCCGGAGTCGCACTAATTTATCTTGCGCCGATTGCCCTTAGATTTATACGTAAAAAGCTGGAAAATTACCAGAAAAATCAAAGTGTTTCAAGTATGGAACAGCTTATATAGGTTTGAGAGTTAGAGAGTTATAGTGTTGTTCGGAGTTATTAATTCACCCGCGCTAAAACTCTCTAATTCTATCATTTTCCCGCTCCGAACAGCTGTCCTAAGATGATTCCGGCTGCCATCGAAACATTCAGGCTTTCCGTAGACTGTGATTTTCCAAATCTGGGAATCATAATACTTTTTTCTACAAGTTTTTCTGTCTCAGGGCGCATTCCGTTTCCTTCATTCCCCAGAATAAGATTCATTTTTTCTGGTCTTGTAAAAGTGTAAATGTTTTCTCCATCCATATCTGTTCCGATATTCACATTTTGTGTAATTTCCAGGTAGTCGGTCAGATCTTCATAGACGATATTAACCCTTGTAAATGATCCCATACTCGCCATGATGACCTTTGGATTATAAAAATCCACCGTATCCTTGCTGCATATGATCTGCTCTATTCCAAACCAGTCTGCAAGTCTTATGATCGTTCCCATATTTCCCGGGTCCTGTATCCCGTCGAGTACCAGCTGGAGCTTTGTATCAGATATTTTTTTCTCATCGTTGAGATAGCAGACCGCTATTGAATCTTTCGGATTCTGAAGGAAGCTTATTTTTTTTAGCTCATTTTCAGAAATATGAGTTATGGAAATATCCTCACGGTCCAATTTTTGCGGATCGGTAGAAAATATTTCTTTAATTTTAAAGTTAGAATTAAAAAGTTCAACGATGGTTTTATTGCCTTCAACCAAAAACAAATTGTATTTTTGTCTGAACTTCTTTTTATCTAAAGACTGTAAAATTTTTATTGTATGAGCTGTAAGCATTATAAGAATTCTCCTCAAAAATATTATAAAATTATATCATTTGCAACATTTGTGGGTCTCCTTTATGCTTGTAGCACCACCAAAAAGGTTCCGGACGGGCAATATCTGCTGGTAGAAAACAAATTTGAATTTGAAGATAAAAAAGAGCCTTTTGACGGCGAGCTGAAAAATTATGTGCAGCAGAAACCCAATAAAAGGCAATTTCTTTTTATGCCGCTCAGTCTTTGGCTTTATAATGCCGCAAATCCCAAGTATGACACCCTTCTGAACGAATACATGACCTATCCCAATGAATTGAGAAATCAGAAGCTCAGAGATTCTCTTTTTATGAAATACAATATGAAAAGCAGTGTCGGGAAAAGTCTGTTTTTTGACAGGTTGTACCATAGCTGGGGTTCGGCGCCCGTAATTCTCGATGAAACGAGAACCGAGAAAAGCGCGGAATCAATCGAAAAAAGACTCACCTACCGCGGGTATTGGGATTCACAGGTTAAATTCAAACAGGATCTCGATTCTGCGGCTAAAAAGGCAGCGGTTACTTACTTCATTACCCATAATGATCCTACTTTTATTAAGGAATATTACTACAATATTACCGATCCGGCGGTGAAAAATATTTACCAGCAAAAAATAAAGGAAAGTCTTATCAAGCAGGGACAGATCTTAGATCAGACGGTTCTTGAAAAAGAGGTGACCCGGATTAATGAACTGATGAAGGAATATGGCTATTACCGATTCAATAACCTCGGCGACGAAATTTATTTTGTGGCAGATTCAATTAAAAGTCGAAAGCAGGTTCCTTTAACGCTTGAGATTCATAGAGATTCCCTGGACAGGCCTTATAAGGTTTCTACCATAGGAAATATTGATGTAGCCATCGTTGATGAAATGGGTGATTATCCCAAAAACACAAAAAAAGACAGCTTACGGGGAATTCGTTTTCATAAAGTCAACAATCAGTATGATTCCCGGGCATTGTGGCGAGCCATTACGGTGGGACATAAGCAGGTTTATGATCAGAAAAAATTTGATCTGACCCGAAGAAACCTGTTGGCGATGAATAATTTCAGTATTCTTAAGTCAAGAGATTCTTTAAGGCATGGCGGCGGTACCTCTCCCAATGACAGTATCATCGATGTGATGTATGTCCTTAAGCCTTTGCCGAAATATGAGCTGAAGCTGGGAACAGATGTCAATTACTCCCAGTTGCTGAATCTCGGAGTTTCCCCATCGGTCGATCTTACCACCAGGAATGTTTTTGGCGGTGCCGAAAACCTTTCTACCAGCCTTGCAGGAACCTTCGGCTCCATCAGAAGTACCAAAGATATCAACAGCCGCGTTCTGGCTTACGAAATCTCGGCACAGGCTTCGTTGAATTTCCCGAGACTGCTGCTGCCATTCGATTATTACAAATTATTGCCCAAAAGATACAGCCCAACCTCGTCCATCGTGCTGGGAGCTTCGGTTCAGAATAACATCGGACTTGGAAGAGTAAACTTTAATACGGGGTTAAATTATCTTGCTACCGTAAACGACAAAGTTTCTCACAGGCTTACCTTGTTTAATACCCAGCTGAGTTTAACCAAAAATAAAGATGCTTACTACGATTATTTCGTGAATGATGAAGAGATCAGAAGCGAAATATTTAATGATTATTTTGCGTTTAAACCTTCTGTAGCACAAGATTTCCAGGCGGGCCAGCTTACAATAGATGAAGTTTCGAGGATTATCACTAGAGATACTGAATATGCTGGCGGGCTTAATCAGCAGGGGGCAGACCGTTTAATTGCGTTCATCGGTTCATTGATAAACAAAGACCGTCAGACCCAGGATGTTTTAATCTCTTCTTTTATTTATAATTTCGTTTATAATGAAATCGGAAAAAAAGAATATCCGAATTCATTTTATTTTAACGGAAAAGTAGAACTTGCGGGAAATATTTTCAGCATATTCAATCAGAAAAGAAATGACGGAGGAGTCCTGACGAGTCCGGAGAGAACTATTTTCGGTGTTCCTTACGCCCAGTTTGTAAAATTTGATTTCGATGTAAGGAAATATTTTAAGTTTAACAATAATACCTTGGTTCTGCGCCAGTTTCTGGGTATCGGGATTCCTTATGGTAATTCCTCCAACATGCCTGTCATAAGATCGTATTTTAATGGTGGAGCCAATGATATCAGAGCTTGGGTTCCTTTCGGAGGACTGGGGCCTGCCGGTTCGCAGATCGACGAAAGAGTGCGTACCTATATGACGGAAAATATGAAGCTTACCACCAATGTTGAGTTCCGGGTTCCTTTCAACGATACGTATGAAGGTGCCCTTTTCACAGATATCGGGAACATCTGGTCTCTGAAAAGTACCAGCGACGGATCGGGTGACGAATTTAAATTTAACAGATTCCTGAAGCAGGTCGGTATCGGAAGTGGATTCGGATTAAGGGCAAACATTGCTTATATTACCCTTAGGCTCGATCTAGCCTACAAAATGTACGATCCGAACAAACCGGAAGGTGATCGCTGGAGACTGAAATACTTTCAGCCTTTTAAGCCTACCTTAAATATTGCATTCGGATATCCTTTCTAGTCGGGAGATATTCCCAGGGTAAAATAAACCACAGCAACTGTTCGTGCCAGGATTTCCCTGAACTGGTTTCTGTAGTAACTTTCAGGTTTTGTGACGTCCTGTGCATCGAATCCCAGTGCATTCATATTATTATTTCTTGCAAAAAGCAAGGCCCGCAGGTTATGAAAGCCCTGTGAAACAATAATCACATTATCTTTGTGATAAACATCTTTACACCGTAAAATACTTCTGTAGGTATTGAATCCTTTTGGATCTTCCATAATGATCTCTTCAGGAACACCTTCCTGGTAGATCAGGTAGTTTTTCATGGCGGCGGGCTCATCATAGCCTTTGCTTTTTTCTCCGC
>JBMDXW010000142.1:0-2099 GCA_048594965.1 Chryseobacterium sp.
AGGAAAAATTTTATTGAAGAGTTTCAGGCACTGAAGGCTGCCAAGACGGCGGGCGACGAAGAAATCTCTGATCTGGCCGAGCAGATTGACAGATATCTGGAAATGTTCAATGTTGACGGTTACAGGCAGGTGATAGAGCAGCAGTTTGATACCGCAAAGCTGTCGGCAACTACCGTGGAGTATCTTGTTTCAGCACAGTACCTGTTGGGAACGGCCAATACGGCGACCGATTGTTCGCCGATCATCTTTCAGTACGGCAGGGCAATTGAGAATGAGCTCAAGCGTATATTCTCGAAGATTCGCCATGGGCGCGATCCATGGACGTTCGGGCTTATGCAGGGCTACCTGGAAAAGTTCAAGAGCGGCAGTACAGTTATCCGTGCACGCTATGTTGCAGGCAGGCAGAGCCTTTTAATAACTGAGCTACAAAGCTTTTTTAACGATCCATCGCAGTTGAAAATAGAGCTGATCAACGATTTAAGGCTGACGAGAAATTCTGCGGGACATGGTGAGTTAACCAAGAATCTGCGGCAGGCGAAAGATTATATTTTGAAGGCCAGTGAATTCCTTAACGAGTGGATCCTTCAGAAAAAGATATAGCTAACATATAAAGCGGCAGTCTTTTAAAAGATCTTTTATTTTTTAGTATTTTTAACTATAAAATTAGTTGTTGTAAGGGGGCGAAGTCCCTGAAAACGCTATGGTAGAAATTAATAATTATGTTGGACAATCATCAGGATTTCAAAAGTCTGGTTGATACCGTTAAAAGTATTGCGGTTGCAGACAATGATGAAAATTTATTATCGATCCTTTCCAGATCAGAAATATCGATCGAACAGACCTCTTATGACAACTGGAACGGAGGGATCTATTTTTATACCGTATATTTAAGGCTGGACGTCCAGCGGTTTATTGAAATAAAATCGGATATACCTATTTGGGAAGAACTTTTGGAAAAGAGTTTTGTACTGCCCATCAGGCATCTGGAGAATGAAGCGATTTCGAAAATAACCATCCTGCCGAAGTCAAAGCTTGTCTCTGCACCGGAACTTAACCCGCACCGGCCCCTTATCCTAGCAGAGCAGAAAAGGCAGGACCTTTTGATCGGTTATCTTGCGGGGATTTCCGAGGATGAGCTGACAGAAGAGGTGCTGATGCCATTGTTCCGGCAGTTGGGCTTTCACAAAATTTCCTTTGCCGGCCATAAGGATAAAGCTTTGGAGTACGGCAAGGATCTGTGGATGAAGTATACATTGCCAACGCAGCATATCCTTTATTTTGGGATACAGGTGAAAAAGGGAAAACTGGATGCTTCGGGAGTGAGCAAGGGAAGCAATACGAATGTTGCTGAAATATATAATCAGGTAAGTATGATGCTGGGTCATGAAATATTCGACCCAGAAATCGGTAAAAGGGTTCTGGTGGACCATGCATTTATTGTTGCTGGTGGAGAGATTACAAAGTCTGCCAGAAACTGGCTTGGCGGAAAACTCGATGCATCAAAAAGGAGCCAGGTCATGTTCATGGACAGATCAGATATCCTCAATCTCTTTATAGTAAACAATGTCCCTTTGCCCAAAGGTGCAGTCGAGCAGGAAACCGCCGGCCAGGATGATAACCTGCCGTTTTGATACAGAGCTAAAGGGGCAGAAATTCCCCAACTGAAAATCTTTACTCATCCAAAACCTACTAAATGACCGAAAGTTCAGGGACTAGGGGCCAGGAAATAACTGTTTCACCGACCCAGATCCAATATATACTAATAACCAATGTTTCAGCCTATTCTTTTTCCGATTATTTTAAAGCTGCTTTTGCACTGTTAAGGACATTGCCAAAGGATCTGCTGCAGTTGGAGGATGCGGCTTATTTTTTTGATTTCTGCTACAGGACAGGTAGACGGAGCGGTATAGATCTTTATATATTGGAAAGCGCTATGTTCAAGGGAGACAGGGATGAAAACTATTCATTTTTTACCGAGTACTCCAATATGTTCAATAAAGATGTAGTCAGGGTTTTTATGGTTGAAGGCGGTATTGGGAATCATAGGGAAATTGCGGAACTGATCAACAGCATGCCTTTTTCCTATTATGTAATAATAG
>JBMDXW010000143.1:0-2033 GCA_048594965.1 Chryseobacterium sp.
ACTAACATTGTTACCTTTCTTGAAGAAATTTGAAAAGTGAAAAAATGAGAAATCTGATTAAAATTGTTGGGGTTACAACAGTTATGATGATGATGGCTTCATGTGTCGTTCATGAGCATCACGGAAGAAGAGGAATGCCACCGGGACAGGCAAAGAAGGTTTACATCTACGAAAAAAGAGGACCCGGGCACGGGCACGGGCACCACAGAGGGCGAGGACATCACCGATAAAATTAAAAAGCAGGCACTCTTTGCAGATGTCTGCTTTTTGCTGTTAGTAAGCAGCAGTAATATCATTTGGCATTCAGATTGATAAATACACTATCATCCAAATACATTTTTATTATGAAAAATTTATCCAAAATTTTTATGGCATTGGCTGTTACAGCGGTGCTTTCGTCATGTCTGCATCATCCGCCGAGACCGCCGAGACCTCCTGAGCCGCCACACAGAAGATAAACAGTCAAGCCCGGAATTTCCGGGCTTTTATTTTAGATCCAGATCAGATATTTTCTAAAATCTTGATTTCTTAGGATTCAGCAAGGTATTAAAAATCATCACTTCCTGCCCGAATTTCGCTTCCACACGCTCTGCGATATTCTCCAGCTCGCTTTTCACAAAATCTTCCCTTAGATTATCGGTATCAAAAATCAGGAGCAGGTTATAATTTTTTCCATCTTCAATGTAATCGCTATCCACTTCCGAAAGAATGTATTTACTGACATCCATCAGATTTTCAGTCATTAAAATCAGGGTATCATCCATATAGTTTTCCCATTCTTCCAGGTTGTTTTTGGTACAATGGAAAGTTATGCTCAGTACGCTCATATTTTATGATTTTTTTAATATTTAGAGTAAAATTCTAAGGCAAAAATCGGCAAATTTTTCGTAAATTAGCCCGTTAATAAAATTTCAAAAAAAATAATTTTCAGACACACAGCTAAGGGTCTGACTGTCATTATAATAAAATTTGTTTATGCAAAAAGAAGGAGAAAGACTGATTCCTATCAACATTGTTGATGAAATGAAGTCGTCTTATATCGATTATTCGATGTCTGTTATCGTCTCAAGGGCGTTACCTGATGTAAGAGACGGCTTAAAGCCCGTTCATAGAAGAGTACTTTATGGTATGTATGGATTAGGGGTTTTTTCTAATAGAAAATATTTAAAATCTGCTAGGATTGTTGGGGACGTTTTAGGTAAGTACCATCCGCACGGAGATTCTTCTGTATACGATGCGATGGTGAGAATGGCGCAGGACTGGAGCCTTCGATATCCACAGGTAGACGGCCAGGGTAACTTCGGTTCCATGGATGGTGATCCGCCCGCGGCCATGCGTTATACCGAGGCCAGATTAAAAAAGATTTCGGATGAAGTACTTTCAGACCTGGACAAAGAAACCGTAGACTTTCAGAATAACTTCGACGACAGTTTACAGGAACCGACCGTATTGCCTTCTAAAATCCCTAATCTTTTAGTAAACGGAACTTCCGGTATCGCCGTAGGGATGGCCACAAATATGGCACCTCACAATTTGTCTGAATCGGTAGATGCGATCTGTGCTTATATTGACAATAAAGACATTACCATTGATGAATTAATGCAACACATTATCGCCCCTGATTTTCCTACTGGTGGAATTATCTACGGATACGACGGGGTGAGAGATGCATTCCATACCGGTAGAGGAAGGGTAGTCCTTCGTGCCAAAGTGGCTTTTGAGGAGATCGGAAACAGAAATGCCATTATCGTTAATGAAGTTCCTTATCAGGTAAACAAAGCCGAAATGATTGCCCGGACGGCAGAACTGGTTAAAGAAGAAAAAATACCTGGAATCTATGAGATCAGAGATGAATCCGACAGAAGAGGACTTCGTATTGTCTACGAACTGAAAAACGATGTTTCGATCTACGCGGCATATTCACGTTCATTTCGGGCTCCGTCCTTGAACGAGTTGTACCGCGGCTTTCGCGTCGGCAACATCGTAACTAATGCAAATGCTTTGCTGAGACCCGAGACCGCCGATACATTTGA
>JBMDXW010000144.1:0-4520 GCA_048594965.1 Chryseobacterium sp.
CTTCGGGAAGTCCGCCCACATTGTGATGGGACTTGATTACCGCTGAAGGACCGTTCACCGACTGGCTTTCAATCACATCGGGATAAATGGTTCCCTGAGCTAAGAATTTGGCGCCTTCAATTTTATGGGATTCTTCATCAAACACATGAATGAATTCGTTTCCGATGATTTTTCTTTTGGCTTCAGGATCATCAACTCCGGCTAATTTTGATAAGAATCTTTCTCTAGCATCAACGAGTTTAATGTTCATATGGAAATGTTCTCCATAGTTATCCATTACTTTTTTGCCTTCATCTTTTCTTAAAAGGCCTGTATCAACGAAGATACAAGTCAGCTGATCGCCGATTGCCCTGTGAATCAATACGGCTGCGACGGAGGAATCTACTCCTCCTGAAAGGCCAAGGATGACTTTCTGATCTCCTACTCTTTCACGGATTTCAGCAACGGTTTTATCTATGTAATTGGTTAGCTTCCAGTTTTTTTCGGAATTACAGATTCCGAATACGAAATTCTCCAACATTTTTCCGCCTTCTTCGGTATGGGAAACCTCCGGGTGGAACTGTACGCAATAGATTTTCTTGTCTTCATTGGCCATGGAAGCAATTACACCTGATTGTGCATTCAACTCAAAGCCTGGAGGCAATTGTCCTACTTCATCAAAGTGGCTCATCCAGACGATAGAATTGTTGGTAACACCTTTCAGCAAAGAAGATTCTTTTACGATTTCCAGATGGGCTTTCCCATACTCACCTTTTACTCCTTTATGCACTTTTCCGCCTAAAAGATGGGCTGTTAACTGCATTCCGTAGCAGATTCCCAGGACAGGAATTCCCTGCTCATACAGTTCTTTTTGTACCAGATGGGCATTTTCTGCATTAACAGAGCTTGGGCCTCCTGAAAGGATAATCCCTTTTGGCTGCTTTTCTAAAATTGTTTCTAATGGTGTATTGAAAGGTAAAATTTCCGAATACACGCCCATCTCACGGATTCTTCTTCCGATAAGCTGGTTATACTGTGATCCGAAATCTAATATGATAATACCGTTGTTCATTTTTATATTTGTTATTGCTTTAGGCTATAGGCTGAAAGCAGTAGGCATTTGTAATATATAAAGCTTATCGCCTATAGCTTAAAGCTTACTGCTATTAAATTCTTTACAAAAAAAGACCTGGATTTCTCCAAATCTTTTTTCGTGATTTATGTTAGAACTTTCCGATGTCTTCTCTGTAGAAGCCGTAATCGAAATGTACATGACCTGCATCTTCGTAAACTTTCTTGCGGGCATCTTCGTACGTTGCTCCGGTAGCTACAATATTGAGAACCCGGCCACCGTTTGAAACTACTTTATCACCTTTCCTGATGGCACCGGCGTATAAAAGCTTGCTGTATTTCATTTTGTCTTCTCCTACAATCTCGAAACCTAATTCGATATTTCTAGGATATCCTCCTGAGCACATTACCAGGCAAACGGCTTTTTCGTCTTTAAACTTAAGCTCAATCTCTTTCCCGTCCATACAATCCTGGATCACATCAAGAAGATTGTTTTCCATTAAGGCCATTAAAACCTGCGTTTCAGGATCTCCGAATCTCATGTTATATTCCAGAAGATACGTTCCGTTTTTGGTGACCATTAATCCGAAGAAAATGATTCCTTTAAAACCAAGACCTTCTGCTTTAAGCCCGTTAAGCGTAGGCTGCATAATATTTTTTTCAAAGTCTTCGTAGTGGGTCTGCGTAAATTCAGGGCTTGGAGCAACACATCCCATCCCTCCTGTATTCGGTCCGGTATCTCCGTTTCCTGCTTTTTTGTAGTCTTTGGCAGCAACACAAGGGAAAAGTTTTTCCCCATTTGAGAAAGCAATGATTGAGGCTTCAAACCCTTCCAGGTATTCTTCGATCACCAAACGGATTCCGGCATCTCCAAAGATCCTTCTGATCATGAAATCATGAATGGTAGCTTCCGCTTCTTCCAGCGTATCGCAAATCACGACACCTTTTCCGCCAGCGAGTCCGCTCGCTTTGATTACCAGAGGATATTGCTGGGTCTGAACATACTGTTTAGCCTCATTGTATGAATCAAATACTTCAGCTTTTGCTGTTTTGATATCATAGGTCTGCATGAATTTTTTAGAGAAAGCCTTACTTCCTTCGAGGCTTGCCACTTTGTGAGCGGGACCAAAAACTTTAAGATCGTGTTTTTTAAATTCATCCTTCAAACCGGCTACCAGCGGTGCTTCGGGACCAACGATCGTTAAATCAATCTTTTCTTTGATTGCGAAATCTCTCAGTTCTTTAATCTCTGATAAATGAACATTTTTTCCTATTACATCAGTGGTCGCGTTTCCGTTGGCGAAAAACATCTTAGTAATTCTCGAATCATCCTGAAGTTTAACAGCCAAAGCAGATTCTCTTCCACCTTCACCTATGATTAATATTCTCATACTTTATTTAATTATCTAGTCTATAATTTACAAATATATAATTTTGAATGCTATAAATACAATCTCAAAATATAATTTTAGCCAATTGCCGATAGCCGGAGGCCAGTTGTTTTACCATTAATGTAAAAAATGTCTGATCCCGGTAAACATCATCGGAATGTTGTGCTCATTGGCTGCATCGATGCTGTCCTGATCTTTTACGCTTCCTCCTGGCTGGATGATCGCGGTGATGCCTTCCTGAGCGCAGAAATCTACCACGTCACGGAAAGGGAAAAATGCGTCTGAAGCCAACACCAATTCGCCGGAGAACTTCTCTTTAGCTCTTTCAATTGCCTGTTGGGTTGCCCAGATTCTGTTTACCTGTCCGCCACCGATTCCGAAAGCCTGAATCCCGTTGGAAACTACAATCGCATTGGATTTAACATATTTTACGACTCTCTGAGAGAACAATAATGCTTTTTTCTGTTCTTCCGTAGGCTGAGTTTCAGTTACCACTTTAATGTCTTCAGAGAAAATACTGTCGTTATCCTGAACAAGAATTCCTCCGTCGATCTTCACCCAAGTCTGTTTGTCAGAAACAGGATTTACGATTTTTATAATTCTCAGATTTTTTTTCTTTCTTAAAATTTCCAGAGCTTCTTCATCAAATTCAGGAGCCATTACGATTTCAAGGAACGTTTTATTTAACTCTTCCGCTGTTGCTGCGTCGATTTTGTAGTTCATTGCAACAATTCCGCCAAAGATGGAAACAGGATCGCATTCGAAAGTTTTCTGATAGGTTTCCAAGGCTGAAGTTCCGATCGCAACGCCACAAGGAGTGGAGTGTTTTACGGCGCAACAAGCCATTTCTTCTTTGAACTCTGTTACTACTTTCCAGCAAAGATCCATATCACGAAGATTGTTGAAAGACAATTCCTTACCTCCCAGCTGTTCGAAATCTTTCATGGCACCGTTCTCGAAAGTAGAAACGTAGTAAGCGGCTGTCTGATGTGGGTTTTCACCGTATCTCAGGTCAGAAACTTTCTTGTAAGAAGCATTAAGATAAGTCGGATAATCTTCTTCCAAAAGCATTCTTGAAATCGCTGCGTCATATGCAGAAGTAAGATTGAATACTTTTCCTGCCAGTTTTTTACGGGTTTCGATGTAGGTATCCCCGTTCTGCTCCATTTCGATTTTCACGGCTGCATAATCTTCCACATCCGTAATGACCGTCACAGAATCAAAGTTCTTAGCCGCGGAACGAAGCATGGAAGGGCCACCGATATCGATAAATTCTACCTTTTCGTGAAGGGAAATGTCTTTGTTTACATTTTCAAAGAAGGGATAGAGATTTACGATCACCATGTCAATCAGTCCAATTCCGTGTTGCTGAACGGTATTCATGTGCTCTTCATTGGAACGAACAGCCAGTAATCCACCGTGAACTTTCGGGTGTAATGTTTTCACTCTTCCATCCAACATTTCAGGAAAATCGGTAACCTCATCAATCTGAATCGGATTTAAACCAGCATCTTTCAAATGTTTGAACGTTCCTCCCGTAGAGATCAGCTCATAATTTTGGGCTTCCAGAAACTGTGCAAATTCGATCAACCCGCTTTTGTCAGAAACACTGATTAAAACTCTTTTTTTGCTCATCTTACTTTCAATTTTTTCTTTGTAATAATTCTTATGTACAATCTGATAGGATTTTCATCTTATCCTGATGTAGGTCGTCCTTTCAGGACTTTCATTTTACAATCTGATAGGACGTTCATCCTATCCTGATGTAAGTCGTCCTTTCAGGACTCTCTTTAATTAAGAACTTTTACTTTCAATTTTACTTTTTACAGCTATTTCAAACTGTTGACCGGTTCTTTCACCTCCGGTCTATTATTTTTACTTAGATTTTTCTTGCTTTTCGAAATAATAAAATCTAAATGTGTTTTATATTAATGTAATAAATGTATCAGTATAACAATGTAACAATCATTTGGTAAATTGATACATTACTAGATTGGTACATTATTTAATACTTTGTTTATTGCTTTTGGGAAAATTTCGTATTCTATTAAATGAACTTTTTCCGCTACGGTTTCGGGT
>JBMDXW010000145.1:0-9885 GCA_048594965.1 Chryseobacterium sp.
GGAAACGGTACGCATACCCCGGAAGAACAATGCTCACCCGGTAAGAATAAGGATCGAAAACATCTGTCTCGCAGTCTTCTTCGCACGAATGCATAAAGGTTTCCGAATATTCCACGGGATCTGCAGCTGCTAAATCCTCGATATCATACATCACCTTGAAGGTACGGTCGATCTCCATGCACCCGATGCCGCCCATCAGCCTGTAATCTTTTACCGCAGGCTTTAACAACAGATGTTCGACCAGAAACATCCCTTCTTCTGTAAAGTCATATTTAAAATACTTTACGGTTTTGATTATTCCTTCTTTCAGCGCTCCCAGATTAGGGTAAGGGTTCGTTCTTTTGTGTGTTGCAATGACGTTTTTTTCCGGAGAATCATCTACCACATCAAAATAATAGTTGCCGCCACCCGAAAACCGGATGTTCATATTTCCGATGAAGCAGGTATTGTCCTGGCAGCTCCCAAGGCTGTTTAGTTTATTTTTAAGATCTTCTTCATCGATCTGGATGATCTGATAAATGGCCTCATTGAGATTTTTGGTGGCCGCATATTCAATCTCATAGCTTTTAATGGATGACAGAATAATATTGCTTTCGGTATCTTTTACTTTCCAGGTATAGTTTGGCTTATTGCCGTTTAGCGTTTTCGTAATTAAAACCGGTGACTGGGATAAATTCCTCTGGGTGTAGTCCTTTATTCCCAACAAACGGGATATTCGCTTCTGCACTCCGGAAATATTGGTGGTGTCCCAGATATCCGAATTTCCAAACAATGTATAATTGTACCCGGTTCCGCGATCTTTGCTTAAAGAAGCATATTCGTCCAGGAAATTCTGCTTATTGGTGAGAACGATCTCATCGGCCGAATTTCCGTACAGGGATTTCATCAGGAAGGCATAATCACTGAAGGTCTCTGCAAATCGGGAAATAAGGTGGTCCAGCACTTGATTCCGGCGTTCAACGCTGTTATCAAGCGCTTCGTATAAGGCATCGGTAAGCTTATCGTCATCTTCCGGATATTCGGATATGAGCTCGTCCAGATCTTTTATGTTTTTGAGCACCTGCGTGAAGTAGGTTCTTTTGCTATGGCCATGGACACTTAAAATGTCTTTTACTTTTTCAAGGTGTTTAAAATAGCCGGCCAGGATCTGATCGAAAAACAACAGATACGCTTTCATCTGTTTGGCAAGTGCGTCTCTTTCCGGAGTCTTATTGCCTATAATTCCGGAGATTCCCACACCGTAAGTATCGGGGAATTCATTGAGAATCGTCGCATAATCTGCCAGATCATAAGATGTTCCTTTCGGCAGCGGCAATTCCTTGTTCTGTCTTGCATCTTCTCTCAGGACTTCTTCTTCTTTTTTAAGATTCCGTACGTATTCCTCCACTTTTTTATCATTTATATTCAAAGGGAGAGAACCTTTGCTGTAACTGAACGAGCTCAGCTCGCAAAGTTCTGGTTTTCTGCCTTTTTCGATGCAGATCAGCCAGTCATTGTTTTGTTTGAGCACCTGATCGCAGCCCGCAATGGATATTTCGTGAATTTCCTTAACACCGTCGATCTTCATCAGTTCACTGATGATATCGGAAAGGCGGACTTCAGTTCTCAGCCGGCTGTTTTTAAGCTCTTCAGTATCGATAAAACCATTGTACAATAGCGGCCCCTCGAAAATCTGATCGGTGGTATATCCTTTATCAAGCATCTGCTGCAAGGAATAGAAGTGCACCTCCGGCGTGAGGTAATTGTGAATTGCTCTTAAAACTTTAGCATGCACCAACTCTTCGTCGGCTTTATTGATCAGACCGATTCTGGCACATACCGCTACCTTCTGAATTTCAATTTCTTTAATTTCGGCCAGATCTTCGCAAAGACTCCTGTTCGCATGATAGCGGTCTAAGATCTGAAGATTGACACTGGATTTTCCGCAACCTTCCGTTTCGTCATCCAGATCTTCGGCGTAGTCCACGTAAAGATCATACAAACCTTTTATATCGAAGCTTTTGGTTTTGTCTCCGATGGGTTTAAAATCCAGCTGTCCCGTTTTACAATCCACATACAATGATTCATTGTTCGGCACCAGCCAGCAATTGCGGATCGGTCTTTTATGGCCGGCGGTAATGTTGATGTCCATGAACAGCTTCCGGTAATCCAGTTCGGTTAATGGCTTTGATGGCAGGATCTCGGTAGCTTTTAAAAATTGGCTGTGAATATCGGAATCTGCATCCTTTGAAGCCAGGATATCTTCCATATTGAGGTTCATTCTAATGCCAAGGTCTGTTATGGCATAGCTTAAAACTTCCAAAGTGGTAATGCCGGGATCATGAGAATTATAATCGGTCCAGAGTTTACCTCCCAATTTTTCGATGTATTCAATCCCGGTCTTGCGGAGAAACTGAAAATCGTTCTGATCCCGCGTTTCTACATTTTTGGGTATACTGATGTGCTTATTTTCTGACATGGTTATGTTTCTTCTTATTTATAATTAAATACATGCTTGTTCTGCAATCGTAATCTGGTGTTGTTTGGCAGACACCAGGATGGATTTCGGATCTACTTCAATCAAAGATTTTTTCTGTAAAACATCATTTACGCGTATATTGATCTCGTCGATATAATCTACGTAATACAGCTGCTCCAGATACGCAATCAGCTGGTTGACATTTAGTTCCACATTGAAATCAATATCCATTGAATCGTTAAAGGCCCATGGCGAGATGTATTTTTTAATATCTTCATCCAGTTGCTTCATATAAAATGTTTCGTCATACTTTTCGAAGAATTTCACTTTAGCCTGTATTTTTGCTTCTTTGTAATTAGGATTGATTACCTGTGCCTTTACATGCATGGTATTCAGTTCATTCACATAATTCCGTATCCTGCCCAGGCTGGCTCGGCTCACCCTTGGCTGATAGATGTCAAAGGCATTTTTATTTCTGATATTCGGAACCACCATGAGCGTTACGTGTCCCGGGGCCATATAAGAATTTTCAGAAGTGTGATTTAAGCATTTCACTTTAAAAACTTCTGGAAATTCCTGCAGAACCAGGCTTTCGTAATCCCAACGGGTGATCGCTCTGTGCTTGTGTCTCAGGCGTTCACTCACGCGTCTGTAAAATTCGGTATCGGCTTCTTTATATTTTCCGCCAAATGAATTGTAAGGCTGTGCAACGTCTTTTACCTGGGGAACCCGGGTCATCAGTTTTGTGATGGTATTTGCAGCAAGACCGTTTTCCAGATGAGAAAGATCATTATCCTGATCTTCGAATGTGGCCAGGACAGCCTGCGTATAAATTCCCTGTACCTTGCAGACGGCATCGTAACTTCTTCGGGATCTGGCCCTGATCCATACCAGTCCGCTGGTAAACCTCGTATGATCCTTCTGAATATCCTTTGGAATTTTGAATTGCACAATACCGGACTCCAGGAACTTTCTCGTTTCGTTCTTCAGAATATTTTTAGATAAATCCGTCCAGGAATTTCCCGACAGGATATGCCATTCGATAAATTCTTTCTCCCCGAATGGATCAGCCAGAGGATTTTCGCTGCCTTCGAGCATCTGGATCAGCAGGGAAACGGTCGTCTGAGGCGCGGCTTCAAGACCAATGTACAACTCGCCTCCGTTTTCATGAACGGGAACGATACTCCTGGTTTCCAAATCCTTTTCATACTGTCCGAATGCATCTTCGTGATAAAGCTGCAGATCTTTACTTTTGGAAGCCTCTCCCGCAAATTCTGTGGTCAGATAAGAATAGGCGGTTTCACTGGCACTGTAATTCAGTTCGATATCTTCTGCAAACGGGAGGTATGGCTCATTGGGAATCATCTTATCACTTGACGGTTTGCTGGATAATGCCAGGGTGTACAATTTCGGGTACACATCCTGTAAAAACGATTGGTTGAGTGTTAATCTGATCGCCTCGGAACTCCCCGCTTCACTGCTTGTATTGAAGATCGAAAACTGCGTTTTATAGCCGTTTTCCGACTTTTTGAATAATTCGATATCGCGGCTCTTTTCCTGCCAGATTTCTTTTTCCAGAAGTGCAGTATCTGCCGTGAAATAAGAATCAGAACGCACAATGGACGTGTTTTTCAGGCCTTCAAAAACATTTAAACTGACATTTTGATTCGGCTGAATGATGTATCCGCTGTACAGATCCTTAATCGAATCCGGGGTATTTTTCCAGTTAATGCTAATCTCTGCGTTCTGCCATTTTTTGGAGAACATCTCCGGGCATTTGATGTAAAAATTAGATCCTTTTACCGGCTGTGCAGTGAATGGGTAGTAAGGCTTTTCGGCATTCAGTGCGCTGCTGTCATTTTCAAGGGTTAATGATTTTATTCCTTTTACCTCAACCGATACTTCGACATTATTCACCATTTTTTCAGAAAGCGCTTCATACACCTCATAGTATTTGTCTCCTTCGATCACCAATCTTACGACAGGAAAAACGGTCTGAAAAGACTGCATCAGAACGTCTTTTTTGTATGGCACCACCGCCGGAAAATCTTTAGATAAAGTAAAAGAGAGCACAAGCTGACCGGCATCATTTGTGACACACTTCAGAACAATCCCGGACAGCCATTCTTTCTCCCCGCTGCACAGCACTCTGATATTATTCTCAATAAATTCTGCCGGAAGGTTTTCCAGTTTCCCCGTTGAATTTTTAATAAAATCGATTTTTATGTTTACAGTCCTTTCGCCTTCTTTCAGGTCAAATAATGGCGAGGCCACTGCAAATCCAAGCTTGGCGTCCGGCAAAGCCTTGTAGATTGGTTTCTCCGTATTGGTTTCATCGGTATTGTACCCGAAAGGCCACCAGTAATTGCTTTCTTCCGGAAGTTTATCACCCAGACCGTCGGCGGAATCGGCTATGGGAGCCATTTTCAGCTCTGTTTTTTTAGCATCGTTCAGAAAACTTTTAACCTCTGCTACTTTTGCCTGATTGGCCGTCAGTTCATCATTGGTTTTGTACATGCGTTTTTTACCTTTCGCATCTTTGCCGCCGTCGAGCATTGTTCCTTCGGGAATTCTTTCCTGAATGGCTTTTTTGGCCAGCTCGAAAATGACATACGCTTTATCCGGCTGAGCATCATTTTTTTCGATCTGAAGAATTTCATTATAATAGAAATCGAGATGTCTTTTCGTTAAATTATTAAAAGCTTTTTTGGAGAAGTCCAATAATTTCAGGAAGCAGACAAATAAAGTAAGATGAGGAGTAAGGCTGCTGTCCTGCTCAAATCGGGAAATAAGGTCTGTAACCTGTTTTTTCAAACTTTTATACTCAACGCTTTCCCTTCGGGGAACGGCATTGGCATCATCACCCAGGAAGAAATTTCCCCAGTTTCCTTTTGGTGTTGTATTATCATCCTTTTCGAAATAGTTTACACGCTGTGCAAAGTTGTTTGCAAATAACAGCCAATCAAACAAATCGAAATCGTGCAATTCCAGATTGCCAGGATCGAGCTCTGTTAAAAAGCGCTGCATTTGTGATTTTCCTTCACGATAATGTGAAAATGTATCTGTTTTTTTCATTTTTATATATTTATCTGTCTATGGTAAGATGCAATACTTCATGGAGTGTTTGGTCGTATTTAAAATGGCTGCAGACCTCCCGTAAATCATTATATTTCCGTTGCTTCTTCCTTGTAGAAAGGAAAAACCATATTGCTTCTTGTATTCGTATTTCTTACTTCGTAGCTGATCTGTATGAGAACCTCACCGCCAAGCTCCTCCTGGGCATCAATCCCGATATTCAGAATATTGATTCTGGGCTCATGATAGAGAATGGCTCGCTCGATGATTCCTTTCATCTGAGTGATCAGCGTGATATCCAGCGGCTTAAAGAGCATTTCCTGCAGGTCGCAACCGTAATTCGGGAACATGACGCGTTCCCCCGGGCGGGTTGACAGCAGAATCATGAGGCTGTTGTTGATATCCTCTACATCTGAAGTCATGGCCAGCTTTCCTTCAGTTTCATTAAACTCAGGCGGAAAACTCCAGCCTGTTCCTAAAAAATCTGTATTTATTTTCATACGTTATTGGTTATATTTAATATTGACATCAAGCATTTTAACATTGATTTTATGATTGTTACGAATGCTTTCCGGCTTCTTACGGGCAGTTTACATTTAAATTTTATCAAAGCTTAAAAAGCTGACCTTAAGATCATCCGCCTATCAGAACGGTAGGTTCACCTGCGGAAATGACACCTCCATGCGCCGTGGAATCTCCCATTCTCGCAGCCGGTTTTCCGCCGATCAAAACACTTGAAGATCCCGATGCGATGGTGTCCACCGGACCTGTACACATCGCTTTGTCTCCTACTCTCGCTGCCGGTTTTCCTCCGATAAGTACCGTAGGTTCTCCTGCCGGAATAATGGGTCCGCCTACGTGCGGAACGTTTCCTGTCACCATAGGACAGGTATGCATATCTGTAATTCTTGCTGCCGGTTTCATGATTAATTGATTTTTACCTGAGAGCCTTTTACAACGGTTACCGCTCCCGATTTCAGTTCAGAACCTGAGCTTCCTTCGGCTTTTAGCTGGGCACTGGCTTTCACGTTGATGTTTACGCCCTCCATATTGATGTCCCCTTTTGCTTTGATCTTAATGTCTTTCGAGCTTTCGATGCTGATGCCGTCTTTATTAAGCATCAGTCGGTTAGAATGCTCATCTTCTATTTTGATGATGTCGGCATCTTCGTCTACGATCACTTTTTTGCCTTTCGGGGTTTCTAAGGTGTAGGAAATTTTGTCGTCGTTGAAGATCATTTTCATCTCACTCCGGGTGACAAATCCTTTTTCATGATTGTCATCCGAAGCGACGATCGGCGCAGGCTTCGTACTGCTGTTCAGCATTCCCAGAACCACAGCATCGTTGGGATCGTCGTTGATAAACCCGATAATCACTTCGTCTCCGATTTCCGGTCTGAAAAATGATCCTCTGTTTTCCCCGGCATCCAAAGTGGCAACCCTTGACCAGATTCCCTCTTCTTCGTTGTTGATGATCGGTATCTGCACCAAAATCCGGTCTTCACCATCCGGATCAGACTCGAGTTGTGAGACAACCCCGACGTGCAGCCCGCTGATGGCGGGAATAATCCCTGAGCCGGGCATTTCGCTTACATCGTAGGTTTCTGAAAACCACGTTGGAGAAAGACCGAATTGTGCGTCTACCAGCCAGTTTCCGTCAATAATTTCGTGGCGTACTCCTGTGATGTATATTTTGCCGTTGAAGCGGTTTCCCACGCCCTGAAGCGTTAATGTAACCCCAGGTTTTACGGAAGGAATCCCCTGGAACTTTACCCTTCCCCTTGTTTTGGCGAGCTGCTGAAAGGTTGCTTTGGCATCACCCCAGTCCTGTAGTTCGCCCTGGGTAAGAGTTCCGCCGTGCTTCAGCTGTAAGTCTTCAATTCCGAAAACTTTTGCGAGATCCCCGGAAGAAAGATTTCCATTGAGACTGATGGCCGGATCTTTGGCTTCTGCCTCCGTAAGTTCCTGATCGGTATAGCTCCACGTTTTAGCCGTAATTTTGCTAAACTGGTCGCGGGCATCGATTTCACCATCAAATTCGTGGACTGATGATCCGTATACAACGGTTTCTACGGCTTCTCCACTGAAATCGGGCTTGGCTACTTTTACGGTGCCGTCTTCCACAAAGCAGAGCTTTCCATTGGCCTGTGCGCGGGTCAGCATAAAATCCCAATCGGAAGCCTGGTACTGAACCAGCTCTTTGTGTGAATTCTGGGTGGCTTCCACATCGGCAGTCGCGCCGCTGTTGCCAATCAGCTCTTCCATGATATCGCTGTCTTTGCTGTCGTAGAAATATTTGCTTTTTCTTCCTAAGGTCATTTTTACCGCCTTGTCCCTGCATTCGATGATGAGGTAGGAAGAACCGTTTCTCACTCTGATATTATGCTTTACCACAACCCCTTTAAAGATCGTTTGTTCTTCAGAATGGTACCCTGCCGTGATCTCGATTTCTTTGCCTGGAATCAACAGATCTTCGTTGCTTAATTTGAAATCCTGCTCCGCTACGCTTCCGTCTAAAATTACGATGCGGGCGTATGGAATCCTGTTGACCTCTTTTTCTACGACAATGCTTTTTACACCGTACTTTCCGGGGAGTTCCGTACCTCCGGACATCACTTTAAAAGTAATCAGATCCGGGTTTTTTGCTGTTTGTATGTATCCGCTGTTATTCATTTTATGATGTTTTTTCTAATGGCGGAAAATAGAGTTCGATCCCAGGTTTTAACTGTCTGAAATTAACAAGACCATTTACTTTTGCAACTTCCAGATAGTATTTGGAGTCTCCGTAAATTTTTTCGGTCATTAAGGGCAAGGTATCTCCGGCCTGTACGGTTCTTTTGTGAGTCAGGTCGGGTGAATTATTCTTTTTCTCTGCCGCTTCCAGCTTTGGGCTTATGGATTCACTGAATTTTGCCTTTCCGATGGCCCTCAGCGGTTTTCCTTCGTTATCAAACAATTTATATTCTACCGTAAATTCTGCCAGTACGCCTTTAAATTCAAAATCGCCCCAATTGATAATAATGTTGTACGGCTTATGAATGGGACCTGCTACCTGACCTGTCGCTTTATAAAATGCGTCAACCTGATCTTTTACAGATGTTTTCTCAAATGCCTTTCCTTTGATTTTATTGATCAGTTTATTCCCGGTATAGGCCTCCGTGACCCCTGTTCCATCAAACAGAAATTCCAATTGCAAATCGGTAGAGGGCGATGCGACATATTTTGCATCGGTTTTGGCAGCTCCTGGTAATAAAGGGGCTTCAAGCTCCGTTTTATAGGTTACGGAATACCCCGTAGGATTGATAAATGCCGTAAAAGCATGATTTTCAATTCTCTTATCGTAATCGGAATTTTCGTAGGTCCCGATGGTCAGTTTTTGAAGTGCTCCTTTCATTATCTTTCTTTTTTACGTTGTTGAATATTGACGGCCTGCTCTACACTTTCACTCACAGCCCGCATGATCTTTGCCTCATCAGGTGATGAAGCGGTGACCGGTGCTGCTGTTTTCTCGTCCACATTTATTTTAATGTGAAGCTCTTTTATTTCTATTGGCATTTTGTTTGTTTTTAATTGATATTTAATTTTAAAATATTAAAAACCAATGATTTAACATTTATTTAAAAAAAATCTAAGCACATGAAGAATACGTTCAGTCCTTCGATAGACCGATCTTTTGTTGTTCTTGTTTTGAAAAATAGGGTGCTGAAAGTTATCCTGAGGCCGAGACGCTTTCCGTGCGCTTAGATTGATTGAGAAATTACAAGCCTAAACTTGCTAACGATGTGGGTATGGTGAAATATCTGTATTTCAGCTCTATCGTTTCAATAGCCAATTTGCTTTCTTCCGCGTTGAATTCTGAAACTTCCCATCGTACCGGGTATGCGCCTACGACATTCCAGACCATGAGCGGTGCTGTAGACTGCAGCCCTCCGTAGAGGGAAACGATGAGATCCCGCGGCTCAAATTCGAAGTTTTCCATGGCATTTCTGCACCAGCTTATCAGTCCGGAACTTACGATGAGGCCACGTTTTAAAACGAGATTGGGATATTTCGGCCGTAAAGGAAGCTGATGAACGAATCTGTTTTCGCCACCTTCGGCATATTCTTCGGTTGGAATGTCTGTGGATAAACCAGATACAGACTGAAATCTGGAGTCAATACCCTCTGTTGTTGAAATCCCGTTAACGATAAAAGAGAAACTGGTGGGAGGATATAAAAGAGCCATGATTAGTTATTTTCAATAGTTAATCCCTCGTGAGCAAGTTCCAGGGTTTCGATAGCCACTTCATTTCCTTCTGCTTTCAGATCGGTAGACTGCATTTTCAGAGGAAACGCGTTTTTCACTTTCCACGT
>JBMDXW010000146.1:0-7689 GCA_048594965.1 Chryseobacterium sp.
AAAGCCAATGCCTTATTCACTTCTGGGATGGAATATCTTTCCGCCCACACCGATTTTGAAAGTTTTGACCGGATCGAATTTTACAAAAAATATATTCAGCCCCTATACAAAGAACTCGGAAGCTGGGACGGCAGAACAGATGACCTGAAAGAATTTTCCGGGTGGAATGCCGCCAGCAGCGATTTTTTCAGCAGTGACTTCCTCGATCCGTATTTTTATACGATGCTGAAGAAAGAAGAAGACAGCGAAACGTTACGGAAACTGGGAAAACAGATCTTTTACGACACCAACATCAGCGACAACGGCAAAATGAGCTGCGCCACCTGCCATCTTCCCGAAAATGCATTCACCGATCTTAAGGCCAAATCCCAGAGCAACGTCGACGGAAAGACCGTATTGAGAAATTCGCCTACCTTATACAATGCCGTTTTTGCCAAAAGATTCTTTTATGACCTGAGGGCTTTTTATCTTGAGCAGCAGGCCGAACATGTGATCTACAACAAAGACGAATTCAACACCAGCTACGAAAACATCATTAAAAAACTGAAAACAAAACCCGAATACAAAAAAGCATTTGCCAAAGCTTTCGGGAACAGTGATATCAGCCGTGAGCATTTTTCAAAAGCCCTGAGTTCATACGTAGCTTCCTTATATTCTTACGAAAGCGACTTCGATCAATTCATGAGAAACGAAAAAGAAATCTCTGCCGATGCCAAAGCAGGCTTTAATCTTTTTATGGGAAAGGCGAACTGCGCGACCTGCCACTTTGCCCCGAATTTCTCAGGACTCGTTCCGCCCTTATTTAATGAAAATGAATCTGAAGTATTGGGTGTAACTGCAAAACCGATCAGTCGGAAACCCGTCGAGCTTGATGCCGACAGAGGACGGATCAACAGCCCGGTAAGGAAAGAGAATTCCTGGATCTACGAAAACTCTTTCAAGACCGTCACCGTAAGGAACATCGCCCTTACAAAACCTTATTTCCACAACGGTGCTTTCAATACCCTGGAAGAAGTTATCGATTTCTACAACGAAGGCGGGGGAGAAGGATTAGGATTAAAAATCAAAAACCAAACGCTTGCCCCCGATAAGCTGAACCTCTCTAAAACCGAAATTCAGCAGCTCGTCGCATTTCTCAATTCGCTTACCGACATCAGTAAAACGAAGGTTAATTAACGTGAATCCGAAGTATAAATGAGTATAATATCAATAGAAATGGGCTTTAGCCCATTTACGATGTGATGCCTGATGATCCGGCTTTAGCCGAGCTCCAATAGGTTTTGGCTAAAGCCGAATGGCAGGCTGCTATCATTTCATCGAACTAAAGCCCGACGCTATTGATAAGAAGATGTTTAACATTTCAATGAATCTTAATCATTATCTGTCGCAAGTCCATTTTAACCAAGTGCAAAATGATATTTGCCTGCAATAATCGTCATTTACCTGTCGCAAAACCATTTTAACCTAGTGCAAAACGATATTCATCTGCAATAATCGTAATTTACCTGCTGCAAATCTATTTTAACCTTTTGCAAAACGATATTTGTCTGCAATAATCGTTATTTGCCTGCTGCAAATCCATTTTAACCTAGTGCAAAACGATATTTGCCTGCAATAATCGTCATTTACCTGGTGCAAATCCATTTTAATCAGGTGAAGTAAGGTTTTAACCATGAAAAACAGCCCTCACCCACATGAAGTAAGGAAAATCCAGGTGAAGTACGCCATCAGCCAGGTGAAGTAAGCAAAAATTCATGAAAAACAAGCATCAGCCACGTGCAGTGTGGGATTTGCTCCGTCGGAGCAATATCTGTGTAGATCAATATCATCATCTTGTACCGGAACTCCAGAGGAGTTCTATCTTATCATAGCACACTTAAGGCGTGCCTGCGATATGCCGCTGTTTTTCTACTGCACCGCTATTGTTACTCCTGGAGCCTAAGAAATTACTTTTTAATTTCAGTCGTAGATAAAAAGGCTGCCCAAACATTTTAAAATCCAATGTGACTCATGTTTTTGGAATATAAATGAGCACAAATTTAACACAGCCTTAACCCCATTAACATTAAGTTCTTCATTAATTAATATTCGGTGATATTTATTTAAAGTCCTATTAATAGCCCGTTCACCGCAAAAAAATAGTTTTGCAATGTCTTAATAAATCGAAATTTAAAATGAAAAGAAAACTACTAACAGTTGCAGCTCTTGCAATGGTCGCGGGTTCTTTATTGAATGCCCAGACCTTTATCTTCAACAAGAATTCTTCTTGGAAGTACAACGACACCAACACGGCACTGGCTTCCCAGTGGAAAAACGCCAACTATGATGTATCGGCATGGTCTCAGGGTAACGGACCGCTGGGATATGGTGATCCTGTGACGACACCAACGGCTACAGGACTTATCACGGCTTATTTCGCGAAAGATTTCACGGTAAACCTTAATGACCTTTCTTCCACCATGGAACTGGGCATCATGAGAGATGACGGGATCATTGTCTACCTGAATGGGGAAGAGGTGGTAAGAGACAACATGCCTGCCGGGACAGTTGACTTCACCACCTGGTCTTCCACGACCATCAGCGGTTCTGATGAAAATATTTACAATATTTTTTCCATTCCAAAATCAAAATTCGTAAACGGAACCAACAGGATATCCATCGAGCTTCACAACCGAGGGGCGGAAAGCTCAGACCTTAGAATAGATGCTTACCTGAAAACAACCGGTACAGGAACACCGGTGCCTTGTAATGCCGCTCATATCAGCTGCTTTACATCCATCGCACCAACGGCACAAACCGGAAAACTGATCATCCCTGCGGAACATAAATACCAGCTGATCCTGAAAGAAGGAGACAGCTATACCGAAGGAGGAGGATTAGTAGGCGGCCAGAACGACTTTACAGCCTACGTCGCTAAAAACGCCAGCAGCACGAACGGGTATCTTTCCGTAAACCATGAAACCAACCCGGGTGGCGTTACCATGGCGGAGATCAACTATAACGCGACGACGAAACTGTGGCAGCTGACGAGATCAAGAGCGGTAAGCTTCTCGGCGCCGAGCCTTGTACAGACGATCAGGAACTGTTCGGGAGGGGTTACTCCTTGGGGAACGATCGTGACGGCAGAAGAGCAGACCACTTCCAATGACGTCAACGCAGACGGAATGAAAGATTACGGATGGTTGGTAGAAATCGATCCTGCAACCGCTCAGGTGATTTCTCAGAACGCCGACGGATCCAAAGGAAAACTATGGCAGATGGGGATCATGAACCACGAGAACGTGGTGATCAACAATGCCGGAACGATCGCCTATTACGGTGAAGACGGCGGTACGCACATGGTATACAAATACGTAATGGATACGCCGAACAACCTTTCTTCAGGAAACCTTTATGTATTGAAACTGGATCAGGGATTAAGCGGGGGAGACCCTGTAGCGACTACGGCAACATGGATTCAGGTTCCTAATAAAACAAAGGCCGACCAGAACAACACCGCATCTCTGGCACAATCTCTTGGAGGGACTTCTTTCAACGGTATTGAAGATGTGGACATCAGTCCGCTTGACGGGAAAATTTATTTTACCGCTAAAGGCTTAAATAAAGTATATAGATTAAAAGATGACGGAACTACCGCTTCTCAGGTGGAAACTTTCGTCGGAGGCCTTAACACCAACTATTCTTTTGAAACTGCTCAGGGAACAAAAACAGAAGCCTGGGGAGACGGAAACGACAACCTTACGTTTGATGAACTTGGAAACCTCTGGGTACTTCAGGACGGTGGTAAAAACTACATCTGGGTAGTGGCACCGGATCACACGCAGGCAAACCCAAAAGTAAAACTGTTTGCTTCCATGCCGGCAGGTTCGGAACCGACAGGTCTTACCTTTACCCCGGATCATAAATTCGGATTCTTCTCTGTTCAGCATCCGGATTCCACGATCTCTACCGATGTTGATGCCACAGGAAACACCATCGACTACAGAGGGAAGTCGGCAACGGTGGTCATCGCTCTTAAAAACAATTTAGGAACAGCCGGAACATTGGGAACCATCGATACGCCTACAGAAAACACAGTGACTGTTGCTCCGAATCCTACTTCAGGAATGGTAAAGATCAATTCTCCGAAAGGACTGAAGAACATTGCCGTAACGGCCTACAGCATCGATGGTAAGATTGTTTTCACCCAGAAATATTCAGGGCTTAACAAAATGCTTGACCTTGATTTTACGAAGCAGCTTGAAGCTTCAAGAGTTTTGATTCTGAACATCGAAGCAGAAGGAGGATTCCAGCAGACCGTAAAATTGCTGAAAAAATAAAGTATTAATCACTATACAGCTGCCGGTAATCTCCATTGCCGGTAGCTTTTCTATTCTATGAAAAAGTTGTTTTTCTCTGTCTTCATTCTTATTCTTTCACAGGCAAAAGCGCAGATCGATCCCGTAAAATATCCTACCTACACCAATGTCGATGAGGCACTGAACAGCGGGAAGACGGTCTACAGCATGAGCTTCAGGGGTAAAAAGATCTTTAATCTTCCGGCTGACATCCAAAAACTGAATTCCATATTCTTTCTGAATTTAATGGAAAACAAACTTGAAAAAATGGATGAATCGATCTTTAAACTGAAAGAATTATCGATCTTAAATCTTAATGAGAACAGCATTAAGTATATTCCTGATGAAATCGCCGGGCTTCAGAAGCTGGAAAGCTTTTCCATTAATTTAAACAGCCTGACAAGCATTAACCCGAACCTGGCCAAACTTCAGAAGCTGAAAGTCATTCATCTGGATGCCAATAATCTGAATGTCTTCCCGGAAGTTTTATTACAGATCCCAAGCCTGGAAGAGATCAACCTGCAGGGAAACCAGATCAGCTTTATTGCGAAAGACCTTGATGAAATTAAAAATTTAAAATCATTAAACCTTTCTGCCAATCAGCTCAACGATCTGGGCGAGCTTGAATTCCCGAAGCAGATCAAATACCTGGAACTCCAGCAGAATTCCATCAGGAAACTTCCCGACGGTTTATTCAGATCAAAAAACCTTGAGTTTTTAAATGTAAGCCAGAACAGCATCCACGAAATTTCCCCCAAAGTGAAAGGACTCAAAAAGGTGGTCAGCATGAACCTCGCGAATAACAGCCTGAGAGACCTCCCGAAGGAATTCTCAAAGCTGAAAAACCTGAAAACATTGATATTAACCGGAAATCCCATGGACAAAGAAACCATCGAAAACCTGAAAAAAATAATGCCGGAAACGCAGATTTATTTTTAATATGAGCTGTAAAATTGAGAATGGTTTTTAACGCGATGTTCGCAAAGAATTTTTTATAAAGATTAACTCTTAATCCGTTCGCAAGGGCACTTCGTTCAGCAAATGATAACAGAAAAGAAGCTTTTACGGATGATATTTAAAGTCTGAGCCGTAAGATTTGAGAATTGTTCTTAACGCGATTTGCGAAGATCTACAATATAGATTTCTTGTTTTTTTGTTCGTAATCCATTTGATAACGTCGAAGTCTTCAATTACTGATTAAGAATCTTGCTATCATTTGCTGAACGAAGTGCCTTCGCGACCGAAAATATACGCAATAATTTCAACAAATCCTTGCGATCCTCGCGTTTGAAAAAAGGGCTTTAGTAAAACAAACCTATCCGCCGACTCTTTTGGTTTTATACCCCAATTCTTTTAGGATATTCATGATCTTATCACGATTGTCCCCCTGAATAATGATCGTTCCATCCTTTTCAGAGCCACCGATTCCCAGGGTGGTTTTTATTTTTTTCGATATTTTCTTAAGATCTTCTTCGCTTCCTTCCCAACCTTCAACGATGGTTACGGGTTTACCGTTCCGGCCTTTCTTCTCAAATTTGCAGATAAGCGGTTCTTTCTGTTTAAATGCTTCTTCAGGCATTTCAAAATCCTGCTCCTCATGATCAGGAAAAAGGTTTTTTAATTGATCTCTTAAGTCCATGCAGCAAAATTAATAAAATATTTTTCCAAAATTTTCAAATCCTCAGAGGTAAAACTCAATTTTAAACAAATTTTAAGTCTGCCGGTTCTTGAATTCATTTCAAAATAAATAAATTTGTCATACAAAAGTTTATACAAAATGTCGAAAAAAGCAATATTAGCCATCCTTGACGGATGGGGATTGGGAATGAATCAGGACGTTTCAGCCATTGACAAATCAAACACTCCATTTATAGATAACTGTCTGAAAAATTTTCCGCACACCACGCTTGAAGCGAGCGGGCTTGCCGTAGGATTACCTGCCGGACAGATGGGAAATTCTGAAGTAGGACACATGAACCTCGGCGCAGGAAGAGTCGTATACCAGAATCTTGTAAAGCTGAACATGGCCGTGGAAAACGGATCATTGGGTCAGCAGAAAGTTATTCAGGATGCCTTCGAATATGCTAAGAGAGAAAACAAAAAACTACACTTCATCGGGTTGGTTTCCGATGGCGGTGTACATTCGCACATCAATCACCTGAAGGGTCTTTTAACGGCTGCCCACGAATTCGGTTTACACGAAAATGTTTTTGTTCACGCTTTCACAGACGGACGTGACTGTGATCCGCATTCCGGGAAGGGATTCATTGAAGATCTTCAGCACCATATGGAAAAAACGGTCGGCAAGCTGGCTACCGTAGTGGGTAGATATTACGCCATGGACAGAGACAAGCGCTGGGAGCGTGTAAAAATTGCTTACGATGCGATGGTAGAAGGCGTAGGCGCCCAGACCACCAATGCCCTGCTTGAGATCCAGAAATCTTATGATGAAAATATCACCGATGAATTCATGAAGCCGATCATCATGATCGATTCCACAGCGATCGGAAATGTAGTTCCCGTTGCTAAAATCAACGATCATGATGTCGTGATCTGTTTCAATTTCCGTACAGACCGGGGCCGTGAGATCACCGAAGTACTGACCCAGCACGATCACCCTGAGTATTTTATGCGAAAGCTTCCGCTGTACTATGTTACTTTAACCAATTACGATAAAACCTTTAAGGATGTGCATGTGGTTTTTGATGAAGAAGTCCTTAAGGAAACGATGGGCGAAATTCTTGAAAGAAACCATAAGACACAGATCAGAATTGCGGAAACAGAGAAATATCCTCACGTAACATTCTTCTTTTCAGGAGGGAGAGAAGAGCCTTTCAACGGCGAAAAAAGATTACTTTGTCCGAGCCCGAAAGACGTTCCTACATACGATCTTAAGCCGGAAATGTCTGCCTACGATATTACCAATGCCATCGTTCCGGAACTGGAAAATGAAACCGCGGATTTTGTCTGTTTAAATTTCGCCAATACCGATATGGTAGGACACACCGGTGTTTTCGAAGCAGCCGTAAAAGCAGCGGAAACAGTAGATAAATGCATCGAAAAAGTAGCGACTACCGCTTATGAGCATGGTTATGCGGTTTTCATTCTCGCGGACCACGGAAATTCCGATGTGATGATCAACCCGGACGGAACCCCGAATACACAGCATTCCACGAATCTGGTCCCTTTTATTGTGATGGATAAAGACCAAACCTGGAATCTAAAACCCGGAAAACTGGGAGATGTTGCTCCAACCATCCTAAAAGTGATGGGCGTAGAAATACCCGAAATCATGACGGGCGATATATTAGTGAGCTAAATACAGAATAATACCTGAAAATTGCAGTTATAC
>JBMDXW010000147.1:0-7994 GCA_048594965.1 Chryseobacterium sp.
TCCCGAGCTAAAGAGCAGACCGAAAGATTGTGTTTCGCTATTCTTTCTATGCAACTCAACTTAAATGATAAACTATATTTTGATATTCCCATAAATAAAAAAATGCCCCTAAAAAGTGTCTAACTTTTTGGGGGCAGTCCAGTCATGAACGGTTTTAAATATTTAAGAATACATTTTCTCTCTCAATTCCTTTACTTTTTTATCAGCAAGGTATTCGTCATAAGTCATTTCTCGGTCAATGATTCCCTGAGGAGTCAGCTCGATGATACGGTTACAGACAGTAGAAAGCATTTCGTGGTCATGGGATGCCAGTAAAATGTTTCCTTTAAAATTGGATAATGAGTTGTTCAAAGTAGTAATACTTTCAAGGTCCAGGTGGTTGGTAGGTTCGTCAAGCAAAAGAACGTTTGCTTTCTGAAGCATCATTCTGCTGAACATACATCTCATTTTTTCACCTCCTGAAAGTACTTTACATGATTTCAAAGCTTCATCACCTGAGAAAAGCATTCTTCCCAAAAATCCTCTTACGAATTCTTCGTGACGCTCTTCATCGTTTTTCGTGAATTGTCTTAACCAGTCTACCAGGCTCAGGTCTTCCTGGAAGAAGTTGGTGTTGTCCAAAGGCATGTGGGACTGTGTTGTCGTAACTCCCCAGGCTACTGTTCCTTTATCAGCTTCAACATTTCCCGCTAAAATTTCGAAAAATTCTGTAATGGCTAATGAGTTTTTAGATAAAACCGCAACTTTATCTCCTTTTTTAAGATTTAAATCGATATTTGAAAATAATAATTCTCCGTCTTTTGTTTTTTCTAAACCTTTAACATCCAGGATCTGATCTCCCGCTTCTCTTTCCATTTCGAAAATAATTGCCGGATATCTTCTTGAAGAAGGCTTAATATCATCAATGTTCAGTTTATCGATCATTTTCTTTCTTGCTGTTGCCTGCTTGGCTTTAGCTACGTTAGAACTGAATCGTGCGATAAAATCCTGAAGTTCTTTTTTCTTCTCTTCCGCTTTTTTATTCGCCTGCGCTCTTTGTCTTGTCGCTAATTGTGAAGCCTGGTACCAGAAAGAGTAGTTACCTGTGTAAAGATTTAATTTAGCATAATCCAAGTCACCGATGTGTGTACAAACGGTATCTAAGAAGTGACGGTCGTGAGATACTACGATTACGGTGTTTTCGTAATCCGCAAGGAAGTCTTCAAGCCATGAAATCGTATCGATGTCAAGGTCGTTCGTAGGTTCATCGAGAATCAGTACATCCGGGTTTCCGAAAAGGGCCTGTGCCAATAGAACTTTTACTTTGTCCTTGTTCTCAAGTTCGCTCATCATCTGCCAGTGCATATCATCTTTGATTCCAACATTGGAAAGCATAGTCTGTGCATCAGATTCTGCAGTCCAGCCGCCCATTTCGTCATAGATGACACCAAGCTCGCCTGCTTTGATTCCGTCTTCATCAGAGAAGTCTTCTTTTGCATACAGCGCGTCCATCTCTTCTTTTATCTCGAATAATTTTTTATTACCTCTTAAAACCGCTTCCAGAACAGTATATTGATCGTAAGCAAAGTGATCCTGCTCAAGAACTGACATTCTTTTTCCAGGTTCTAAAGATACGTGTCCAGTTGTCGGGTCCTGCTTTCCTGTTAATATTTTAAGGAATGTAGACTTTCCTGCACCATTTGCTCCGATAATCCCGTAGCAGTTTCCTTTCGTAAACATAATGTTTACCTCGTCAAAAAGAACTCTTTTCCCGAATTGTAAAGATAAGTTAGATACTGTTAACATATAGTTTTGTAAATTTGGCGCAAAAATACGAAAAGAATTTGGGTATTTCGTAATAATGTCATATTCAAGTTTTTAATGTAGGGTATTTTTTATATATTTAAGAAGAAATTTTTAAGATGAAGATTGAAAAGACAGTCAATATATTAAACAGGCGCGCCCGATTTGAGTATGAGATTATTGAAGAATATGAAGCAGGAATGGTACTCACAGGAACTGAGATAAAATCGCTCAGATCCTCAAAAGCTTCCATTGCAGAATCATTCTGCCAGTTTATTGAAGGCGAGCTGTACATCATCAACATGATGATTGATGAGTACAAACTGGGTACATTTTATAACCATAAAACAAAAAGGGAACGGAAATTGCTGTTGCACAAAAAAGAGCTGCAAAAACTGGAGAAGAAATTAAAGGATGCAGGAAATACGGTTATCCCTTTAAAATTATACATCAATGATAGAGGAAAAGCAAAGGTTTTAATTGCCCTTGCAAGAGGTAAAAAACTCTTTGATAAAAGGGAGAGCATTAAAGATAGAGAAAATAAAAGAAACCTCGACAGAATATTAAAGAAAAGTTAAAAATCATCGGAAAAACTTTGTATATAAAGAAAAATTATATTTATTTTGCATTATCAATTATTTAATCATTTAATTCTATGAAAAATCTAAAATTAGGAATTTCAGCATTGGCGCTTACTGTCGCTTCTACTGTGTTCGCTCAGACTACCAACAATCCGTGGATGATCGGAGTTGGTGCTCACGCGGAAAACCATCTGGCACAGAGAGAAAACTTCAGTAATACATTCTCTGCTAATAATTTGACGAAGACAATGTTCAATTTGAACAACTTCTCTATCACTCCGCCATTATCTAAACTTACTGTTGCTAGAAACATAGGTAAAGGTTTGGTAATCGACTGGCAAACTACTGTAGGTAACGTTGAAAACAAGAGATTTAACATGGGTAAAGAATTCATGTTGATGACCGGTCTTGGTTTCCAGGCTAAAGCTGCAGGTCTTTTATGGGATGAAGAATCTTGGTTCGATCCGTATTTAAGAGTTGGTGCTAACTACCTGAGACACGATTATACTTCTCTTACTTTCCCTAGAACCGATGCCAATGGTGCATGGATCGGAAACGGTGAGAATGGTAACGAAAACGGCAAAGCAAACCATTTTACAGTGGCTACAGGTGCAGGGGTTAACTTCTGGGTAACTAAAAACTTCGGTTTAGGTGTTCAGGGAGATTACGTTTCTACTCCTGGGGATAAAGCAAACTATGCCAACTTCTGGCAAGCTTCCGCTTCATTGAACTTCAGATTCGGAAACAGAGACAGAGATAAGGATGGTATTTTAGATAAAGACGATTTATGTCCTGATACACCAGGTCTACCGGAATTCCAGGGATGTCCTGATACCGACGGTGATGGTGTTCCGGATAAAGACGATCAGTGTCCAGATGTAGCTGGTCCGGTTGAAAACAACGGATGCCCTTGGCCAGATACTGATGGTGACGGTGTAATCGATAAAGATGATGCTTGTCCTACAGTTGCAGGTCCTGCAGAAAACAACGGATGTCCTTGGCCAGATACAGATGGTGACGGTATATTAGATAAAGATGATGCTTGTCCTACTGTTCCAGGTCTTCCAGAATACAACGGATGTCCTAAGCCTAAGAGTGTAACAGCTACTCAAGTTGAGCAAGAATTCAGAAATGTTTATTTCGATTTCAACAAAGCTACAATCAAAGCTGAATCAACTCCAGCATTAGACAGAGCTGCTAACTTAATTAAGCAAGATGGTGGTAACTATCTATTAGAAGGTCAAACTGATGCTAAAGGATCTGAAGCTTACAACTTGAAACTATCTAGAGAAAGAGCTGCTGCTGTAGTTGCTGCTTTAGATGCAAGAGGTGTAGATGCTAACGCTCTTAAATCTGTAGGTGTTGGTAAAGCTAAAGCTACAGTTCCTGCAACAGCTTCTGACGCTGAAAGACAAGTTGACAGAAAAGTTGTTGTAAGAGCTATCGAAAACGCTGACGAGTGGAATGCATTGAAGAAAAAAGATTACGAAGATGCTCCAGTGAAAAAAGCTCCAGCTAAAAAAACTACTAAGAAAAAAGTAGTTAAAAAGAAAAAATAATTAAATTTTTCTAAATATAAATACCTTCAGTTTTCTGGAGGTATTTTTTTTTCGTTGACTTTTAATTAATTTTGTTGAAAATTTAAAAAATAAAATGGGAAGAGCATTTGAATATAGAAAAGCTTCTAAAATGGCCAGATGGGATAAGATGGCCAAAACTTTTTCTAAAATAGGTAAGGATATCGCATTAGCGGTAAAAGCCGGCGGTCCTGATCCTGAATCCAATCCTGCATTGAGAAGATGTATCCAGAACGCAAAAGGTGCCAATATGCCAAAAGATAATGTGGAAAGAGCAATCAAAAAGGCAAGCGGTGCAGATGCGGAAAATTATGAAGAAATTACTTACGAAGGATACGGACAGGGTGGAGTTGCATTTTTCATTGAATGTACGACCAACAATCCAACAAGGACCGTTGCTAACGTAAGAGCCGTTTTCAATAAATTCGACGGAAACCTGGGGAAAAACGGAGAGCTTGCTTTTATTTTCGACAGGAAAGGAATATTTACCATTGACCTTGCACAAATCAAAATGGACTGGGATGATTTCGAAATGGAAATGATTGATGGCGGTGCAGAAGACGTAGAAAAAGATGAAGAAGAAGTAATGATAACCACTGCTTTTGAAGATTTCGGGTCTTTATCTCACAAGCTGGATGAATTAGGAATAGAAGCAAAAAGCGCAGAACTTCAAAGAATCCCTAACAATACAAAAGAAGTGAATGAAGAGCAGTTTAAGGCCAATATGAAAATGCTTGAGCGCTTCGAAGATGATGATGACGTACAAAACGTTTATCATAATATGGAAATCACTGAAGAGTTGATGGAAACGCTATAAAAATAATATAACATTCATATACAGTTAACTTTCAAGTAGTTTCTTTGCATAAAACTATGAAAAGAAACGTTGAATTAGTTGTCATATCGGATGTTCATTTGGGAACTTACGGATGTAAGGCTAAAGAATTACTCAGGTATCTTAATTCTATTCAGCCCAGGACATTGGTTTTGAATGGCGATATCATTGATATCTGGCAGTTCAAAAAGTCTTACTTCCCTAAACCCCACTTGAAAGTGATCAAAAAGATCCTTTCATTTGCCACTAAAAATACGGATGTGTACTACATCACCGGAAATCACGACGAAATGTTCCGGAAGTTTACCGACTTCGAACTGGGTAAACTGAAAGTCTGCAATAAAATCTGTTTAGACATTAACGATAAAAAAACCTGGATCTTTCACGGAGACGTTTTTGATGCGTCGGTGCAGCATTCAAAATGGATCGCCAAGCTTGGAGGGAAAGGTTACGACCTGCTCATTGTTATCAACAATGTGGTAAATTGGTTTTTGGAGAAAATGGGTAAGGAAAAGTATTCGTTTTCAAAGAAAATCAAGAACAATGTAAAAAAAGCCGTAAAGTACATCGGGGATTTCGAACTCACGGCTTCTGAGCTGGCTATTGATAACCATTACGATTACGTGATCTGCGGCCATATCCATCAGCCGCAAATCCGTGAGGTGATCAATAAAAAAGGGAGCTGCACTTATCTGAATTCGGGAGACTGGATTGAAAATCTTTCCGCTCTGGAATATCATGACAAAGAATGGAAGATTTTTTATTATGAAGAGCACAAACATTTACTAAAGGACGATGGGACCGAAGAAATTCAGGATATCAACAGTTCTGAGCTTTTAAAAATAGTAACCAATTTTGCAAAATGAAAATCCTTTATGCCTTTCAGGGAACCGGAAACGGGCATGTTGCGCGGGCACAGGAAATTGTACCCATTCTCAAAAAATATGCTTCCGTCGAAACATTGATTAGTGGTCATCAGTCGCAGTTAAAGGCTGATTTTGATATCAACTATAAACATCGGGGCATTTCCCTGCTCTACGATAAAACAGGTGGATTATCGTATCGCAAAACCTTTACGGATAATAGTTTTCTTGAAGCTTTTAAAGCTATTAGAGAAATTGAACTCTCGAAATACGATCTGATCATCAACGATTACGAGCCGCTCACCGGCTGGGCCTGTAAATTAAAGAAACAACCTATGATTGAATTGAGCCATCAGGCATCGATGTTATTTAAAGAAACTCCGAAACCTGAGAAAAAAGATTTTTTCGGAGACCTGGTTTTGAAGTATTATGTTCCCGGTGAAAGACGTATTGGCTTTCATTTTGAAAGTTATCACCCGAAAATCAAAAAGCCCGTGATCCGGAAAAAAATCAGGAATCTTAATCCGGATAGGAAAGGCTTTTATCTCGTCTATCTTCCCAGCTTTTCAGATCGGAATATTATTGCTGTATTAAAGCAGATTCCGGTGCAATGGAAAGTTTTTTCAAAATATTCTAAAATCTGGTTTAGAGAAAATAATGTAGAGGTTTTCCCTATAGATGAAATTGAATACCTGAAATCTTTTGAAAATTGTGATGGAATTCTCTGCAATGCAGGCTTTGAAAGCCCGGCTGAAGCGTTGTTTATGGATAAAAAACTATTCGTTATCCCTATTCATAATCAGTATGAGCAGGAATGCAATGCGTGTGCGCTGGACAAAATGGGAATTCCAAACTCTAAAGTTTTAAAGCTGGAAGAAATAGAGCAATGGGTAACTTCAGACCAGCATTTAAAGGTCGATTATCCCGATGATATTGAAGAAATTCTTGTACGGGAAGTTTTATCGCTGTAGAAAAACATCGTCTACATCATTCATTCTCATCATCACCGATCTCGCGTAGGAACAGTGAGGATATACCTTCCATTTGTTTTCACGGGCAAATTTAATTCCCTCTTCCACAAGATATTTTCCCATTCCACGGCCTTCAAATTCAGGATGAACCAAAACGAAAGAGATAATCAGTTTCTTTTCTTCAGGAAAAATAGTATACGTAAGCCTCCCGATTTCTTTGAGTTCATTGTTTAATGTAATCACTCCGCCGTTTCCCGACCTGTTGTTTTCAAATCTCATAATCTAAGTTTTATTTATCCTGAAAGTACAAAAAGTGCACCGCGGATGTTTCCATGGACATCAGGAAATGAGAATCACAAAGCAGCCACACCAAGAAACTTCTCTTTTGAGCTAAATCCAATCAAAAATTCCTAAAATAATTGACCGCTTCTGTTAATTATCCTTTCCGGTATAATAATTATAATCCTTAATGATGACGCCTATAAACTGCCTTTCCGTCATCTTTGCAGGGTCGATATCAAGCTTCAGGATGCTTTTAATTTTATCTGAAAGCTTACTGATGATCTGCCGGTCGTCTACTCTTAACGCTTTAAGGTAGTTATCCTTTATGATTCTCATATCATTGTCGCTCAGAGCAATGACCTGCGGAAAAGTAGGAACATAGTCTTCACGGATATTTTCTAAGATCGTATGAGAAATATTGATGGAATTCTTCAGAGAAATAACGGCCGTCCCCGAAGCAATGTCTCCCAAGCGCTGATTGTTTTTTGAAATAATCATACAGACAAGCCCTACTACTCCGGCAAAAGACGTGTCGATAATCCTGAAAATCCAACGGATAAGATAATCTCCGAAGCCTGCCTGATAACCGTCTATTTTTACCACCCTGATCTTCATTACTTTCTTTCCCGGGGTCTGCCCTTCCATAAGGCTTTCAAGAACAACTGGATAAACCACGGTAGGAAACAGTAAAATAATGTATACCGCCATAACAGACCATTGATCCATGCCGGAAAGAAGATAGCCCAGATCTAAAATGCTGAAAAAAGTATAAAGCACGGCAATCCCGTATGCGATTTTTATGAGAAGATCGAGTATGAACGCGATCACCCGGTCTCCGATACTGGCGACATTGAAATTAATATTTACATTTTGTGAAGTATTAATCGCAATTTGAGACATAATTTTTATTATTTTAGCCTTAAGTTATGAGAGAAGTTTATTTCATTAAACAAAATAAAGAAAAATGGTTGGGAATTGAACAGGTTATTCAAGGGAAAATAAAAAAAAATCCGGATGACCTGTCATCGTTGTATATCAACCTCATTAATGATCTTTCTTTTGCTCAGACTTATTATCCTAAAAGTAATACTACGGTTTATTTA
>JBMDXW010000148.1:0-4336 GCA_048594965.1 Chryseobacterium sp.
AAATTAATAAAAAAGCCAAAACTGGTCAGCCTTTAATTACATTTTGTTTAAATTATTGTTTAATAAGTTTTTTGTTTAAAATATGTTTTAACTATTCTACATATATGAAGTAATTACATGTCTGCATTGAAGAAATATTAACATCAAACCGACTTGCTTTTATTGCCGCTTCCGATTTCACAAGACGACCGGCTTCATCATAAATTTTAAATGATTTAAGAGCATCTTTGGACAAAATGGTAATCATATTTTTCGCAGGATTAGGATAAATACTGACTGAATTATTTTTAGTATCCGCATCTTCAACGGCCAGCACCGAACAAGAGAAATTGGCTTTCCAGCCTATATCGTTCTCAGCCTCATCCGAAACAAATCGTACGGTAATAGCGCCCGAAGGATGTGTCGAAGTGAATGTTCCCGGCAGTGTATAACCTGTCAATGCGTTTCCATTGGCAAATAACGGCGAACTTGTGGAGGGTCCGTTGTAGATATACATAAAATCATAATCTTCTTCCAGCCCGAATTCAGTGAAGCTCATGGTAAGTGCCCCAGAACTCGGATAGAATGTTTTTATGATAGTCTGATTATTTCCGTAATTGGAGGTTAGACCGCCGGTATCTGTAAATAAAGCACCGTTACACCAGTCACCGTCAGTGAGAAACATCTGTGTTCTCTGATATCCTGCAGAACAGTCTGTACCTACCGATAACAGGTAATACGTCGCCGGCTGAAGTCCGGACAGGCTCACGGAAGGCGAAGAGATCGTTCCCGACGAAACCGGTGTTCCGTCAAATTTGGTAAGCCTGTATTTCCATAAATTTGACGTAGCATCGGTAAAAGCTGCATTGGCAGAAATCTGCGTAATATTTGATACCGAGAGCGCTGAAATGGTGATAGGACAGGCGGCCGTGCAATTTGTTCCCAGACACGGCTTTGATTCTACGGTATTTCTTATCAGTGCAGCGGGCTGTGCTCCGAAACCATTGCTGAAATTAATACCTACCCCGGAAACCAAGTGGCAGTAGCTCATGATCGTTCCTTTTTCTGTTGTTGAAGGAAGAGGACCTGTACATCCCTCATCGAATCCTGCCGTAGGGCCGCATCCGTCGATCGCGGTATTGTTTCCGTTCCATGCGCAGGCGTGCGTATGGGGAGAACCGAGGCTGTGTCCCATTTCGTGCGTCATTGCCTGTATTGTCCATGAATATACCGGAACGTTATTGTAAGTCTGGGCAGCTCCTGAATATGCATGCCTGTTGGTGGTACAAAGCGAATTGATATAGGCAACACTCGTTGTAGTTGGCTGGTTTACCAGATGCGCAAGATCTCCGTTGAAAGTCTGTCTGTTGGCTCTGAAGCTGGCGAGATTGGTATTCGGGTTTCCTGTATAAGGATCTGCAGTGGTCCAGATGTAAATTTCATTGAGAGCAATCTTAACATCATCGTTGTTGTAGAGGGTGGAAATATTGTTATGAATGGCCGTCAGCCAATTGGTTGTGGTGGTTGTACTGGAACCGTTGTTAACGTAAGGCGTGTAGCATACTTCATAATAAATCCGCACACAATTCTGGGTGAGCAGCTTACCTGCCGTTTTATTGGCATTCGGGTCAAAAGAAACTTTCTGTTTATTGTTTTCGGCTAATTCGTCTACGCCACAAATAAAAGGATTTAAGCCTGTAAGTTTCGCATCCGAATAGCTGACATAGTCGGCGGAGTTTTTTACTTTTCCGACCACAATATTTCCCAGTTCCGGCGTCGAAGCTACTCCTACTACATCATTATCGAAGAAACTAAAGGCTGCTACCGAATGGTTGTCACCTTTTACTATTCCCTGATAATAGGCTCCCGGCGTATAGTCTACGATTTCACCTTTATTGGTTTTTACTTTAAATTCTTTGGTGAAAATTTCACTTTTATAGAGTTCAAGCGTTATTTCCTTTCCGTCAAAAGGAAATGATATTTCAATATATTCCGGTTTTTCGTTAACCAGTTTTTTAAGTTTTTTAGCATCAATGTTCAGGACTGAAATATCAGTTGCTGATCTTTTGTACTCTGCAAGGTGCTCTGAATCGGTATTATTATTAAACAAATCATACCTGTCGAAATTTTTCTGCTGATGATGATATTCTGAGATTTTTTTTGCTATAGGCCTCAGATCCTGTGAAAAACCGAAAATCAAGCATTGCAAGGTAAAGAATACGAGTAGTTTTTTTATCATTTTCCAATGTAATTTATAATTTGCAAATAAACAAAAAAAGAAAACATATTCTATCAATTTTGTATTATTTTCATAAAAATACAAATTTAACAATAAACAAGTCACACAAAACAAGCAAAATAATAAATAAAAAAAGACGCTTCAAAGAGCGTCTTCAATATTATTTAAATCTTTTTACTTTTTGTGGGTCGAAACTTTCAGGAATCTTACGAGAACCAGCCCTGCCGCAAAGAATATCGTCATAGACAAAGCCGCGTACCTCATATTATTGAACTGCCCGATCAGCGTCGAGAAAATGAAAGTTCCCAAAATTACCGCGAGTTTTTCAAGAACGTCGTAAAAACTGAAGAACGTTGTATTCTCCATAGAATCTTCAGGCAGCAATTTGGAATAAGTAGATCTTGACATTGCCTGTAGGCCACCCATAACAAGTCCTACCACTGCAGCTACTCCATAGAACTGGTACTCAACCGTCGGGTTTTCCTTATTAAGAAAGAAGGCCCAGATACAAGCCACAATCCAAAGGATCACAGCGATAGAAATCACATTTTTATTTCCGATCCTTTTAGACAGCTTCGAGAAAATCACCGCTCCGATAATGGCTTCGATCTGGATTACCAGAAGGGTTCCGATCAGTTTGTCCTGGGCAAGGTTTATTTCACTTTTCCCGAATAAGGTTGCCATTAAGAAAATAGTCTGCATTCCTACACTGTAAAAGAAGAAGCTGGAAAGAAAAAACTTGAGATTTCTGTCTTTGAAAAGCTCACCGCCTACCTTAAACAATTCGTTGAAACTTTCTTTGGCGATATCTTTATAGAAACTCAGGTTATCTTTCAATACTTCAAAAAAGCCACCCTGATTTTCATGTTTTTTAAAGAGGTTTTTGTAATTCAGAAGCACAAGATCTTTTGGCAGCTTATCCTTAACATTTCCAAACTGCGGTAAATGTTTGAAGGTATACTGTGAAAAACCGAACCACCATGCGCCGGTAAGCAGGAAGCTGATCCTTGTAAACAGCAGCTGCTGTTCCGCACCTTTAGCGAAAACCTGGATCAAAAGTAAACAGATGATAACAAGTACCACGGAGCCGATATATCCGTACACATATCCTTTTGCAGAAAGCGCATCCTGTTTATCCTGCGTGGCAATATCGGGTAAAAATGAGTTATAAAAAACGAGACTTCCCCAAAACCCAACACTTGCGGTTATACTGAACAGAAGTCCAAGAAATACGTTGTGCATTCCCGTAAACATGGCGAGTCCCATGCAGGAAGTAGCGCCCAGATAGCAGAAAAACTGCAGAAAAGATTTTTTATTTCCAATGGTATCCGCCAATGATGACAAAAACGGAGATAACAATACCACGATCAGGAAGGAAAGGGTTAATGAATACCCATACATTTCATCCGGATGAAATTCTACCCCGAAAAGTTTTATCATATGCCGTACCGGGACATCGATATAGGAATTCGTTTCCTGTACATATTCCTTTTTCTCGTACGCTGTCGTCAGAATAGAATAATAGATAGGAAAAATTGTAGAAGTAATCACCAGTGAATAGACCGAATTGGCCCAGTCATAAACAGCCCAGGCCTTCATGATTTTGGGATTATTCTTTATGTTTTGAGTTTGCAGGTTCTCAATTTCAGACATTTCAATATAATATTAGTAGCACAAAAATAGCAAAAGGATTGAATATTCGGGGATTTTATTTTGTTTGGCTTAACTTTTATTATTCCGTTCATTTTTAAACCTTAAATAAATGAAATACAGTTCTGTTTTCATTAATTTCAAAGTTTTCAGCTTTAAATAAAAACATTAAAAACAAAATTACACTTAAGATACAAAGCAGAAATCCGGAAGCATCTGGACTGCCCCCAAAAAGTTAGACACTTTTTAGGGGCATTTTTTTATTTATGGGAATATCAAAATATAGTTTATCATTTAAGTTGAGTTGCATAGAAAGAATAGCGAAATACAATCTTTCGGTCTGCTCTTTAGCTCGGGAAATAGGTTTGGATGAGTCTATTATTCGCAAATGGAAAAGGATTTATGATTTATACGGAATTCCGGGTTTACAACGCAGGAGCAACCGCTGTTATGATGTGAAATTTAAGC
>JBMDXW010000149.1:0-1883 GCA_048594965.1 Chryseobacterium sp.
TTTCCTCGACGCAAAGTTTTATTCCTATGATGCATATCTTAAAGGAAGCAAAGAGTGAATCAGCAAGCTGAGTGATGAAGCTAACGTTTGCTTCGCGAAGCAATTTATTGCCTTTGCCTCCTAAAGTAATCGGCCTGCAAATCATCTTTGCGTTGAAAAAATCCGTGCTATCTCCAAAATCCGCGGGATATTTCTTCGACGCAAAGTTTTATTTATCAATAAAAAAGCACCCTTAAAAAAGGATGCTCGTATTTCTATAAAATTACGGTCAATTATTTTTCCCAAACCAAAGCACTAGCACCAAGAATGGCAGCATCTGCTTCATCAAGCTCGCTGAATACCAGTTTCACTTTATTTCTGAAAATAGGCAGTAAATTTCGTTCCATATGCAGTTTTGTAGGTTTTAAAATAAAATCTCCGGCTTTGATGACCCCTCCAAAAAGAAGAATGGCTTCCGGGGATGAAAACATGACAAAATTGGCCAGTGCTTCTCCGAGTTTCTGCCCGGTATACCTGAAAACTTCTATGGAGATCGGATCACCTTTCAGCGCACATTCATGTACGGTTTTGGAGTTGATCGACTCTTCAGGATATTGAGTCAGCATAGACTCCGGAAATTCAGCGCGCATTTTTTTTGCGGTGATGGCAATTCCCGTTGCGGAAGCATAAGCTTCGAGAGAACCTTCAGAACCTGTACTCCAGTGCTTTCTTCCACCTGGCTTTACGATGGTATGTCCCAGTTCACCTGCGAATCCGTCATGTCCGTAGATCAGCTTACCGCCGGCAACAATCCCACTTCCTACGCCGGTTCCCAAGGTAATCATGATGAAATCCTTCATCCCTCTTGCAGCTCCGAAAAGCATTTCTCCGATGGCTGCCGCGTTGGCATCATTGGTGATGGTACAAGGCAGTCCGAATTTGGCTTTCATCAGATCCGCAAACGGAATGATGCCTTTCCAGGGAAGGTTGGGCGCCTGCTCTATCGTTCCTGTATAGTAGTTGGCATTTGGAGCTCCTACTCCGATCCCATCAAAATTTTTCTCTTTTCCGTGGCTATCGATCATCGGACGAACAGCCTCGTATAAAGCATCTATATACTCTTCTACGGTAGGGTAGGCATCGGTACGGATGTTTCCTTTCTCCAGAACTTCACCTCTGTGGTTTACCACTCCAAATTTTGTATTCGTTCCGCCAATATCAATTCCCAGCGCAACGTGTTTTGACAAATCTACTAATGACATTTCTCTTCTTAATAATTGTAAAAGGCTAAAATTATAAAAAAGATCTTATTATTAGACGATTAAGCAACATTTTATTTTAAAAAAATATTACGTTGCTTTCAGTTTATTCTTTTTCCTTCTTCCCCACCAGATCATGAAGCCAGTAACTGGTAATGAAGCACATACGAGGCTCACCAGAAAAGCGATAATCTTTGTAGGCAGCCCCAGAATAGATCCGACATGAATATCGTAGTTGGCTCCCACGGCTTTTTCCCCGAAATTTTTGTCTTTCATGTCGTGAGTATGGAGCAGTTCTCCTGAGTTTTCATCAAAAATAAGACTGCTGCTTTTATGATAAGAGTACGATAAATGTTTTACATAAACTTCAAAATTCGGGTGCTCATGATCATCCATATGTTCATGCCCGAGATCAATAGAGAAACCGTAGGAATCGGGGTATTTTGCTTTTACCGTATTGCTGATTTTATCTAAAGTCCCTTCGGTTCTCAACTCAATCGGAGCCTTGGTTTTAATCGATGAAAAATCAGGATAAGCGGTTTTCCCTCCCGAAAAAATAAAATAGATCGCAGCCTGTACGACGAAGAATGCATAGAATAATCCCGTAATTGAAAATATTAAGGCAAAAACAGAAGCATAGAAACC
>JBMDXW010000015.1:0-8085 GCA_048594965.1 Chryseobacterium sp.
CGATATTATTACCGGATTTTATGAGAATGAAAGAAGCTACAACGAACATACGGTTGATGACACTTTTGCTAATGTAGACCCGGTTTATGTATACAACGTCGGGAAAGCCGCTGTGGGAGCACTCCAGCATTTCGCCACCGCAACATCTGTGCAGCTTGCTACTGAAGATGTGAATGTGCATTCCCTGGAATCGGTAAAGTTATACCCTAATCCCTCTAAAGATTTCATAAATATCGAACTGCCGAAAGACATCAGGAATTTTCATATCGAAATTACCGATATGAACGGCCGATTACTCATCAGTAAGCAAAATGAGAAAAAGATCAATGTCTCCTCACTGGCAAACGGAGCTTATTTATGCAATATAAAATCAAGCAGTCAGACAGCGGTGAGAAAGATTATTATTGGAAAATAAGGTAATTTGTTTTTTACGAAATATCGGCGGGCTAAACCCGCCGATACTTTTTTGGTAAAGTTATTTATTCCGTTGGACAAGAGTTTTCTCAATATCCTGTAAGCTCAGATTTTTAACCCTTAATAAGATTAAAAGATGATATAGCAGATCAGCGGTCTCATTTTTAAAGAGATCATTGTTGCTGTCCTTTGCTTCAATAACCAGTTCTACGGCTTCCTCTCCTACTTTCTGTACTATTTTATTGATTCCTTTCTGAAATAGTGAATAGGTATACGAGTTTTCATCTTTTTCAGTAATTCTATGGCTGATTTTTGTTTCAAGTTCATATAAAAAGCCTTTTGCTTCCTTTTCTCCGAAGCAGCTGAAATCTCCCGTATGGCATACAACGTCTCTAGGAATAGCCTTTATCAGAACGGTATCCTCATCACAATCAACGGTTATACTTTTTACGGTAAGAAAATTTCCGGATTGTTCACCTTTGGTCCATAATCTCTTTTTTGTACGGCTGTAAAAGGTAACGACCTTTTCATTTTTCGTTTTTTCAAAGGCTTCTTCGTTCATATATCCGAGCATCAGAACCTGCATGGTTCGGTCGTCCTGAATGATTACAGGAACCAGTCCGTCATTGTTTTTATTAAAATTGATTCTCATCGTATTGCTATTTTTTTAGATTTTAATTCACTTTTTAAATTCTGAATCTCTATTTCATTAAAATGAAAAATACTTGCTGCCAGAGCGCCGGTGGCTTTTGTGAGATTAAAAACATCTTCAAAGTCCGAAATACGGCCTGCTCCACCCGAAGCTATAACAGGAATATTTATGCTTTCGGAAACCTTTCCCGTGATGTCCAGATCGAATCCTTTTTTTGTGCCGTCACCATTCATTGAAGTCAGCAGAATCTCTCCCGCTCCCAGTTCTGCCGCTGTTTTCGCCCATTTTTCTGTTTTTATTCCGGTTTTTTCCCTTCCGCCTTTAATATGAACCCAATCGTCATTATCTGTAAAACGGGTATCGATGGCAACCACAACGCATTGACTTCCAAATTCTTTAGCCAGATCAGAGATCAGCTTCGGGTTTTTCACGGCAGAGGAATTAATACTGATCTTATCTGCTCCGGCCTGCAATAGTCTTCTGACATCGTCAACGGACGAAATGCCACCGCCGACGGTAAACGGAATGCTTATTTCTTCCGCTATATTTCTCACCAGCTCAATAAATGTCTTTCGTTCTTCAATGGTTGCGGTGATATCAAGGAAAACCAATTCGTCGGCCCCGTCGTTTTCATATTTCTTTGCCAGCTCAACAGGATTTCCCGCGTAAATGAGATCATTGAAATTGATTCCTTTTACGGTAGTCCCTTCTTTAATATCCAGGCAGGGAATAATTCTTTTCTTAAGCATTCAGGATAAAATTTTGAAGTTGTTTTAAACTGATTCTCCCTTCGTAGATAGCTTTCCCGATTATGGTTGCAGAGCAGCCGATTGCTTTCATTTCATAGAGATCCTGCAGGCTTGAAATTCCTCCGCTGGCCGTAAGATTTATTGAAGTATTACTTAGAATATCCTGATACAGCGCTGTCGAAGGACCGCCCAGCATTCCGTCCTTTGAAATATCGGTGCATATCACATTTTTGATGTTTTTCTTCTGATAATTAAGAATAAAATCAATAATATCCAGTTTGCTGTTTTGCAGCCAGCCGGAAGTTTTTATTTTCCGGTTTTCACAGTCGGCACCCAGGATTATTTTATCAGATCCGTATTTTTCAATCAGATCAAAGCAAAAATCGGGATTTTCAACGGCGATACTCCCTATGGTAATCTGATTGGCTCCGTAACTGAAAGCGGTTTCAATATCTTCAGCGGTTTTCAGCCCTCCTCCGAAGTCAATTGCCAGAGACGTTTCTTTTGCAATGGATTCCAGAACTTTATGATTGATGATATGCCTTGATTTCGCGCCGTCCAGATCAACCAGGTGAAGATACCTTATACCTGAATCTTCAAATTCCCTGGCAACATCCACAGGATTTTCATTGTATATTTTTTTTGTGCCGTAATCGCCTTTCGACAGCCGGACACATTTTCCGTCGATAATATCGATGGCTGGAATAATTTTCATTCTTAAAGATTTAAAAAGTTTTGTAATAAACGGCTTCCGGTAGCTCCCGATTTTTCAGGGTGAAACTGCATGGCATAAAAATTATTTTTTTGCAGAGAAGCGCTGAACGGCAGGATATAATCGCAGAGAGCGGTTGTATTCTCCGATAATTCACAATAATAGCTGTGGATAAAATAGACATCACTTTTTTCTTCCACTCCCGAAAAAACTGTTGATTTAAATTCTGAAATGGCATTCCATCCCATGTGCGGAACGATATCCTTTGCCGGAAAACGTTTTACATTGACATTAAAAATTCCCATTCCCTGTGTATTTCCCTCTTCATTGTTCATGCACATCAGTTGCATGCCCAGGCAAATGCCCAGGACCGGCTGTTGTAAAGAAGGAATTAGCGAATCCAATCCATTCTCCTTTAAAATTTTCATGGTGGAAGAAGCTTCGCCGACACCCGGGAAAATGACCTTGTCAGCTTTCATTATCATTTCCGGGTCATCCGTAATTATTGATTCTGCATTTAATCTTTGTAAGGCATTCTGTATGGAGCTCACATTTCCGCCGTTGTATTTGATGATCGCTATCATTCTATAAAGTGCCTTTGGTTGATGGAATGTTAAAATTCTGATCGGTCTGGTTGACTGCCATTTTTACAGCCTTTGCGAAAGCTTTAAAAACAGATTCTATTTTATGATGCTCATTTGCACCTTCAGCTTTGATGTTGATGTTGCAGTGCGCTGCATCTGAAAAAGATTTAAAGAAATGGAAAAACATCTCCGTAGGAACATCTCCGATCTTTTCTCTTTTAAATTCGGCTTCCCAGACCAGCCATGAACGTCCTCCGAAGTCGATGGCTACCTGCGCCAGGCAATCATCCATCGGAAGTAAAAAGCCATATCTTTCAATTCCTTTTTTCTTTCCTAATGCCTGGGCAAATGCTTCTCCCAGAACAATACCGGTATCCTCGATGGTGTGGTGCTCGTCTACCTTTAAATCTCCTTTTGTCTTGATTTTTAAATCAATATTGCCATGTCTGGAAATTTGTTCCAGCATGTGATCAAAAAACGGAAGACCTGTCGAGATTTCAGATTTTCCATTTCCGTCCAGATCGATTTCTATTTTTACGGACGTTTCATTTGTCTTTCTGATGATCTGTGCTTTCCTGGGTATTTTTTTAAGATAGCGATAAATTTCATCCCAGCTTTCTGTCGTCAGGTCAGCTTCTTTATTTTGGTTCTTACTGATAAGAATTGATTTTGAACCTAAATTTTTTGCCAGCTGAATATCCGTGAGCCTGTCACCAATGACAAATGAATTTTTAAGATCATAATCACCGTATACATATTTTCCAAGTAATCCGGTTCCGGGTTTTCTAGTCGGCAGATTTTCGTGTTCAAAACTTTTATCAATCAGAATTTCGTTGAATAAAATTCCTTCATTTTTAAAGGATCTCAACATTTTTTCATGAGGTTTGATAAAATTTTCGTACGGAAAAACATCTGTTCCAAGCCCATCCTGGTTCGTGATCATTACCAATTCAAAATCGAGCTCTTTGGTAATTTTTGCGAGATTCCGGAATACACCCGGGTAGAATTCCAGTTTTTCAAGGGAATCAACCTGGAAATCAACCGGTGGTTCTACGATCAGTGTTCCGTCACGGTCTATAAACAATACTTTTTTCATGATTCAATATTTTTAAGGATTTCCAAAAGTCTTTTATTTTCTTCCCTGCTCCCCACGTTTATTCTGATACAATTTGATATTTGCGGATCTCTTTTGCTGGTCAGAACTTCATTTTCCAATAAACACTCGTATACTTTTTGTACATTTTTAAATTCAACCAAAAAGAAATTTGCGTCTGTAGGATAAATTTTTTCGATGCAGTTAACTTGCTGAAGATTATTTTTCAACCATTGAATCTGAGTTAAAGTATTTTCGATATGTCGTTCTGTTTTATATTTGCTGTCAATAGATTGTATTATTTTATTTAAACTTAACGAGTTAACATTGTAAGGTGGTTTTACCGTGTTGATCAAGGTGATGATTTCTTTTGAAGAATAGGCGCATCCTACCCTTGCACCGGCCATTCCCCAAGCTTTTGAAAAGGTCTGAAGGACAATAAGGTTGGAGTATTTTTCCAGCAACCGGATACTCGACTGTTTTCCTGAAAACTCAATATAAGCTTCGTCCACTACAACAATTCCATCAAAGTTCTGAACGTAAAATTCTATATCCTCTACAGAGTTTCCGGTGGGATTATTGGGTGAACAGAGGAAAAAAACCTTAGGTTTATTATTCTCTGACATTTTGAGAAATTCTTCTTTATTGATAATAAAATTTTCATCCAAATCTAATTTTAGCACTTTGTTTTCGTTAATTGAGGCATAAAAACCGTACATCGCAAACGACGGATTCATTACTAAAACAGCATCTTTTTTAGGCTCACAGAATACTTTTATGACTAAATCAATCAGTTCGTCACTGCCATTTCCGATCGCGATCCTGTTTTCGGATATTTCCTTCAATTCCGATAATTTCTGCTTTAATTTTTTCTGTGTTGAATCCGGATAGCGGTTCAGTTCTCCATAAGCGCTTTCGTTGGCATCAAGCAAAATGGGAGAACTGAATTGATTGTGATCCCTAAAACTTAGGTAAGGCTGCAATTCCAGGATGTTTTTTCTGACGAGACTGTCGATGTTAAAATCTTTCATTGTTTTTATTTAATCTTACGGTAACGGCATTTTTGTGGGCAAGTAACCCTTCCGCTTCTGCCATGATTTCTATTGTTTTTCCTAAATTTTTCAGTCCTTTTTCAGACAAATGCTGAAAAGTAATTTTTTTCACAAAGCTGTCTACCGAAACGCCGCTGTAACTCTTTGAAAATCCGTTCGTAGGAAGTGTGTGATTGGTTCCGCTTGCATAATCTCCCGCACTTTCACAGGAATAATTCCCCAAAAAAACCGAACCTGCATTCTGAACTTGCGATAAAACGTTTTCAAAATTTATTATGGCCAGAATCAGGTGTTCAGGTGCATATAAATTGCTGAACTGTAATGCTTCATTGATTGAATTCATCAGGATAAAGTGGCTGTTTTTCAGTGCTTTTGCTGCCATTTGGCTTCTGGGAAGCATTTTAAGTTGTTTTTCTGTTTCCATCATCGTTTCAGTAAGGACTTTTTCATTATCTGTGATAAAAATTACCTGACTGTCACTTCCATGCTCGGCCTGTGAGAGTAAGTCGGCTGCACAGAATTCAGGAACAGCCTGGCTGTCGGCAATGACCAGAACTTCACTTGGACCTGCTGGCATGTCGATCGCCACATTATAATTTTGGGCAAACTCTTTTGCGGCGACAACATATTGATTGCCGGGTCCGAAGATTTTATAAACATTCGGGATGCTCTCCGTTCCCAGAGCCATAGCCGCGATGGCCTGTGCGCCGCCGGCTTTAAAAATTTTTGCTATACCACAAAGCTTTGCGGTGAATAAGATCGCAGGGTTGATAGTTCCGCTTTTGTCAGGAGGCGTACACAGAATAATTTCTGTACATCCTGCCAACTGCGCCGGAATGGCCAGCATCAGAACGGTAGAAAACAAAGGCGCACTTCCTCCGGGAATATAGATCCCTACTTTTTCAATGGCCCTGTTTTCGCGCCAGCAGATCACCTCTTCCATCGTTTCGATCTTTTCGATTGCCGGTATTTGTGAAGCATGAAATTGAGTAATATTGTCCTTAGCGGTTTGAATTGATTCTTTTAATTCAGGGCTGACCAGTTCTACCGATTTTTCAATTTCTTCGGAAGACACGCAGATGTTTTTAATCTCTGTTGAGTCAAATTTTTTACTGAAATTAAGTAAGGCTGCATCGCCGTTTTCTTTTACTTCTGAAAAAATTTCAGCGATCAGTTCATTCAGTTGTTCTTTTTTCAATACCGGCCTTTTTACCAGCTCAGACCAGCTGTTTTTCCCGGGATAACGTACAATATTCATATTAAATAACCATTTTATCGATTGGAATAATCAAAATATCCTGGGCTCCTTTTTCTTTAAGGTCATCAATGACTTCCCAGAATCTTTCCTCGTCAATTACCGAATGAATGCTGCTCCAGCCTTTCTGTGCCAGAGGAATTACAGTAGGGCTTTTCAGGACAGGAAGGGTTTTTGAAACCACTTCTATTTTTTCATCGGGAACATTCATCAGGATGTATTTTGAATTTTTAGCTTTGAGCACGGCTTTAATCCTAAAAATGAATTTTTCCAGAAGATAATTTTTTTCTGAACTGATATTTAGAGTTCTGGCCAGCACGGCTTCTGATTTTAAAATGGTCACTGTCTCTCTCAAACCGTTTTTGAATAAGGTACTCCCGGAACTTACGATATCACAGATTCCGTCGGCGAGACCGATGTTGGGCGCAATTTCTACGGATCCGGAGATGACATGGATATCGGCGGAAATATTATTTTTATCAAGAAAACTCTTCAGGGTATTTGGGTAAGAGGTTGCTATTTTTTTACCCTGAAAATAACTGATTTCATCGGTATCGACTTCTTTGGGAATCGCCAGGGAAACCCTGCATTTTGAAAACCCGAGATTCTGAATGATTTTGATGTTTTTCTCTTTTTCGACCACAAGATTTTCGCCTAAGATCGCGATGTCAACGATTCCGTCTTCAAGATATTGGGGAATGTCCGAATTCCGTAAGTACATGATTTCCATGGGGAAATTATCAACGGAAACCTTTAATTGGTCTTTTCCGTTATTGATAAGAATGCCGCAGTCTTTGAGGAGCTGAAGGGATTCTTCGTAAAGCCGGCCGCTTTTTTGTATAGCAATTTTTAAGATACTCATTTCACTTCGGTTGTGTCTGAGTAAACCGAAATGTTTAAATGAAATAAATTGCCCGGCAAGAATTTAGAAACAAAAAAACCGCCTGTTTACTCAGACGGTTTTTAATTATTTTGATTTTTAACATAGTCATATCAATCAATTCCGTCTTAGCAGAGGTGATGATGATAATGATGAACTGTTAAAAAATTCGGTTTCATTTTATTTGAATTGTATGATGCAAATTTAAAGCAATACTTTTTAAATATGCAAATATTATTTTAAAATATTTTTATAGAGATTCATTAATTCGCCGGCGATCGGCTCGTCATTAAACTTCTGTACAAACCCGAAACTCCTTTCAGCACGGCGTTTCCTCTCCGATTCGTTTTGCCATAAAAACTTTATTTTTGCCTGGATGTCAAGCGGGTTTTTCGGATCAATATATACGGAGTCCGGTCCTCCGGCTTCAGGAAGGCAGCTGGTATTGCTCGTAATAACAGCTGTTTTGGAGAATAATGCTTCAATCACGGGAATTCCAAATCCCTCGAAAAAACTAGGATAAATGAAAATATCTGCCAGTTTGTAAATGGCGGCCAGCTCTTCCATCGAAACCCCTTCAAGGAAATATGCTTTAATTTTATTCTGCCGGACAAAATTTTCAACTTTTTTGTAATATTTTGTTCTCTTCCCGACAACCACCAGTGGAATATCTGTGTCTTTTAAAGCTTTAATC
>JBMDXW010000150.1:0-12969 GCA_048594965.1 Chryseobacterium sp.
GAATTATACTACAATGATTACAACGAATGGTTTCCTGAAAAAGTAAAAACGGTAATCAATATCGTTAAAAAGATGAAATCCAGAGGGATAAGAGTTGACGGTGTTGGTATGCAGACCCATGTAGGCCTTGACAACCCGAAACTGGAAGAATATGAAAAAGCCCTGGTAGATTACGCTGCCGCAGGAGTAAAAGTGAATGTCACTGAAATGGAAATCAGTGCATTGCCTTCACCATGGGGAACTTCTGCCAACGTTTCCGATAAAGTGGAGTATGAGGCGAAAATGAATCCCTATACCAAAGGGCTTCCTGAAAATGTACAAAAGGATTGGGAAAACCGTTATCTTGATTTTTTCCGTCTTTTCATCAAGCATCATGATAAAATCAGAAGAGTTACTTTATGGGGCGTGACCGATAATCAATCCTGGAAAAATGATTTCCCGGTAAAAGGCCGAACCGATTATCCATTACTCTTCGACCGCAATTTCAAAGCAAAACCTGTTGTGGGAAAAATCATTCAATTAACAAAAGAGAAAAAATAAACGGTAATTGTTGTGATGACAATTAAAAGTATAGTCATCAATCATCAATTATAATTTATAAATCTATCAGTCTATTATCTAAATATCTTATCTAAAAAAATGAACAAAGCAAAATACCTTTTCCCGAAAGATTATATGGCAGATCCTTCCGTACACGTTTTTGAGGGGAAAATTTATATCTATCCTTCACACGACCGCGAGAGCGGCATTGAAGAAAATGACAACGGCGATCACTTCGACATGAATGACTATCATGTATTTTCTTTAGACGATATAGAAAATGGGGAAATTACCGATCATGGAGTGGTACTTTCTGTTAAAGATATTTCGTGGTCGGGTCGACAGTTGTGGGATTGCGATGTTGCTTTTAAAGACGGTAAATATTATATGTATTTCCCATTGAAAGACAAAAATGATATTTTCAGAATCGGAGTTGCTGTAAGCGACAAGCCTTATGGGCCCTTCGTTCCTGAAAAGCATCCGATGTTGGGAAGCTACAGCATCGATCCGTGTATTTTTGAAGAAAACGGAAAACATTATATGTATTTCGGAGGAATCTGGGGTGGACAATTGCAGCGTTACCGAAATAATAAAGCATTGGAATCTGCTGTAATTCCTCAGAATGATGAACCAGCTATCCCATCTAAAGTTGCTTTACTGAGCGACGATATGCTTGAGTTTGCCGAAGAGCCTAAAGATGTTCTCATCCTCGATGAAAACGGAAATCCTCTGCTTCACGGAGACAAACACCGTTTCTTTGAAGCTTCATGGATGCACAAATACAACGGCAAATATTATTTTTCATATTCAACGGGCGATACCCATTTACTATGTTATGCAACCGGTGATAATCCTTACGGACCGTTCACTTTTCAGGGTGAAATACTGACACCTGTTGTCGGCTGGACGACCCATCACAGTATTGTCGAGTTTAAAGGAAAATGGTATCTCTTCTTCCATGACAGCGTTCCAAGCGGCGGAAGAACGTGGCTCAGACGTATGAAAGTTGTGGAACTGGAATATGATGAAAACGGTAAAATAAAAACGATTGAAGGATTGGACGAGAATCAATAAAATTTGTCAAAATTTCACAATAGCCATAGGTACACACTATGGAAAATAAAATTAATTAAAGTAAATCCCAATGCAACATTTCCGAGTTTATTTTGTACTATTTCTGATAATTCCCTTAATGATCTTTGCAGAAGACGGAAGTCAGCTTTGGCTTCGCTTTCCTGCAAAAAATGGGATATCGACAGATCAGATCATTGCTAAAGGAAATAGCCCGACTTTAAATATTGCCAGAAAAGAATTAAGCAGTCATTGGCAGGGACAAACGGTGGAGCTGAGAACTGATAAATCACTAAAAAATCTAAAGGATGGCTACACGATAAAATCCAGCCAGAATAAAATTGTGATTTCTGCCGGGAAAGAAATAGGATTGCTGTATGGAGTGTATCATATTTTAAGACTTCAGCAGACTAAAGTTTCAACGTTAAATTTAAATATTACAGAAAAACCTTCGTATGATGTAAGAATCCTAAACCATTGGGATAATCTGGACGGAACGATCGAACGCGGTTATGCAGGACATTCGCTTTGGAAATGGGAAGATCTACCCAATACAATTTCTCCCCAATATGAAGAATATGCGAGGGCAAATGCTTCTGTCGGCATCAATTCCGTGGTATTGAACAATGTCAATGCTTCTCCGAACATGCTTCGCGAAGATTACCTGAAAAAAGTAAAAGTACTGGCAGATATTTTCAGACCTTATGGAATCAGGGTTTATCTTTCGGTTAATTTTGCCTCACCAAAAGTATTGGGAGGAATCGAAAATTCGGATCCGTTAAATAAAAACGTTCAGAAATGGTGGAAGGATAAGGCTTCGGAAATTTATAAATTAATTCCTGACTTCGGTGGTTTCTTGGTGAAAGCCAATTCAGAAGGTCAGCCAGGACCTCAGGACTACGGAAGAACCCATGCTGACGGAGCCAATATGATGGCAGATGTTCTGAAACCACACGGAGGAATCGTTATGTGGAGAGCATTTGTGTACAGTCCAAGTAAAGACGACCGTGCCAAGCAGGCTTATCTCGAATTTGTTCCTCTTGATGGAAAATTCAGGGATAATGTGATCATCCAGATTAAAAACGGACCGGTAGATTTTCAGCCGAGAGAAGCTTTTAATCCACTTTTTGGTGCTTTAAAGAAAACTCCTGAAATGGTGGAATTCCAGATCACCCAGGAGTATTTGGGGCAGGCTAATCATCTGGTTTACCTGGCGCCTTTGTTTAAAGAAACACTTAAAAGCGATACGTATTCCAATGGAGAAGGGTCTACCATCGCTAAAATTACCGACGGTACCTTAAGGACCGGGAAACTGACCGCCATTTCGGCCGTTGCCAATATCGGGGAAGATATCAACTGGACCGGCCACCAGTTTGCGCAGGCCAACTGGTATGCTTTCGGAAGACTGGCCTGGAACCATGAGCTGGGTGCAGATCAGATTGCTAAGGAATGGATCACCATGACTTTTACCGATAATGAAAAGTTTGTCAATCCCATGAAAGACATGATGATGACATCCAGGGAAACGGCGGTTGATTATATGATGCCTTTAGGCCTTCATCACATTTTTGCAGGCGGACATCATTATGGGCCTGAACCTTGGGGAGATTATAAAGGCGGAAGACCGGACTGGTCGCCCGTGTATTACCATCAGGCCGATAAAAATGGACTTGGATTCGACAGGACCAAAACGGGAAGTAACGCGGTTTCACAATATTTCCCTCCTCTGAATGAAGTATACGGAAACATCACAACCTGTCCTGAAAACCTTATTTTGTGGTTTCATCATGTTCCTTGGGACTATCGGATGAAAGATGGTAAAACCCTGTGGGAAGAGCTTTGCTACAAATATGATTCAGGAGTTCAGGAAGTAAGAGATTATCAGAAACTCTGGGATCAGATGGAACCTTACATCGATGAACAGAGATTTACAGAAGTACAGTCAAAACTGAGAATCCAGGCAAGCGATGCCGTTTGGTGGAAAGACGCCTGTTTACTGTATTTCCAGACATTCTCTAAAATGCCGATTCCTTACGATATCGAAAGACCGGTACACGAACTGGAGGATCTGAAAAAGATCAAGCTGAATATGGGCCATCATAATTAAAAAAATGAGGCAACTCTTTTTCTGTATTTGAAAAGAAGAGTTGCCTCATAAAAAAATAACTGTACGTAAAATTTATCCGGTATTAATCGGATCAACTATATAAAAAATTTAGTTAAAGATTTATTTCAGAGAAATTACTTTATTGAAAACATTTCCGTTTTCTTCCACACGGATGATGTAATTTTCTGAAGTATTGCGGTTAAGATCAAATGTAAGATCTACGGCACCGTCAGCAGATTGTTTGGTAGCATTGTAGTACATATTGTTCGCAAAATCCATCACCGAAATATTCACGGGAGTATTGGCATTTGAGAGGTGTAGCTTTACCGTATGATCTGAAATGGTATATTCAGGTTTGTTAACAACACTTACGGGAGTTTTATCCACTTCCATTACATTGTTTTTCCCTATGTTTATTCTGTATTTTTCAACTTTAGTCTCCGATTCGGCAACCAGGTAATAGGTCCCTGATGCAAATTCATTGAGATTGTAAGATTTGGATACTACTTTTTCATTCTCAAGCTTTTCTGAAAATAATTCACCTTCAATATCGTTATAAACAAACAGTGAAACATTTTTAGCATTGGATATTTCAAAGTTTAATGTTTTTGAATTTACATTTCCTAAAGAAATAGAAAAGTCTCTGTCTTTACTCATCAAGCTTGCGGACATCAACAAAAACGCTGCAAGAAAACCGGATTTTAATAATTTATTCATAAGGACAAGTTTTGTTATCAATAATTTATACTGCAAATCTACAGCAGTAATCCTTTCCGTTCTTTAACATAATTTTCACATATATGTACAATTTTAACCCTATTAGTATGTTAATTGAATATTAATTGTTAATTTTACATATATAAAAGAAGTCTTAAAAATGAAACATTCAAATCCTGCATTTGAAGCTATAAAACCTAATATAGGAAGTAGTTTTACCAGCCTGAAGTTCTTGCGTAATGAAAATATAAAATCACATGTATGGCATTATCATCCGGAGATTGAGCTGATCTTCGTCTGCAAAGGTTCCGGAAAAAGACAGATCGGGAGTAATATTTCTTATTTCTCAGACGGTGATCTCGTGCTTATCGGAAGTAATCTGCCGCATTGTGGGCTCACCAACGAAAATACAAACAATGATTATGAAATGGTGATCCAGTTCAAACCGGATTTCCTGGGAGAATCTATTTGGGAAACCCCTGAAATGCAGAGAATCTCTGCGCTACTCGAAAAATCGAAAGCGGGAATCGTATTTGATGAACATATAAAAAAGACCGTCGGTTTAAAAATCGCTGCGATGCACGAAATGTCCTCTCTCAGCAAGTTGATCCGCTTTCTTGAGATATTGGATGAGCTCGCTACAACGCACGACTACAGGATATTGAATGCCGGAAAATATTACCTGCAGACCCAGGTAGAAGATAACGACAGGATCAACCATATTTTTAATTATGTGAAAGACCATTTCAAGGAACAGATCACGCTTGAGGAAATTGCGGATCTCGCCAATATGAAAGTACCTTCGTTCTGTCGCTATTTCAAAAAAATTACCAATAAAACCTTTACTCAGTTTGTGAATGAATACCGCATTACGCATTCACTGAAACTGTTGGCGGAACAGCCTTTGAGCATCACAGAAGTTTGTTTTGAGTCAGGTTTTAATAATTTCAGCTATTTCAATAAGACTTTTAAGGAATATATTAAGAAAAGCCCTTCACAGTACAGGAAAGAGTTTAATTACTTTATGGAATAAGGGTATTGTTTATTAAAAATATACGTGTAAATTTAACACTTATATTTTTAAGAATAAACACCTCATATTTTGATCCAGGAAAAATTAATTAACGATACAAAAGAAGCCTTCCGGGAAGCTTTTCAGTCGGAGCCGGAACATATATTTCTTTCTCCGGGAAGGATTAATATCATTGGTGAACACGTAGACTACAGCGATGGTTTCGTTTTGCCTGCGGCCATTGATAAATACATTTGCTTTGCCGTAGAAAAGTCTCACTCATCGGACGTATGCACGTTTTTTGCCAAAGACTTTAACGAAAGTTTCAGTTTTAATGTCCATGAGAAACAGATGCCGGTCTCACAAAACTGGGCTAATTATCTGTTGGGCGTCTTCAATGCTGTTCAGGAAGAGAGAAAGATTATCGGAGGTCTGCGGATTGCTTTCAGCAGTACGATTCCTATGGGATCCGGGCTGTCTTCATCCGCTGCTTTGGAATGCGGGTTTGCATTCATCCTCAATCAGCTTTTCAATTTAGGTTTTTCTAAAAAAGAACTCGCCCTTATCGGTCAGAAATCCGAACATACTTTCGTTGGCGTTAAATGTGGGATTATGGATCAGTTTGCATCTGTTTTCGGTAAAGAAGGAAAGGTCATCATGCTCGATTGCCATTCTCTGGAACATGAATATTTCAATGCAGATCTGAAAGGTTATGATCTGGTTTTATTTGACAGTTGTGTAAAGCATACGCATCTTACCTCGGGCTACAATGACAGGCGGAATGATGTTGACAACGGGAAAAAGGCGTTATGGAAAAATTTTCCGCATATCGGAAAATTCAGGGATTTCAGCATTGAAATGCTTGATAAGGTCCGTGAAGAAATAGGAGAGATCTCATACAAAAGATGCTTTTATCTTTTAAAGGAAATAATAAGAGTAGAGCAGGCGGCCAAAGCCTTGTCTGAGAATAACGCCGCACTTCTCGGCAGGCTCCTCGCAGAAACTCATTCCGGACTTTCGGAAGAATTTGAAGTCAGCTGTGAAGAGCTTGATTTTCTGGTGCAGCATACCCTGCATGAAGAAGGTGTTCTGGGAGCAAGAATGATGGGCGGCGGATTTGGGGGATGTACCATAAACTTCATCGAAGAGGAACATACTGACCGCGTTATCCGTTCGATAAGCGAAAAATATAAGGCTGAATTTAATATTCAGATGAATATATATCAGGTTAAAATTTCAGAAGGAATAAAAGAATATACAACGAATGAGCTCAGTATTTGACAGTAAGCAGCACCCGCACCGAAGATACAATCCGCTTTTGGACGAATGGATTTTGGTTTCTCCCCAGCGTTCCAAAAGGCCGTGGCAGGGACAGACTGAAAAACAGGTAGCAGAAAAACTTGCCGACTATGATCCGGACTGTTACCTGTGTCCGGGAAATGTCCGGGCAAACGGTGAAAAAAACCCGGATTATAAAGGGGTTTATGTGTTCGATAACGATTTCGGATCTTTACTCAACGAAAAAGTTGAATTTTCCGCAGATCATTCCGATTTTTTTCGTCTTAAACCTGAACGAGGCATCAACAGGGTCATCTGCTTTTCTGAAAACCACAGCCTTACTTTACCTGAAATGGAAAAGGAAGATATTAAAAAAGTGGTCGATATTTGGCAGCAGCAATATAAAGAACTTGGTGCCGAAGATTTTATCGGCCATGTCCAGATATTTGAAAATAAAGGACAGGTCATGGGATGCAGTAATCCTCATCCGCACGGGCAGATCTGGGCACAGTCGTCTATTCCTTCCGCAGTTTTAAAGACGCAGGAAAATCTGAAAAATTACTTTGAAAAAAACGGTCGGTCTCTCCTGCAGGATTACTTGGCGCAGGAATTGGAGGCTGGGGAAAGAATCGTTCTGGAGAATGAAAATTTTGTTGCCGTCGTTCCTTTCTGGGCGGTCTGGCCTTATGAAACCATGATCATCAGTAAGAGGAAAATAACCGATATGCTGATGCTTACTGAAGATGAAAAGTATTCCTTAGCGCAGATTATTAAAGACCTTACCACCAAATATGACAATCTTTTTGAGGTTTCATTTCCTTATTCTGCGGGGATTCACCAGGCTCCTACCGATGGCTTGGATCATCCCGAATGGCATTTTCACATGCACTTTTATCCGCCGCTTCTCCGGAATGCTGAGGTTAAAAAGTTCATGGTCGGTTATGAAATGCTCGCTGAAGCCCAGCGTGACGTTACTCCCGAACAGAGTGCAGCAATCCTCAAAAACCTTTCCACGGTACATTACAAATCAAAAAAATAATCGACAAAAAATAAGAGAACTCCATTTGGAGTTCTCTTATTTCAATGATTTATTAGATAATCATCAATTCAATTCTTCCAGATTTTCAAATCTTGAATAGGAAGATTTCAGATGATGTAAGTGATCGGAAACTACCTGTGAACTTTCCGGGCATAAATCTCCGCTTTCCAAAGCATCTTCGTAAGCATTAATGGCTGCTTTTTCTCCGAATACAACATTTTCCAGGGTTGATTCGTCTTTGTTTCCGGTAAATGAATTTTTTACGTCGATCCACGCACGGTGTACCGCTCCGGCTGTACTGGTGGTATTGTCAGCTTCACCTCCTCTTTCGTTGATCAGCCTGATAAGATCGGATTTCATGTTCTGGGACTGGGAAACCATTTGATCATAATCATTTTTTAATGCAGAATGATTTTCCCATACTTTGTCTTCTACTTTTGAAAATCCTTCAATTCTGTCGTTGGTAATGTTCAGCAGGTCATTAAGTACTGATACTGTTTTTTCGTTGTTCATATTAAATTTTTTTTTTGGTGTCCCTTGTAATTTGCAATAAACATGCCTTAATCCGGGATTTTTTTAATTTTTTGAAAAAATGATTTTGGCATAATTAATGATGCTCGTTTATTATTATACTAAATACTAATACCACTGGTATATTTATATTTTAAAATTCTAAACATGAATTACAGAATGACAAAAGAAGTCATTGACCTTCTTGAACAGTTTGAAACAGAAAATGATGACCAATATTATACCGCAGATATTGCTGGTTTTAAAAATTGGCTTTGTGACAAAACTTCACTTGAAAACACACAGAAAGAAGAACCTTACTGGGAAGGAAAAGAGATCGGCAGAAGTGCCGAAAGTGCGATCAGTACACTGCTCGTTCACCTTAACAGATACGCTAAAACGTATTCAAAATCCGCGATTGCAGAATCCGACTTTACCACACAGGAAGATTTTATTTACCTGATCAACCTCAAAGCATTCGGGAAAATGACAAAAATGGAACTGATCAAAAAAAATATCCACGACAAACCCGTAGGAATGCTGATCATCACCAGACTGCTGAAACAAGGCTGGATCGAACAGACCGAATCTGATATCGACAAAAGAAATAAGATCATCTATATTTCAGAGAAAGGAAAACAGGCTCTCGAAAAGCAAATGAAAAAAATAAGAGAAGCCACAGAGATCGTGGCCGGAAATCTGAACCACCACGAAAAAATGGAACTGATCCGAATTCTCAATAAGCTAGACCGCTTCCATTATCCTATTTTTTCACGGAATATCGACAGCAAAGATCTGATAAAAACCGTTTACGAAGAATATTCATTTAAAAACTAATCATGAAAAAGAAAATTGCGGTAATAGGATCAGGATTTTCAGGGCTGTCGGCTGCGGCATACGCCTCGAAGGAAGGTCATGAAGTCCATCTTTTCGAAAAGAACAGCGATCTTGGAGGAAGGGCAAGAAATTTTAAAACCGATAACGGATATACCTTTGATATGGGTCCCAGCTGGTATTGGATGCCCGATATTATCGAATCCTTTTTTAATGATTTCGGAAAGAAAGCTTCTGATTTTTATACGCTGGTTCCATTGGATCCGCAATTTGAAATGGTTTTTGAAGATGGCACCATGAATATTCCGCATAACTACGAAGAGATGAGAGATCTCTTTGAAACAACGGAACCCGGAGCAGGAGAGAAGCTTGATGCCTTCATGAAAGATGCACAGTATAAATATGAAGTCGGAATGCAGGATTTTGTCAACAAACCTTGTCATTCATGGTTCGAATTTGTTTCGCCTAAAATTGCCAAAAGTGCTCTAAAGCTCGATCTCTTGACCAACTTTCAACGCTTTGTACGTAAATATTTTTCAAACTCAAAACGGATCGTTCTGATGGAGTGTCCGGTTATATTTCTGGGAGCGGCCCCGAAAGATATCCCTGCACTGTACAGCTTAATGAACTATGGCGGTTATAAGCTGGGAACATGGTATCCGATGGGCGGTTTCTCAAAAATTATAGATGCAATGAAAGATATCGCTCAGGAGCAGGGAACCCATTTTCATGTGAATGCAGATGTTAGTAAGATCAATATTAAAGATAAAAATGCATCATCCATCACCGTAGATGAGAAAGAAATGAATTTCGATGTGATTATCGCTTCTTCGGATTACCACCACACGGAAAGCAAACTTATTCCTGAGCAATACCGGAATTACACGGAAGATTACTGGGAAAAGAGAGTTTTTGCTCCTTCATGCCTTATTTTTTATCTTGGATTTAAAGAGAAAATCCCCAACCTCAAACACCACACCTTATTTTTTGAAAATGACCTTGAGCTTCATACGGAAGAAATTTACAAGGACAAAAAGTGGCCGACAAAACCATTGTTTTATGCCTGCTGCCCTTCAAAGACCGATGATTCCGTAGCTCCGGAAAACAGCGAGAATGTTTTTTTGCTGATGCCTGTAGCACCGGGTATCGAAGATTCCGAAGAGATAAGGGAACGGTATTTCATGGAAATGATTCTCAGGCTGGAGAAACACACCGGCGCCAGTGATCTTCTCCTTAAAATTGACTATAAAAGAAGCTATTGTGTAAAGGATTTTAAAGAAGATTACAATGCCTACCAGGGAAATGCTTATGGCCTTGCCAACACACTTTCGCAGACGGCCGTCCTGAAACCTTCACTCAGAAATAAAAAAATAAAGAATCTTTTCTATACAGGCCAGCTTACCGTTCCCGGGCCGGGTGTTCCGCCATCCATTATTTCCGGGAAAATAGCGGCCGCCGAAGCCACCAAAAATTGATTGCTATGAAAAAATTATTTGACGAACTTTCTTATAAGATCAGTAAAGAGACTACCAAACAATACAGCACAAGCTTTTCATTAGGCATTTTAGCCTTGTCGTCTGCTATTAGAAACCCGATCTATGCCATTTACGGATATGTAAGACTGGCAGATGAAATCGTGGACAGCTTCCATGATTACAATAAAGAGAAGCTGCTGAAAAAGTTTAAGGAAGAAACCTTCCAGGCGCTGGAAGACCGTATCTCACTCAATCCGATCCTGCAGTCCTTCCAGGAAACGGTTCATATCTACAATATCGACCATTCGCTGATCAGTCAGTTTCTGAAAAGCATGGAAATTGATCTTCAGACAATCGAATATAATTCCGATCTTTACAAGGAATATATTTTGGGATCGGCGGAGGTGGTAGGCCTGATGTGTCTTCAGATCTTCGTGAATGGAGACCGCAGGCAGTATGAGGAGCTGAAGCCTTATGCCATGATATTGGGATCGGCCTTCCAGAAGGTCAATTTCCTGAGAGATATGAAAGACGATTATTATACCCTCGGAAGAAGCTACTTTCCCAACCTGGATATGACTTTATTTGACAACAGCGTGAAGCTGTCCATCGAGAAGGAGATCGAGGAGGAGTTCAGGCAGGCGCTGATCGGTATCAGAAAGCTTCCGGCATCCTCAAGGTTCGGGGTGTATCTTGCTTACAGGTATTATGTTTCATTGTTCAGGAAAATTAAAAGAAAATCTGCCCAGACGATCCTCAATGAAAGGATAAGAATATCCAACGGCGCCAAAATCTCCCTGATGATGAGCTGCTATGTCCAGTACAAAACGTCCTTTTTATAATGATGATTTAAAAACAGATTAAATGAATTTTTTAATTGTAATCGCTACTTTTTTTGTGATGGAAGGGATGACATGGCTCATTCACAAATACATTATGCACGGCCTCCTCTGGTCGCTGCACAAGGATCATCATGACCACAGCAATGAAGGCCATATGGAGAAAAATGATTATTTCTTCGTCATCTTCGCCGTTCCGACCATTATTCTGATGTATTACGGAACCGTGCAGGGCTTCAGTCACTGGTTTTATATCGGGCTGGGCATTGCACTTTACGGGATGGCTTACTTCTTTGTTCATGATATTTTTATTCACCAGAGAATAAAGTTGCTGAGAAATACCGAAAATCCGTACCTTTTGGCCATCAGACGTGCCCACAAGCAACATCATAAGCATACCGGAAAGGAAGAAGGTGAATGTTTCGGGTTTCTTTGGGTTCCCGTCAAATATTTTAAAATGTACTTTAAGAAAAATAAATAAATGCAGCAGTACCTCTACCTCCTTATCAATTTTTTCACCATTATTATATGCTTTATATTCTCTTTTCATCACAAGATAAGGTTTAGCAGGTATTTCAGCGCATTTCTTACGGCTTCCCTGATCGTGGCCGTATTTTTTATTGCATGGGATGCATGGTTTACAAAAATTGGGGTGTGGTGGTTCAATGATCAATATCTCATAGGAATACGGCTTTTCGGTTTGCCGGTCGAGGAGTTGCTTTTCTTCATCTGTATTCCTTTCTCCTGCCTGTTTACTTATTTCTGTCTTGACAAATTTTTTAAGCTCGACTGGAAACCCCTTCCGCAGAAGATCTTTGTGGTCGTGAGTATCATCAGCGCATTAGTGATCAGCAATTTTTTCTGTGAAAAGATTTATACTTTCATTACCTTCCTTTCCACGGGCTGCAGCCTTTTCCTTCTCTATTTTATCCTGAAGGTAAGATGGATCGGAAAAGTCTCCTTCGTATACCTTCTCCTGATGCCGGGATTTTTAATGGTCAACGGAATTCTTACCGGGACCGGCCTGGAATCACCTGTTGTGAACTACAATCCAGACCACTTTATCGGACTGAGAATTTTCACCATTCCTATTGAGGATACCGTTTACGGCTATGAACTTATTCTCTGGAATGTTTTTTTCTTCGAGATTTTTAAAAAGAATGAAGAAATGCCGGTAGAAGAAGTTGAAGCTTGATTCACTTAAATCTTTTTTAAATAAAAGCTTAGAAGTACTAAAGAAGTATAAAAGCACATTGATAAATGCTTTCCACGCTTCAGAGCTTTAAATAATTCCATAACATACTTTCCAAACGCTTCAGTACATCTGTACCATGTCGTCAGCTACGTTATCAAAACCTTCGTTGCGGTTGTTTACTCCTCTGAACCTTCAGATAATACCTCCGGATATGTCAGGGATCTGTCTGGATCCGTTACTCTATCCCAACCGACACATTCCGGACCCCGTCGGATAGGTGTACCATGTCGTCAGCTACGTTATCAAAACCTTTGTTGCGGTTGTTTACTCCTCTGAACCTTCAGATAATACC
>JBMDXW010000151.1:0-7731 GCA_048594965.1 Chryseobacterium sp.
GGCTGTGGGAACCTTCCGACCAGGTAATTGATTTTGTTTTCGGTCTCTACGATTTTCTGCTGAATATCATACTGCATTCCCTGGGTTTTCAGTACCTGGGCTTCAAAACGTTTTACAGCCAGTTCATTAGACCGGGCATTCTTTTTTAATTCCTTAATAATGCTGAGGGCATCATTCTGGATCTTAATATTCTGATTTAAAATAACCAGTTCATTATCCATAGCAAGCAGCTCGTAATAAGAATCGGCAATTTCAGAAATCAGGTTGGTCATCATGAAATTACGTCCTTCTATACTGGCCAGATATCTTTGAACCTGTGCCCGTGTGGCGTTATGAAGCTTTCCCCAGATATCCGTTTCCCACTTAGCCTGAATACCAACGCCAAAATCAAATAAAGGATCCGGCATTTCCCGTCCCGGTTCGATTTCGGTATTGGCTTCCATGGCGCCGATATTAGTATACCGGCTTACTTTGTCAACCCCTGCACCGGCTTTCAGACCTAAAGATGGGAGGTACTCCCCTTTTCTGCCTCTGATCTCATTTTTTGAGATTTCAATTTCCTGAAGCATGATATTCAGTTCCTGATTATTTTTCAGGGCTTCATTGATAAGTGCCTGAAGATTTGGGTCACTGAAATATTCATTCCATTTCAGTTTTCCTGAGTTGCTGGTATTTTGATCTTCAGAAGTATATTTTTCCGGTACGGTTCTGTTTTCGGCACGTTGCTGTATCTCTACCGGTTTACATGCGGCAACGCTGAGCAGCAGCAAAACTGCTGTATACTGATATATTTTATTTTTTCTCTTATTCATAATGGATCATGTCTTCGCTTAATGGTGATTCGTCTTCATCTTTAATCATCTTTCTGCCGTCTGATAATTTGGCAAAAATGTAATAGAGTCCCGGGATAACAATGACCCCGAACAAGGTTCCGATGAGCATTCCTCCTAATGCAGAAGCTCCGATGGTATGATTTCCGATCGCTCCGGCCCCGCTGGCAAATACCAACGGTACAAGTCCTGCGATAAAGGCGAAAGATGTCATCAGAATTGGTCTGAAACGGGCTCTCGAGCCTTCAATCGCAGCTTCGAGTATGGAATCTCCCGCCTGTCTTCGTTTAACCGCAAATTCTACGATAAGCACCGCATTTTTACCTAATAACCCGATAATCATGATGAGTCCTACCTGCGCGTAAATATCATTTTCCAGTCCCATCGCCTTCAGCAGTAAGAAAGATCCGAAAACCCCTACCGGAAGGGACAACAATACCGCAAAAGGAATGATAAAACTTTCATACTGAGCAGCAAGCACAAGATATACGAAAACCAAAACGACAAGAAATACATAAATTGCTTCATTCCCCCGTTGGGCTTCATCATAAGATAGTCCCTCCCATGCCACTTTATAGCCGTGCGGAAGACTTTTGGCAGCGGTTTCGTTAATGGCCTGGATAGCATCTGCCGTAGTATATCCTTCAGCAGGAAGTCCGCGGATGGCTGCTGAGTTATACATATTGTATCGTGTGATTTCGTTTGGTCCCTGGGTTTTCTTTAAAGTCATAAATGCGGAATAAGGAACCATCTCGTCATGATCATTTTTCACATACAGATTCATGATATCTGAAGGAAGCCTCCTGAATTCCGGAGATGACTGAACATAGACTTTAAAAAACTGACCAAAACGGATGAATCCCTGTTCGTAGGTACTTCCGATCAGGATATTGAGATTATCCATGGCCTTACCGATAGAAACGCCTTTCTGCATGGCGGCATTGTTATCAAACACCAGTTCATACTGAGGATAGTTGGCTGCGAAGAATGTAAAAACCCCGGTGAGTTCCTTACGTTTTTTAAGCTGGGCAATGAAGTCTTTATTTACTTTATCAAAATCCTGGTAATTGGTAGTTCTGTTCAAATCGAGCAATCTTACGGAAAATCCTCCTGAAGATCCGAATCCGGGAACTGCCGGCGGTTCAAAAAACTCAATGGTAGCCCCAAGGTTTTTTGATTTTTCCTCAAGCTCTTCCATAATTTCTTTCACATTATGCTTACGGTCGCCCCAACTTTTGAGGTTGATAAGACAGGTTCCGGCATTGGATCCACGGCCTTCAGTCATGATCTCATATCCTGCCAGCGAAGAAACAGATTCAACGCCGTCTACGCCCTGACAGATCTTCTGCAACGCTCTGGAAACTTTATTGGTCTGCTCCAGTGTAGATCCCGGAGGCGTCTGAACAATAGCATAAATGGTTCCCTGGTCTTCATTTGGGATAAATCCTCCGGGAAGTGTTTTATTAACGATAAAAATCCCCACACAGAAAGCTGCCAGAATTCCCCAGGTGACCACTTTACGGGTAACAATCTTTCTCAGAAAAGATGCATATTTACCGGTAATCTTATCAAACCCTTTGTTGAATGAATCCATCGATTTGGTAAACAGGTTTGCTTTTTTAGGCTTTCCATGATTATTTTTCAGTAACATGGCCGCAAGAACCGGAGTCAGAGTAAGTGCTACTACGGCAGAAATTACAATAGAGCTTGCCATGGTAATGGAAAACTGGCGATAAAAAGTCCCTACAGGTCCCGTCATAAAAGATATCGGGATAAATACAGCCACCATTACGGCAGTGATCGCAATGATTGCTCCTGCAATCTCACCCATTACGTCTTTTACCGCTTTATACGGAGACATATCGCTTTCTTCCATCTTGGCATGCACGGCTTCTATTACCACAATGGCATTATCCACCACAATACCGATGGCCAGTACAAGCGCAAAAAGCGTTACGAGATTTATGGATAATCCGAAAAGCTGAATCACAAAGAAAGTCCCGATCAGGGAAACCGGAACGGCAATAATCGGGATTAATGTCGAACGCCAGTCGCCAAGGAATATAAAAACCACAATGGCTACGAGAATAAATGCATCCCGCAATGTATGCATCACCTGCTCCACCGAAGCATCCAGGAATTGAGAAACGTCATAACTGATCTTATAATCTACTCCCGGTGGGAAGTTCACTTTCATTTCTTCCAGCTTTGCTTTTACATCTTTAATGACGTCATTGGCATTACTTCCATAGTTTTGCTTCAATACAATGGAAGCAGAAGGATGCCCGTCCAGGTTAGAATAAATATCAAAAAACTCACTTCCGAGCTCTACTTTCGCAACATCTTTCAGCTTAATATTTTCTCCCTCTGAGTTGGAGCGGACAATGATGTTTTCATATTCTTCGGGAGTATTGTACTGACCTTTGTAGGTGAGCACATATTCCAGTGACTGTGCGGCAATTCCGGAACTCTGCCCGATCCTTCCGGGACGTCCGATGATACTCTGTTCGCCGATCGCTTTCATGACTTCATCCACGGAAAGATCATAGGCACGCATCCGGTCGGGATTCAGCCAAATTCTCATGGCGTATCTCCTGCTTCCCAGGATCTGTGATTTGGCAATTCCGTGAATACGGTTGATCTCCGGAATGATATTTACCGTAGCATAATTATATAAAAACTTTTCATCCATGTCCTTACTGGTACTGTACAGGTTGACGTACATCAGCATACTGGGCTGAATTGGGTTTACCACTACCCCTTCTTTCTGTACCAGTTCGGGAAGCAAAGGCATTACCTGGTCGACTCTTGTCTTTACCAATACTACTGCGGCACTGGGATCTGTCCCGGGATCGAAAACCACATTCACTGTAGCTTCTCCTGCACTGGTAGCATCCGTTGTGATATACCGCATGCCCTGCACTCCATTGATGGCATTTTCTATGGTGATTAATGAAGATTTAACCAAAACATCGGCACTCGCACCCGGATATGCGATGGAGACGGCAACTGTGGTCGGGGCAATTTTCGGGAATTGTTCTGTCGGCAGCTGCTTGATGGCCAGTCCTCCGATAAAGAGGATTACCACCGAGATGACAATTGCAAAAACCGGTCTGTGTATTACTTTTTTAAACATAATTCAGCTTTTGGGTTATTCTGCATAGAGATCCAGATTAGACATTACTTTTTCAGGTTTCTGGTATTTTGAGTTGATTTTCTGATTTTCCTGTACCAGCCTTAGTCCGTCCAGAAGGATTCTTTCATCTTTACCGAGACCTGAAGCGACAACATAAATATGCGGCAGTTCAGCAGCAATTTTTATTTCGCGGGCTTTTACTTTATTGTCCTTGGTGATGACATAGACATATTTTTTCTCCAATTCTTCAAACGTGGCTTTCTGTGGTATCATAACAGCACCCGGATATGGTGAAGTGATGAGGATATTTCCGGTTTCGCCGTATCTTAACAGTCCGTTGGGATTCGGGAAGGTTGCTCTGTAAGCAATATTTCCGGTTTCATTGTCGAAATCAGATTCTATGGTTTCTACGACTCCTTCCTGAGTAAATTCCTTTCCGTTTGCCATTTTGAGGCGTACGTGAAGCGGTTCATTATTCTTTCGACCGTCCATCTGATTCAGGTATTCAGCTTCGGGAACATTAAAATAAACCCACATTTTACTGTTATCAGAAAGTTCTGTAATGAGTTCTCCGTCATCTACAAGACTTCCTTTACGCACGTGGAGTTTTCCTACGATGCCTGAAAAAGGAGCACGGATTTCGGTGAACTGGAGATGCGTATTGGTAGAAGCCAATTCTGCTTTGGCTTTTTCGTAGCGGGCTTTAGCCATCGCCATTTCCTGTGGGGCTACGATATCTTTGTCGGATAGATTTTTGGTATTCTGATATTCTATTTCGGCATATTTGGCTTCTGCTTTGGCACGGTTTACATCAGATTCATAAAGATTAGGCATAATTTTAAACAGCAGCTGCCCTTTATGTACGAATTGTCCTTCATCTACATAAATGGACTGAATGTACCCTTTTTCCTGGGCACGAAGTTCAATATGGTTGACGGAACGGATCTGCGCTACATATTCCTTATCAATCAATGTGTCCTTTACCAGCGGACTGGTTACATTAAATGTTGCCGATTCGGTTTTTTCTTTTTTCTCTGAATTACAGCTGATGCACCAGAGAATAAGGCACAGGTTTACATACATGAGACTTTTCTTGACCATGATCATAATGTTTATAATAATTTAAATTTGAAAAATAGGATTACGGGCCTTCGCGATGAAAGCCATTAAAATGGTTCGGAAAAAGGATTATTGTTTCACAGCCTGATGACTCTGTACTGGATGTACAGATCATCTTGAGAAGTGTTTAAAAGTTCAGTATTGGAAAGAGAGACCGCAATTTTCCTGTCGTGGTATGTGGTGACACCATCTGACAGCAGGCGGCCAAATTCAGCTTTGGCTATCTTAAGAACATCTGTTGATCCTGCCGGGTCCTGATAATCATCGTTTTCATTGTCATTTTCGGAAAGGCTGGCTCTTAATTTATTGTAATGGGAATGGCTAACATCGCATTTTGGTGTCTGATGATGGTCATCAGAAAGGAATGAATTTGTTTTTTCCTTTTGCAGACTGTCGAAATCAGTATGGAATTCGATGTCGGGAGTTTCGTTACCGGAAATATACTGCTGAACCTGTCCGTAATACCAACTCATAATGGTTGACAGGACAAACAGCAGGCTGTATAAATATTGGTAAACCCTCGTCTTCATTGCAATGACAAAGGTAATAACTTAAAAATAATCTGAAATATAAAATGAGATTAAAAAAACGTTAAAAATAATATTTAACTGAAAGCCAAGCCCCATACAGCCTGGTTTCCCCTCAGTATTATTCTACTTTTCCTGAGTAGGATTCCGCTGACCTCGGGTAATGCTCTACTTCACTACGGTAACAGTCTACTTCACTCGGGTAACGGTCTACTTCACTACGGTAACGGTCTACTTCACTATGGTAACGGTCTACTTCACTGCGGTAATGGTCTACTTTACTACGGTAACGGTCTACTTCACTACGGTAACGGTCTACTTCACTCGGGTAACGGTCTACTTCACTCGGGTAACGGTCTACTTCACTGCGGTAATGGTCTACTTTACTACGGTAACTGTCTACTTCACTACGGTAACGGTCTACTTCACTACGGTAACAGTCTACTTCACTTTGGTAATAGTCAACTTACTTTCGGTCGCATTTAAATCTTAATATCAGCAGATAAATTCAACATTAAAGAGCATCAAGACGACGAATCATCCATAGCGTACATGAATGATGCCCGGAATTGCCCAACGGTTTATCCAAAAGTTTAAAGCCCATATTTTCATACATTTTCACAGCTTTGGAAAACTCTGGCAGACTTTCAAGGTAAAGATCGTGATACCCAAGCTCTTTTGCACTGCTGATGCTTTCGTTCATCAGCATTTTACCCAGACCTTTGCCTCTGGCGGTGGGTTTCAGGTAAAACTTAACCAGTTCGGCATATCCTTCCGGCAGCCCTTCTGTGGGATAAACACCACAACAACCGGCAATATCGCCGTCAATCTCTCCTACCCAGAGTACAGAGCCCGGTTTGGAGAACAATTGGTACAGATCTGATGTGGCAGGATCCGAATACACTGTTCCTTCTTTTGGGGCATCATGTTCTTCAAAAGTGTCTTTAATAAGTTTCGCAAGCGCTTCGTTGTCTGTCGCTTTTACTTTCCGGATATGTATATTTTCCATAATCAATACTTTGAATGAGTGACTTTAACCATTCATCTTAATAAACTTCATCAACCTGATGACGAAATAAGATTTAGCTCAATTTATGAAAAAATAGCGGAAAAGTCTTTCCTCTACGGGAAAAACTACCATTGGAGAGTCAATGAATGACATTGGTGAGAATACGAGAAAAGAAAATCCTGCTTAAAACAGGATTTATCTTAGCTTTTCTGTAATCTTCTGAACCAATCAATATAGGCTTCTACAGAAGTCTTCAGGAATTTCTTGTTTTCTTCCTCTTTAATGTTGTCGTTATCATCAAACCATTCGTCGATTTTTGCTATGTAAACTTCCGGTTGCTGCATGGTTGGCAGATTAAGGTAGACAAAGCATTGTCGCAGATGATGATTGGCCCCGAATGCGGAAATATTTCCTGGCGAACTGCTGAAAATCGCCGCGGGTTTATTATTCCATACACTTTCTTCCGCAGGCCTGGAGCCTATATCCATGACATTTTTCAACACAGCCGGTATAGATCGGTTGTGCTCAGGAGTGATGAAAATAAATCCTTGCATTTCCTTTAATTTTTTCCTGAGATTCGTATACGACTCGGGGACTTCATTAAGATCATCGAAATCCTGGTTGTAAACCGGCAGGCCATCTATAGATATGATCTCAAATGAAAAGCCTTCGGGCTGAAAATCGGTAACGGCTTTAGCGATTTTTTTTGAAAATGATGCTTTACGCAGGCTTCCTGCGATAATTCCAATTTTGTAATTCATAGGTTGTGTGATTTTGCTAGGTCTTTCAAGAACCAAGCCACAAATTACTGTTGAAAATTTGAAATACCATCTGCACAACCTCTTCTGTCGCTTATTATAATTCCGAAATTATTTTTTGTGTGAATTGAAAAATATTTCTATATTTGCACCACTGAAAACGACGGTATCACCGGAGTTCAGGGAGAGTTGGCAGAGTGGTCGATTGCGGCAGTCTTGAAAACTGTTGACTGTAACAGGTCCGGGGGTTCGAATCCCTCACTCTCCGCCAGGTTAGAAACCAAAATAAGCTAAAACGCTGTAAACATCAATGTTTACAGCGTTTTTTGTTTTAGCGCAGTATCAAAAAAAA
>JBMDXW010000152.1:0-3155 GCA_048594965.1 Chryseobacterium sp.
CGTTTTTATCAGCTTCACCTACAATCTTGGTTCCCGGCTCAATCGTTAAGGTAGCACCGTTTGTTACGTATACCAATCCTCTTAATTTGTAGATATTGTTAGCTTTAAGAGTAAGATTTGAAGTGATTTTTCCTGAAAGAATAAGGTTTTCAGTGGTTCCGCCGCCGGTGTTGCCGTTCTGAACTATAGTTTGTCCGTCTTCTTCTATGTTTCTACATGCTGTAACAGTAGTTGCAAGAGTACCAAGCATTAAAGCGTATAAAACAAATTTTTTCATGATATAAAGAATTATTTTTTTAGATATTGATTAATTAATTAAAAGCTGTATCCGAGAGTTAAACTGATATTGGTACCGGTTACCCTGTCGATAGCAAGTGCATCGGCACTGTCGTATTTTTTGTTGTTGTTGAGATCGTGGTAGAATTTCGCGTGACGGTTCAGGATATCTGAAATGTTAAGCTTAATTTCTCCTTTGTTCTGCCAAAGTTTCTTAGCGACCTGGAAGTCAAGAAGTGGTCTTGGATTTTCCCAGATTGGCGGAATTTGGTCGTTTCCTACATACAGGATTCTTCTTCCGATCATATTGAAAAGAACCGTAGAAGACCATCCGGATTTTTCAGTATCATACTGAAGGCTTACGTTTACCGTATACGGAGATTGTCCCTGCATCGGTCGGTCAACGTTTGTGGCCTCGTCAGTTACTCTGTTTTTAATCAAAGCAAAGTTACCTCCCAATGTAAAGTTTTTAAGAGCGCTCATGAAATCCAGTTTTTTTCTGAATTCTAATTCTGCTCCGTAAGCATCGGCTTTATCAACATTTAAATAGTTGAATGTATTACTGGTTCCTACCCCGGATTGGTTAAAGTATAATTCGATAGGGTTTTTAAAGTTTTTGTAGAAACCTGCCACGGAAAGGATTTCTCCGTTTCTAGGATACCATTCCCAACGTACATCGGCACTGGTGATTTTCGTTCTCTGAATAAATTTGTTACCGATCACGGTAGCCCCCAAATCAAAGTCATAATATGCCAGAGGAGAAACTTCCCTGAATTCCGGTCTTACAACGGTCTGCGAACCGGCCACACGAAGATTCATGTTGTTCGTCAGCTTGAAAGTCATATTTAATGCCGGTAAAAAGTCGGTAACACGTGTGTTTACGAAACGGTCGTCGCTCTTTTTCGTACTTCCTACCAATTGGTCGAAGTTTTCGATTCTAAGTCCCCAGACTGCTCTGAACCAAGGGGTAAAGTTATTGTCAAATTGTAAATATCCTGCATTAAGGATCGTGTTTGCAATATATCGGTACTGATTACCGCCGATCTCATCAAAAGTAAATTTGCTGCCATCCGTTCCGAAATTATCAGCATTAAAAATAGTCTCGAAAGGCTGAGAAAGCAATGACTGGTTGTAGCCTGCAAGTCTCACAGAGAATGGTCTTGAGTTATAGATCCTGTCTTTCACCTGGAATAAATATCCTCCTTTGATCGTTTGTTTTTGTCCGAACATCTCAAAAGTTTTAGATACATCTCCACCAGCATTATATAGATAGTCACTTAGTGTAGAGTAGAATACACTTCCTGATTTTTGAGAAAGACCGTTTGAAATCAAAGCTAAATAAGGACTTCCGTTGATGTCAGGATATTGGTTGTACTGTAAACGCTGCAATAACGGAATGTACTGATCAAGAATACCGAAACTTCCGTACCAGTTGACCGTAAGGCCGCCTAAAGCATCAATTTTGTGCGTTCCGTTAAGGGTTGAATTATAGAAAGTTGTTTCTTTGAATCCAATTTCTCTTGCGATAATGTTGGTTCCATTAATAGGATCAAATTCAAAATCTTTACCTGTTCTGAAAGACATATGGTTCACCGTGTTGTTGGTAATGATGTTTTTCAGGGAAATTTTGTTATTGTTGTTAAGCTTTAGTGTTAAATTTAATAAACCGCCTAAGATAACATCATTCTGATATTTTTCAGTATAATAATCGAAGTTCGTATCCGCTAAAAGTCCGTTGATCGTAAAGAATCTGTTGTTGGTTTCGATTTTTCTTTTGTTGTTGCTGTAATTTAACACGGCAATAACTCCCAAATCTTTTCCGAAAAGTTTTGTATTGAAACCTCCGTCCAGCTGCAGGCTTACATTCTCAGGAAATCCATTTGAATTATACCCGAGGTTTTTGGTGTACTGTCTTCCGTATTCGGTTTTATCGGCATCACTTAAAACACTGAAGGCATTTTTTGCAGGCATTCCGGTAGGAAGTTTTCTTGTCCCGTCATCGATTCCCAGGAAATCCCATTTTCCGCCTTTCTGCATTTTAAATTCGTGGCCGATAGTGATAGAGTTTCCTCCTACACCCACCTGTGCATTAAAAAAGTTTTTGTTGGGAATATCTTTGGTATTTACCTGGATCAATCCTCCTGCCCATTCTCCACTGTATTCAGGGATGAATGTTTTATTGATAACAAGGGTTTCGATCACGTTGGCCGGGAAAAGGTCGAAAGAGAAAGTTTTTCTGTCCGGCTCGGTACTGGACAGCTGGATTCCGTTAAGCATGGCCTGGTTATATCGGTCGGATAATCCTCTTACCACGATATACTTTCCGTCGAACAAACTCACACCGGATACTCTTTTCAGAACTTCCCCTGTATTTCTGTCCGGACTTCTTTTAATAGCTTCAACACCGATAACCTGTGAAACGACACCGGCATTTCTCTGTAAACCGATCGTGGAAGCAATCGTTTCTTTTCTCGCATTGGATTTTATAACAACCCCCTCGATCTGTTTTTCTTTGGTGGAAGGCTGTTTGCCGAGAACGATGTCAAGATGGGTATTCGCATCATTTTTTACAACAACTTCGCTGATCTCTTTTCTGTTGTATCCATTGGAAGTTACCGTAATGATGTAGTTGGTTCCGGGCGGAAGGCTTATTGAGTAGTTTCCGGTAATATCAGTCGTCACCTCCTGATCATTTACTTTCACTTTTACACCTTCAATAGGAGTATTGTCTTTTTCGTCCAATACCCTACCTTCCAGAACCTGGCTCTGTGCAAATGCATAGCCGGCGGAAAACAAGGCAAGTAGCATAATGCTCTTGTGAATTTGTTTCTTCATTTTACTTTATCTTTCATTTCGCTGCAAAGGAAAAAAGAATCCGT
>JBMDXW010000153.1:0-3174 GCA_048594965.1 Chryseobacterium sp.
ACAGTCCAGAAAGCTTAACAACCTTTTTATGTTCACGGATAACACCATTAATCTTCTTAAGCTCTTCTTCCCTATGCTTATTCCATTCGGTCTTCAGGGTCTCGGGATAGTACAACGTTATATCCCCCTGTTCCTGCCATGAATGTATTTGGCGCAGATATGGGCTGAACTCTGTTCTTGAAACTAAATTCTTAAGTATATTGGTATCAATTAAAATATTTTTGGCCATTAATTTGTTCTTGATTGTTAAAGGTCCAGAATCTCAGGACACGGTTGTTTTAATCTCAATGCTACAAGACAGTCATTTTAGATGGTTATTACCTATACTTCATCCACTCCATCATATTGGACTGTAACCTCATCATTTCATTTATTGTCCCCACATCAACCCTTCCGTTGGGAGTCATACGCACATTTTTGATATGCCTACCCGTGGCCCATAAAGCATTCTGCATCAGACCGACATCCCCGGATTCAATTTTTTTATTAAAATCCTCCAGTGCGAGGTAGAAATTGTGTTCCATTTCATATCTGTTTTTAGGTGAGGGCATCCCGTATTTTTTATTTCCCATTTATATAGTTTTTTGTAAATGTTTATTTAAAATTGGATGACATTGACAATGATCTGACAATCTCATTCACGGTATCCAGATCAATCCGCCGGTTTGGGGCGTACCTTAACTTTAAAAGGTCGCTGGCATGTTTTTTAGTTTGAGGAGAGAAAGAAAATCTTCCGTTTTTGATGTTATCTTCCAAAATCATGATGTCCCGCGCAAAATCCATCCTCGAATCCCTATTGCTTTTTCTGCTTTTGAACATATTTTCCCTAACTATTAATAATTGCGTAAATTTCAGCCATGTTATCATGTCCCGCCCGCTCAGATATCGCCGTATTCAGCGCATTTTTTACGAAGTGGTTATATCTTCCGATAACTGCATTTTCAGTGTAAAAACTTCTTATCAGATATTTATCCGACTTTTTGACCTCCGACCGGCTCAGTGGATGGCAATAACCGTCCAAAAGCGCGTTCACCTTTATACAGAACTCTTCGTTTAAGAACAATTCATCATTCAGATCGTCAATATAATCCTGTATGATTATCAGGTCTGCTTCTTCAAACAGGACTTTACCTGTTAAAATAACCGCATTCGGTATACTATCCTTAATCTGCAGATAAAGAGCGCTATAACCTGCCCTGTTTAAATCTATCCCAACATCAAAAAGGTTTTTCTTGATAACCAGGTTCGAAATGCTTCCAACAGCCCCAGCAATTTCTCGATCTTCCCCAATCGCTGCAACAACTTTTGCCGGATATTTCCCTGAAATTTTCTTTAATATTGCACTGGACAGTTCAGCCGATGGTTGAGGCTTGCCGCTGGCACATTCATGAAAAAGCGCCCTGATAAATGCCGGATTGAAAACAGCCAGGTTCCTTATCACTTTTTTTGCCCTCTTTACAAGGTCGCTGTCCGGATGGTTTAGATGCCAAATGATCAATCCAGAAACCACATCGTCCGCATCTGCATCATCTGCTTTAGCAGCTTGATCTATCCACGAATATTTTTGCTTCACTTCTTCGGTTGGCCTGATCATATAATCAAAGTGTTCCTTGATACAACTATATATTTCGGCGGTCTGTACATCGGTCAGTTTTCCTTCCATAAAAGAAATAATTTCCTTACAGATGACCCAGTACTCATTATCAAAATTCAATATCTGGTCTTTCAGGTTTTTAAGTACAGAAACTTCATTCTTTAAAAGTCCTTTCAGGTTCTTTTTCGTAAGATTCTGACTGCTCGAAAAGTCATCATACCATATGCTTCTGCGCTCTTGTTCATATAAACCGAACCCTTCCCTTAGCTTTTCTTCAATATCTTTTTCATTGGTAAACTCAGCGCCCTTCAATGATTCGTTAAAAAGATCAAAACAGTCTTTTCCCTTACTTTTTTGTTCTTCCTCTTTTGTAACCGCCTGAGAACCGACTTCCCAATTGATTTTTTTCGACGCTAGATGTTTTTGTAGATAAGAAACGGTAGTCTTAGAGAGGTTTTTTGATAAAATGCTCAGCAATGTTCTTCTATCACTTTCATCAATCTGCTTCGAGCTTATTAATTGTGCCGTACGGCGGGATATTTCATCAATATTACCGTCATTGAGCTGTTCAATTTCATTAAGGCATGACGCCAAAGAGTTTGCAAACCCATCGACGTATCGAAAAATATCATCATTTATCGTGAACATCTGACATAATGCCCATCTCAGGTATGGATTACAGCTGATCTTCTCTAACATATTCAATACGCCACTGGACTCATGTATGTTTCTTGCACCTAGGCAATAGCCGTCCCCAGGTCTTGGGGCATCAAAATCTGAAATTTCTGCATTTCTGATCAGCGTGGCGGGAGGTGGCATTACTTCGGATTTGTAATAATCTATAGCCAGCGAAATTCTGTTGTTCAATGCCAAAGAACCGATAAATCGCTCTTTATTAAATCTCACATACCGCTGAAATGTCATTTCACCAGATGCGTGATCAAGCAGTGAAGCAAAATCCTGCACGTTGGCATCCGAAACCAGTTTCAGCTTTTCCATAGCAGTATTGATCAGGGAAACCTGCGATTCCTTGTACCAGCTCGGTCCCATCGATGTATCAAGCATTTCCTGAAATACCAATCGCGCTTTTTCATCATTTTCAAGCAGTCCATAGACTTCATAGATTTTCAGTAACTCATCGGTTCTTTCCCATCGGTTCTGAACACCCATGGAGACATGTAACTCCCACAACTCGACCAGTGGTGTAATTTTTGCCCGATCATAACCGTGCAATAATAAGGTATGAATCATCTCCTTCAGGGACTTTCTGAACCCTTCGCTATAAAGCCCTAATTGCTGTCTGCTCTTCGATTTTAAAAGTTCGAAAAAATCCTCCAGTCCCTCACTGTCGAATTCAAGATACAGTGAGATCAGTTTTGAATACAGCAGCGGAAATACCTGTTCGGGAAAAAGATAACCGTTCTTCCAATAACTTCTCAAATCAAAATTAAAATGTATGGTTTCTACGATTTCACTGAATTTTGACCTGATGAAATCTCTCTTCTCCTGCAGTTGCCGCGTAGCCTTGTAATAGAAAAGTTTCCCTTCGAAAAAATGAATTTCACCGATCAACTTATAGA
>JBMDXW010000154.1:0-16643 GCA_048594965.1 Chryseobacterium sp.
CATCAGGTGGCAGTAGCGCAGGCGGTGAAACATCCGTAACGGCAGAGAATGCAGCTCCCCAAAGCAAAGTAAAGCTGATTAAGGTAAATACGCCGGCCATCAGCCCGACGGCCATTCAGCATACCAGTAAGCATTTTGACATTGTCCTGGCCATCGATATTCACTGGACCCTGATCCCGCCGCCACCTTCATTCATGCTGATTCCGCTGCCATTGCCGCACCCTTTCATCGGCATTGTCTTCGACGTAATGGACTATCTTACCTTCACCATACCGATACCGCAATTTATCAGAAACCTGAAACCCGACCTGCCGGAAGGAATTCCCATGGGCGGTTCCATTTTTGTTCACGGAAGACATAAGGCAACCACCACAACCAGCGTTATGGGCGTAGTCATTCCGTTCAGGCATGTGACTTCTCTTATTCCGGTATACATGATTCCTTTTCTTCAGGAGGCGCCTCATGAAGGGGAAGTCTACTACGGAGCGCAAACCGTTCTCGGACAAGGCAGTAAGATGAGCGGAAATCAGCCACAGCAGGTTCTTACCTGTATGGGATTGCCTTTCGGAATGACCATGCTTCCTGCAATGCCGGATAAGCCTAAAAAGAATCCGCTCGCGTATTTTGCTTTTTATAATAATTTTTCAAGTCTATATATTCAGATCAATACCGGCGGCCCGGTTCTCGTAGGTGGTCCGTTTGTTCCACATATTTATACGCCTGGCGAAATGCTGATGCGCTTTGCCGGAATGGCTTTAATGAAAGGCCTGACCAAAGGATTAGGAAAACTGACAACTAAAGCCCTGAAAAAATTAAATAACAATATTCTCAAAAAAGCACCTTTTAATAAACTGGCGCTGTCCAGGGCTTTATCTGAAAAAATGTGTAAATACGGCCTGGAACCGGTAAACTTTGCCACGGGTGCCATGGTTTTTGAATGGAATGATTTTGAGATTGAAGGGAATGTGCCGCTTACCTGGGAAAATATGTGGCATAGTGACCGCCCGTACGATTTCGGGCCGCTCGGGAATGGAGTTTTCAATAACCACGACCTCTTTATTTTACCGGAAAAAGATAATAATTTCGCCGCATGGATGCATCCCGATGAAAATATGGCCATGCTCATTCCGGCGGCTGAAATCGGGGAAGAACTTACCTATTTCAGAGACCAGAAAATCTGGCAGTACCGCCCCAATGAAAGTACCTGGATCATCAGGAAGGGAACAGATATTTATACTTACAAACGTTTTTACCATATCAAAGAAGGGAATATTTTTAAAGTAATCCGTATCGACTACGGTGACGGAACAATCAGGGAATACGGATATGAAGGAAGAAATGTTGTTCTGAAAAGCATCCATGATTTTAAAAGCGGTTCTAAGATTGAGACGGTCATTCACCCTGAATTAAATAAAATAACAGAAGTTTATTATTCCTTTAAAAATAAAAAAGAACTGCAGGTGCGTTATACCTACGATGAATACGGTAACCTTACGCATGTCTGGGATATTCATAAAAAAGCAATTGTTTTTGAATTTGATGATCAGAACAGGGTAATCCGGAGAACCAACCGTAATGGAATGAGCTACCACTGGAAATACGATGAAAAGGGAAGGGTGCTCCATACCAAGGGCTCCGAAGGCTTTATGGAAGGTTTTTTAAATTATAATGATGAAGAAGGATATACGGAAGTTATCTATCCGAGACAAAACAATAAAACCGAAAGATATTATTACGATGAAGACTTTCTGATTTATAAACAGGTCGACGGCGAAGGCGGTGAAACCTGGTACGATTATACTGTTCACAATGAACTGAAAATGACCGGAACACCGGAAGGCAGAGTTTACGGCTATACATACGATGAATTTGGAAATATTAAGACGTTCCATACTCCCGATGGTGAAGAATACCAGTACCAGTATAATGAATTCGGACAGGTTATTGCTCGTTTTTCTCCTGCAGGAACTTCAGAAACCTGGAATTATGACGAAGAGGGAAGACTTTTAAGTTATACCGATCCTACAGAGGAGACGGTAACTTATCAATATCCGGATGATGAAAAACTTCCGGAAAGCAGCAGAAAACAGGAAATTGAAACGCGCTACGAATACAACAGCAGAAACCAGATCATCAGGCTAACGAATACGATTGGCGACGAACAGTACTGGAAATATGATGATTATGGAAGGCTATTGGTTTTTAGTCCGAGACCTTTAAACAGAACCGTCTGGAACCGGGATAAAACGGGACGTGTCGTTGAGGTGAAGGAAGCCGGCCAATTGCCGCTGAAACTTCGCTACGATGCTTACGATCTTCCCGTTTATGCCACCGACGGAAAAGCAGAATGGCTCATGAGTTATACGCCGATGGGAAGCCTTAAAAGACAGGTACGAAGAAACGCTTTGACGTTTAAAAAAGAAGAAACCCTGATTTTTGGCTATAATGCTTATGAAAACTTAATGAGCATCATCAATGAAAAAGGTGAAGTTTACCATTTTGAAAGAAATAACAACGACGAGATTATTGCAGAAACCGGCTTCGACGGACAACATAAATTCTTTGTAAGAGATAAAGACGGATTGGTGACCCAGACCAGAAATCCGAACGGCAAACATATTTTCTATGAGTATGATTTAAGCGGTAGATTAACCCAGGCTCATTATCCCGACGGAACCTGGGAAGCATATCAGTACGATACTTCGGGAATGTTGATAAAAGCTGATAATGAAAACAGCAGTGTTGCCTTCCAAAGAAATAAATTAGGATTGGTCACCATCGAAAAACAGGGTGAGCATTCTATTGATTATGAGTATGATGATCAGGGGAACCTCATTGGCCTGAGCAGCAGCCTGGGAGCAGAAATCAATTATGCCTACAATGAGATCGGTCAGCTTAAAAATGTAACGGCCGTCACAAAAGAGGTTCAAAAGCCATGGCAGATGAATTTAAGCCTCGGTCGGGACGGTCAGTTATTCTCCCGGGAAATGACGGGAGGTGTAGAAAGTATATTCGAATTCGACCATGTCGGAATGCCAATAAGCCAGAAAGTAATGGTCAATAAAACCCAAATGGCTTTCCATAAAGAGTATCAGTGGGGATCTGGTAGTCGTTTGATGCAGGTTCTGGATCGCGTTACAGGAGGCAGAACAAGATTCGATTATGATACTTTTGGGCGTCTGGTGGCTGCAGAATATCCGAATGGAGAAATTCAGTACAAAAATCCTGATACAACGGGCTGTTTATACGAAAGCACCAAACGAACCGACCGTATCTACGACAAAGGCGGAAAGCTGATGCGCGACAAAAACTGGTTTTATCATTACGATGAAGAAGGAAATCTATTGCTGAAAAGTAAAAGGCCGGTCAATAATGTAAGATCAGATCGAAAAGATAAACAAGAAGATATACATCCATACTATAAATCAATCGCCGCAGACTGGCTCAATAAATCTAAGCCTCGGGATGAAAATGATCTGCCGGATGTCCATGAAAACTCACCGGACCAGATACAGAGTCCCGAGTGGCAACCCGGCGATTGGGCTTACTTCTGGAAAGCCAACGGAATGCTGGATAAAGTAATACGTCCGGATGGCAAGGAAGTGAGTTTCGAATATGATGCATTGGGAAGAAGAATTTCAAAAATTGCCAATCAGAAAATTACCCGGTATCTCTGGATTGCAAACATTCCTATCCATGAATGGAGTTATAATATTGATGAAAGACCTATTTTACAGTTAAATGAAGTGGGAGAGCCACAAATTGTAAAAGAACCTACTGATAATGTAACTACATGGATATACGATACGTCTAATTTTACACCAGTAGCAAAGATTTTAGGAGAAGCACGTTACTCTATAATTAGCGATTATTTAGGTACGCCTATAATGTGTTATGATCAAAACGGTACTTTAATTTGGGAAAGAGAACTAACAATATATGGAAATATAAAAATAGAAAAGGAGATCAAAATTTTATTCCTTTTATGTATCAAGGTCAATACTATGATAATGAGATAAATTTATGTTACAATAGGTTCAGATATTATGATATAAGTAGTGGGATATATTTAAGAAAAGACCCTTTAGGACTTATTAGTGGCGAGTTGAATTTATATTCGTATGTAAAAAATACAAATAGTATGGTTGATGAATTAGGATTGTACTCAGATCTTTTGAGTTCGGGGATGGGACATCATTTAATGCCAAGATCTATTGCTAAAAAGTTGAATATTGAGGCCTTAAAGCATAATAATTCTATAGCTTGGTATCCAAATAATCCAACAAATACATCAGATTTACATAAAGATTTACATAGAAAACTTATTGATCAGGATGTTCCTTATCATGGGTCCAAATTTGAAGGAACTGATATGGACTTTTTTGAAAAAGGATTAAAAGCTTATGAAGATATTGATGTAAAAGGTTTTATAAAACAACCTGGGACAGATAAGATTTTAATGGAAAATGTCACTCCAAAAGAAGCGTTAGAAAAAATAAAAGCATTACATTTAGAAAACAAAATTCCTTACAAATAAATTATATGGAAAAAAAGTTAACAATAACTGAATATGGAATTTACTTATTGTCTGTAAGTAAACTTGAAGAGTTTTTGAAAAAAAATAAAATAAAGTCAAAAAAAATACTTGAATTTTTTCAAAAAAATCATGAAGTATATCTGGATTCATTGAAAGAAGGCGTGTGGATTCCGGTACTTCCCATTCAATCAACAAAGTATATTATAAAAATTAAAAATAAAGATGAAAATTTTTCTGATGAATGGGAAAATATATTTCAATATGATGGATTTAATTTAGAGATTGGACAAGATAATGATTTGTGGATAGGTTCTCTTGGTAGTTTATTAAATTTTAATAAGAACGATTTCTCAGGAGATGAGCAGTCGTATGAAACTCTTGATGGGAATGTTCTTTTTAATGGTTTTAAATACAATATGTCCAAAAATAAGTATCGGGTAAATATCTTAGGATTTAAAAGAATTCATGAAATGGAGTTTCCGGGTGCAAACTTAGGATATCAATTTGACTTTAATTTAATTGAAGAATTTGATGGCTATAAAGATCCAAGGGAAGATGATAAATATACATTTAATATAGACTGAAGAAAAAAACTTATTAGGCCTTTTTCTTTATATGCAGAATTCTAAGTATAAAGTAAAAAGTAAAGAATTTAAAAAATAATAGGAATTGCCATAGAAAAATATGGCAGAATTAGATAATTGTAGGTTTTCAAATGGATAAACGATGTCCTAATTATTAAAAATTGTTTTGCAAGAATTAATAGATTATAAGTGTCCCAAACGTTAATAAATGTTATAAAATACCACCCTGCCTCAAAATTTATTATCTTTAATATCATTTAAAAATAATAAAGTATGGAAGCGTACAATTTTGAAACGGCAATTAGACCCTTCTTCTGGGTGGCCTCAGAAAAGACTTTTTCAGTATGTTTAAATGCAGGAACCTACAAACCCGAAATTTTCGAGTGGCGTAAAGATGAAGGTTTCGAAGGCAATGGGTACGACTGGGCGTCGCTGGCGAAAGTTTTCGTGGAAGAAAAAAGACCGGACCTCGCAGAGTCGATCAAATTTGATCCCGAAGCAGATATGTTCTGTGCCTATTCCGATAACCCTGAAAGCCTGAAAGATTTCATAACCGATTTTAAGAAAACCTGTGAAGACGAAGTCCAGATCCAGGATCTCTTCCTCAAAGCAGAAATAGACTAACAAACAAAAGGCCTCACCGGGGTCTTTTTTCATTTCGTAAAGTGAGACACGCTGATATCGGGAAGATTAAATGTAGAAAAGAATAAACAAGTTGTCACGTCAGGATTTCTCTGAAACATTTCTTTCCGCCTCTCAGCAATTATATGCATACATCCCGAATAAATTCAATAAGTTTGCAACAGCTTTCCCAAAAACAGCACCATGCACGGAAACATTCTCATCATCGATGACGAGATCAAGCTCCTGAAACTCTTAGGAATGATTCTCTCCCAGGAAAATTTTAACGTAAAAGAAGCCTCCACCGCCAGATCAGCGATGAATATGCTCGAGCAGTACGAATTTGATGTCGTATTGAGCGATGTCAGGCTTCCCGATGCCTTTGGGGTCGATCTTGTTAAATCTATCAAGACTAAACGGCCTTACTTGGAGATTATCCTGATGACCGCTTTCGGGAATATTACCGATGCCGTACAGGCGATGAAAAATGGTGCTTACGATTATCTCGTCAAAGGGGACGATAATGAGAAAATCATTCCGCTCGTCTATAAAGCCATGGAGAAAGCTCAGGACAACGCATTAAGAAAGGCACAGAAAAGTACTGCTCAAAAGGGCTTTGAAGCCATCATAGGAAATTCACCGCTCATTCAGCAGGCCAAAAAGCTGGCCGAAAAAGTTGCTGTTACCGATGCCACCGTATTGCTCACCGGCGAAACCGGAACCGGAAAGGAAGTGTTTGCCAATGCCATCCACCAGGGAAGTGACCGGAAAAAGAACAGCTTTGTCGCCATCAACTGCTCCGCTTTCAGCAAAGAGATCCTGGAAAGCGAACTGTTCGGGCATAAAGCCGGAGCCTTTACCGGGGCTGTTAAAGATAAAAAAGGTTTGGTGGAAGAAGCTAATGGCGGGACCCTGTTCCTGGATGAAATCGGTGAAATGCCGATCGAGCTTCAGGCCAAATTACTTCGCGTCCTGGAAACCAAAGAATTCATCAAAATGGGGGAAACCAAGGTCTCCAAATCGGATTTCCGGCTAATCGCCGCGACGAACCGCGACCTGGAAGAAGAGATAAAACACGGAAACTTCCGCGAAGATCTTTATTTCAGGCTCAATATTTTCGAGATCCGGCTGCCTGCGCTCCGTGAGAGAAAAGAGGACCTGAAAGCTTTAGCTAAAAATTTCATTGCCGTCTTCTCCCAAAAGCTGCATATTTCAGACATTCAGGTCGCTCCGGAATATTTTAAAGCGTTAGAGAAAAACGACTGGAAGGGAAACATCCGCGAGCTGAGAAACACCATAGAACGGAGCCTCATCCTCATGAATGACCATATTCTTGATGAAGAAAGCCTGCCCGATTATTCCGAAAAAGTACCGGCCGAAAAAGATTCTTTAAGCATCAGATCGCTGGAAAAAGAGCACATCCAGAAAGTTTTACAATACACGAAAGGCAATAAAGCCGAAGCCGCAAGACTGCTGGAAATCGGGATTGCCACCCTGTACCGCAAGCTGGAGGAATATGGCTTAAGGTAAAATTTGCCTGGAACGGTCTGACTGAACCAAAGATCTTTGGAAGTAGAGCAAGAACCTTGTGAAGTAGACTGAGAACCTTGTGAAGTAGACCGGGAACCTTGTGAAGTAGACCGAGAACCTTGTGAAGTAGACCGAGAACCTTGTGAAGTAGACTGAGAACCTTGTGAAGTAGACTGGGAACCTTCTGAAGTAAAGCAAGAACCTTCATTAGCAAAACTGGAATTTTCTTAACTGAAATCTGTCTGACCGGATTAATAATCTCTGAAAATAATTATCATTTTAATAACGAGCCTATCATTTTGATAGGCTTTTCTGTTTTTTGGACTTTGCTTTAAATAGGATAAAATATTGCTTTTCAGTCGATTGAAATCACTTTTTCTTAAATGGAATTTTTTTTGGCATTAAGGTTAAAAATAAAATATTTAGAAATGACCATTTCAAGAAAAACATTTAAAAAGCCGGAGCACCCGAAACTGAGTCTGCTCATGGTATCGTATGCCGTTTTTATCCTTTTAACCCTAATTGTTGCGATATGATGCTGATAAGTTTGGTGGCCCTGAGTGCCGCACTGTTCTGGATCTCATACAAATCCGTAAACTTTTTTGATAAAATATAAAACTATGTGGAGTTTATTTTTCCTGTCCGTCCTCGCATTTGGGTACATCTGCTACGTTCTGATCAAACCCGAAAAATTTTAAACTGAATCATGAATACAGAAATTTTAGGCCTTGTGGTCATGTTTGCCATTACCGTGGCGATCGGTATTTTCCTCGGAAAGTATATCGCCGGTGTGTATGGCTATAAAAAAACTTTTTTAGACAAAATCTTCCAGCCTGCTGAAAACCTGATCTACAAAATATCAGGAATCAACCCGGAGAAGCAGATGACCTGGAAGCAAAATATGTTTGCCATGCTTACCATTAACCTGGTATGGTTCATCATCGGGTTCTTCATCTTGCTGAACCAATCGTGGCTTCCTCTGAATCCGGACGGAAACCCGGATATGTCGCCGGATCTGGCCTTCAATACGGCCATTTCGTTCCTGGTAAACTGTAATTTGCAGCATTACTCCGGTGAAACGGGAGTAAGTTATTTAAGCCAGTTGTATTTAATGTTCTTACAGTTTGTAACGGCAGCAACGGGAATGGCGGCGATGGCCGTGCTTTTTAAAGCTTTTAAAGACAAAACCACGACAGAACTCGGGAATTTTTACGATTTCTTCACAAAATCCATAACCCGGATCCTGATCCCGATCAGCATTGTTGTGGCTTTTATCCTTTCGGCCAACGGAAGTCCGATGACTTTTGAAGGGAAAGACCATATTACTACGCTGGAAGGTCAGAAAGCAGATGTTTCCAGAGGACCGGCTGCCGCTTTTATTGCCATTAAACATTTGGGAACCAACGGAGGCGGATTTTTCGGGGCCAACTCGGCCCATCCGCTGGAGAATCCGAATTACCTGACGAACATCACAGAGATGGTGACCCAGATGATCATCCCTTTTGCCATGGTGTTTGCGCTTGGCTTTTATTTAAAGAAAAGAAAACTTTCCTGGACGATCTTTACCGTAATGACCATCGGCTTCCTGGCCCTGACCGTCCCGAATGTCATCAATGAAACCCACGGAAACCCGCTGATTACCCAGATGGGCACCGATCCTCACCTCGGCGCGATGGAAGGCAAGGAAATCCGTTTCGGAAGTGCGTCATCCGCCTATTGGAGCATTGCAACCACCGTTATTTCTACCGGTTCCGTAAATGCCATGCACGACAGCACCATGCCGCTTTCCGGAATGAATGAGCTGCTGGCCATGATGATCAACTGCTTCTACGGAGGCTGCGGCGTCGGCATCCTGAACTATTTTATCTTTATTATCCTGGCTGTATTCATCAGCGGACTCATGGTCGGACGGACCCCGGAATTTTTAGGGAAGAAAATCGAAGCCAAGGAAATGAAGATCGCGATGATCGTCGCTTTATTCCACCCGTTCCTAATCCTAGTAGGAACAGCCTTAACAGCCTATATGCCTGAATTTGGTACCAAAACACTGAATAATCCCGGATTCCACGGCTTTAGTGAAATGCTGTATGAATTCACTTCTTCTTCCGCCAACAACGGTTCAGGATTTGAAGGATTGGGCGACAATACCCCATGGTGGAATATTTCTACGGGAATTGTGCTGATGCTCTCCAGGTTTATTCCGATCATCGGACCTGTGGCCATCGCCGGATTGCTGGCTCAGAAAAAATACATCCCGGAAAGTGCAGGAACCTTAAAAACGGACACCGCAACCTTCGGATTCATGACGTTAGCCGTCATCCTTCTGATTGCCGCATTGTCTTTCTTCCCGGCACTTACTTTAGGCCCGATTGCAGAACAAATACAGTATTTCAATAAATAAATCATTAAAGCAATAGAGATTTGAATGAATAAAGGCAGATGAATTATCGCAAAGATAAACAGAGAACTAACCTTCAGGAATGCTTTATTCAAGATAAACAAAGGCGTTGCACTTATCAAAGTAAAACTAAGTTTTCGTCATTCCATGAATAAGCAAACTGATTTTGTCTATGTCGGCTTTGTGATCTGTTCGGATGATTTAAAATCATTCTGAGATAAAAAAGCCTTGTCATTCAAATTAAATACAACCATTCAAAGCAATGAAAAATCAATCACAGACATTGTTTCAGAAAGATCTGGTTAACGAAGCGATCCGACAGTCTTTCGTTAAGCTGAATCCGAAAATTATGTTTAAAAATCCGGTGATGTTCCTGGTGGAAATCGGAACGGCGGTAATGCTCATCGTAAGCCTGTTTAGCCTTACAGGAGACCGTTCACAGGGTAGCTTCAGCTATAATTTTTTAGTATTCATCATTTTATTTTTCACCGTTTTATTTGCCAATTTCGCAGAAGCCATCGCAGAAGCAAGAGGAAAAGCCCAGGCCGATACGCTGAGAAAAACCCGCGAGGAAACCCCTGCCAAAGTGGTGTTGAATAACAAACAGGGATTCCAGGTGGAAACCGTCCTTAAAAAATCAGCCGATATGACCCTGGGAGATATTTTCCTTTGTGAAACCGGGGACCAGATCCCGATGGACGGTGAAATTATTGAAGGATTGGCCACCATCGACGAGTCGGCCATTACCGGGGAAAGTGCTCCTGTGATCCGTGAGGCCGGTGGTGATAAAAGCTCCGTGACCGGCGGAACGAAAGTCCTTTCCGACCGGATCAAAGTAAAAGTGACCACCAAACCCGGAGAATCTTTCCTCGACAAGATGATCGCGCTCGTAGAAGGCGCATCAAGACAGAAAACCCCCAACGAAATCGCACTTACCATATTACTGGCCGGATTTACACTGACGTTCATCATTGTAACCGTTACCCTGAAACCTTTTGCAGATTATGCGCAGACGCCGATCACCATCGCAGCATTTATTTCACTTGTCGTTTGTCTGATCCCGACGACGATCGGCGGCCTGCTCTCTGCGATCGGGATTGCGGGAATGGACCGCGCCCTGAGAGCCAATGTGATCACCAAAAGCGGTAAAGCGGTAGAAACTGCCGGCGATATTGATGTGCTGCTCCTGGACAAGACGGGAACCATCACCATTGGAAACCGTAAGGCCACGCAGTTCCATCCTTCCAACACTATTGAGATGGAAGAATTCATCAAGGCTTCTGCGCTGAGCTCAGTCGCCGATGAAACGCCGGAAGGAAAGTCCATTATCGAATTAAGTCAGCTGCAGGCTGAAGATTTGTTGGTTGCCAATCCTACCTACATCGATTTTTCAGCAGAAACCAGGACTTCGGGTATCGATTTTGAAAACACAAGAATCCGTAAAGGAGCCTATGATACGATTAAGAAATTAACGGAAAAAGCAGGAAATGTCTTCCCGCAGGAAACCCAGGAAGCCGTTACCAAAATCTCTGAAAACGGAGGAACACCTTTAGTAGTTTCAGTCAATGAAAAAGTCTGGGGCGTGATCGAACTTCAGGACATCATCAAAACCGGGATCCAGGAACGTTTCCAACGGTTGAGAAAAATGGGCGTAAAAACGGTGATGGTGACGGGAGATAATCCTTTAACAGCCAAATTCATTGCTGAAAAAGCCGGCGTGGATGATTTTATTGCCGAAGCCAAGCCGGAAGACAAAATGAACTACATCAAAAAAGAGCAGCAGGAAGGAAAGCTGGTTGCGATGATGGGAGACGGAACGAACGATGCACCCGCTCTTGCCCAGGCCGATGTGGGCGTTGCCATGAACAGCGGAACCCAGGCTGCCAAAGAAGCCGGAAATATGGTGGATCTCGACAACGACCCTACAAAACTCATCGAGATCGTGGAAATCGGGAAACAGCTGCTGATGACCCGCGGAACGCTTACCACCTTCAGTATTGCAAACGACGTAGCGAAATATTTTGCCATCATCCCGGCATTGTTTATCACGTTTATTCCTGCCCTGCAGAAGCTGAACATCATGAACCTTCACAGCCCCGAATCGGCTATCCTGTCAGCGATTATTTTTAATGCGATTATCATCCCGATCCTGATTCCATTGGCATTGAAAGGCGTGGCATACAAACCGATCGGCGCCAGTGCTCTGTTAAGAAGAAATCTGCTGATTTACGGCCTTGGTGGAATTATCGCTCCGTTTATCGGAATCAAGCTCATTGATCTGGTGATCAGTCTGTTTTTTTAGAAATGCTTGAAGGTAGATGCTGGGTGCTGGAAGTTTGATAATATACCGTTTTAATCTAAGTATTAAATGAAAAAGACTGTTGATTGTTAATCATAATCAGGATAACTTCCATCATCCCGCTTCCAGCTCCCATCCGTTCAGCAAATAAATATAACTGAAGAATGCCGGAAGCTCATCATAGGACTCCTTCAACACCTATCATCTGGCTTCCGTCACCCATCCTTTCACAACAACAAAAATTTAACTCCAATGAAAAATCATATTTTATCTGCCTTGCGACTGACTTTGGTTATGCTGGTCATCGTCGGAATTTATTTAGGCATCGTATACGCAGGCTCCAAGGTTTTGCCGACACAAGGAAATGCGGAAATCATTAATTATAAAGGACAGAAATTTTACACCAACATCGGCCAGGAATTCAAGTCCCCGAAATATTTCCACGGCCGACCTTCGGCGGTAAATTACAACGCCGCCGGAAGTGCCGGAAGCAATAAAGGACCAAGCAACGAGGAATATCTTCAAACGGTTCAGAAAAGAATCGATACCCTGAAAATGCAGAATCCGGAAATGCATGACGTAAAAGTTCCCGTCGAGTTGGTGACCGCCAGCGGAAGCGGACTGGATCCCGACATTTCACCGGAAGGTGCCGCTTACCAGGCCAAAAGAATTGCGAAAGAAAGAAATATCCCGTTGAATAAAATCGAAAGCCTTATCACCAAACAGACGGAAAAATCAACTTTTGGCCCTTCTAAAGTGAATGTGCTGAAACTGAATATTGCACTGGACGAGCTGAAGCAGTAAGCCTATGATCTATCTTGTCTTGAAGACTAAAAAATTCAAGGCATCATTTAGCTGCTTTTTTCACGCAAAGTTTTTAATTGCTGAAGCATAATGTGAGGAGACGAAGAGAAGATCAGCAGGCTGATCTGATGAAGCGCACACATTATCCTACGTTTCATCAGCGGCTTTGCCGCCCTACTTTGCTCCCTTTAAAATATGCGGAAATAAGTATCAGCCTTTGCGTCAATTAAAGATAGAACAGATCTGAAAAATAAACCTTTCAAACCTTTTAAATTAATCCAAATATGTACAGTATTTGCTGTACTTCCATCAACCCATGAAAAAATATATAGTTGCCAGTATCCTGTTAGGGATTTTCTTCCCTAAAGCCCAGTCGGCAGATTCTTTAAAAACGAAAAACAAAATTGCGTTTTCGGCATACGCAGAACTTTTCTATACCTACGATTTCAACGAGCCGTCCAATCATATCCGCCAGAATTTCCTGTATTCCTACAACCGCCACAATGAAGTCAACCTCAACCTTGGATTGGTAAAAGGCTCATATCAGGACGATCACTTCCGCGCTAACCTGGCTTTAATGGCCGGAACCTATGCCCAAGACAATATGGCGGCGGAACAGGAAGCCTTACGGTACGTGAATGAAGCCAATATCGGCGTAAAAATTTCCAAAACGAAAAACCTATGGATCGATGCTGGAATCATGCCGTCGCATATCGGCTGGGAAAGTGCCATCGGGAAAGACAACATCAACCTTACCCGAAGCTTAGCCGCTGAAAATTCGCCGTATTTTGAAACCGGCGCCAAGATTTCCTATACTTCGGATAACGGAAAATGGTTCCTGAGCGGACTCGTACTCAACGGATGGCAGCGGATCGCCAAACCGGAAGGCAACCAGACGGTTTCCTTCGGCCATCAGCTGACCTATAAACCGAACGAAAGAATTACCCTGAACAGCAGCTCGTTCATCGGAAACGATAAGGCAACCGCTGAAAAAAGAATGCGGTATTTCCATGATCTTTTCGGAAGTTTTCAGTTGACGGACAAGTTTGCCACGACCCTTGGATTCGATATCGGTGCCGAACAGAAAGAGAAAGGCAGCGAAAGCTACAACTTCTGGTATTCCCCGAATATTTTGCTGAAATACCAACTGGATCATCAGTGGGCACTGGCCGGCAGGGTTGAATATTACAACGACAAAAACGGAGTGATCATCAATACGAAGACCCCGAACGGATTCCAGACTTTCGGCTATTCCCTGAATGTGGATTATGCCGTAACAAAAAATGTCGTTTTCCGTACGGAAGCGAGAACCTTCAGTTCCAAAGATGCGATTTTTATGAAGAATAATGAGTTTAAGAAAAACAACTTTTTTATCACGACGAGTCTGACCGCTTGGTTTTGATGAGCCGGAAGCTGGGTGATGGATGCTGGAAGTTAGTGAACGACAGATGATGGTTTAAAAGGCTGGACGCTGGATGAAGGAAGCTGGATGTTTATTGAGTGTAAAATTTTACTAACCACGAATTTTACAGATGGTTGCGTGACTTCGACTCTACTCAGCCACCAGTTTAGAAAACACCATCTGTCAGTGGAACTTAAGCTTTTCTGTTGAACTTCTTTAAAGCTGCTTTCTAAGAGCTTTCATCTCCCGGCATCTGATACAATGCAAAAATTTCAACTCAAAAAAATAAAATCCATGTCTTCAGCGAAAGATTTTTTAGAACTGATCCAGAAATCAAGGAAAGGAAAATTCAAGATCTACATCGGAATGAGCGCCGGTGTGGGAAAAACCTTTCGGATGCTGCAGGAAGCCCATGCGCTGCTACGGAGCGGCATTGATGTGAAAATCGGTTACATCGAAACGCACGGCCGGGAAGAAACCGTAGCCCTGACAGACGGTATTCCCGAAATTCCCAGAAGGTCATCGTTCTATAAAGGCAAAAACCTGGAGGAAATGGATCTTCAGACGATCATCAATACCCATCCGGAAGTGGTCCTGGTGGATGAGCTGGCCCATACCAATATCGAAGGGTCCAAAAATAAAAAAAGATGGCAGGATGTGCTGGAAATCCTCGACAACGGGATCAATGTAATCAGTGCGATGAACATCCAGCATATCGAAAGCCTGAATGAAGAGGTAAAAAAAATTACCGGAATTGAAGTTGCGGAGCGCGTTCCCGACAAAATCCTGGCCCTCGCCGATGAAGTGGTGAATATCGATTTAACCGCCGACGAACTGCTGACAAGGCTGAAGGAAGGAAAGATTTACAAAAAAGAAAAAATCCAGACCGCGCTGAATCATTTTTTCCAGAGCGGACATATTCTGCAGCTTCGGGAGCTGGCTTTAAAGGAAGTCGCCACCCACGTGGAAAGGAAAGTGGAGACCGAGATCAAGACCGAAAGCTTTAAGCCCGTCAAATTCCTGGCCTGCATCAGCAGCAATGAAAAGATCGCGAAAAACATCATCCGGAAAACCGCCAGGCTCGCCAGTTATTACAACAGTCCGTGGACGGTGCTGTACATCCAGAGACCTTCGGAGAACCCTGAAAAAATCGCCCTGAACAAGCAGCGTTTTTTAATTAATAATTTTAATTTAGCACAGGAATTGGGCGCGAAGGTGGTCCGCGTGAAGGAAAACAGCTTCCATAAAGGAATTCTGGATTATGTGATCGAGCATAATATGACGACGGTCTGCATCGGAAAGCCCCATGAGAACCTGCTGCAGCGGATCTTCGGGTACAGCTGGATCTATACGCTGATGAACCGGCTGAATGAAAGACAGATTGATATTATTATTTTATCTTAAGAGACAATGAAACTTAAAACAAAGCTCACCCTTGGCGTAGGTCTTTTATTCGTGCTGATCGTCCTGCTTTCAGTGATCGGGTCGGTGTACATCAACAAGCTGAAATCGGATACGGAAAAAATACTGACCGCCAATTACAACAGCATTGAATTTTCCAAAAACATGCTGCTGGCGCTGGATAAGATAGAAACCGACAGTGCCGTGGCCATTAAAGATTTCCAGAAAAATACAGCCTTGCAGGAAAAGAATTTAACGGAATTCGGGGAAAAGGAAGCCACGCAGAACCTCAACCTGCATTTTAAAAGCTATCTTCAGCAGCCGACGGATAAAAAGGAAAAGCTGATCCGTGAAGATCTGGTGACCATTATGTCGCTGAATATGAAAGGAATCGAAAGAAAAAGCGATATTGCCATTATTACCGCGGGGAATGCCACTTTCTGGATTGTCAGCCTGGGAACAGTGTGCTTCCTGATTGCTTTTGTCCTGTTGTTCAATCTTCCGCGTACGATTGCGGAACCGATCAGCCAGCTTACATCCAGCATCCGGCAGATTGCCAATAAGAATTATAATGAAAGGGTGCATTTTAAAGGAAGCGAGGAATTTAACGATCTTGCCCATTCCTTTAATGTGATGGCTGAAAAGCTCCAGGAGTACGAAAGCAGTACTTTATCTAAACAGCTGATGGATAAAAAGCGAATTGAAACGCTGGTAAACAATATGCACGATGCCGTGATCGGGCTGGATGAGAACAACTTTATTTACATGATCAATGATGAGGCTTTAAAAATCACAGGACTGAATAAAGAAGACATTATCGGAAAAACGGCCCATGAAGTGGCGGTGAACAACGATCTGATCCGGGAACTGCTGAAAAATGTCGATGCTCCGGCGAAAGAACCGATTAAGATTGTTGCCGACAGTAAAGAAAATTATTTTGAACAGGACATCGTTCCGATCAATATCATGAAAACAGGTGAAAGAGAGAAAAAATACATCGGCCGGGTGATTCTCCTGAGAAATATTACACCTTTCAAAGAGCTTGATTTTGCCAAAACCAATTTTAT
>JBMDXW010000155.1:0-8737 GCA_048594965.1 Chryseobacterium sp.
CTGCTTTAGCCTTTAAAGATTGATTGTTGTTAAATTCCAATTGAACTTCCGAACCAAAACCACCATCTTCGAGCTCTACTGGGGTTATAATGGCACCTTCTTTTTTAAAGGATTTGTATAGAAAATGAGATTCATCGGCAGATTCTATTTTCATTCTGGCCATGAACTGTAGAATAATCTGCTCAGCGTCATCAATTCTCTGATATTGCAGTTCTAAATCATCCGGCACATTTCTGAAGATTACAGCAAAACCTATTTTTCGAGTGCTTATCGTATTTTGCTCAGGTCCACTAAATCCAAGTTCATAATCGAATAATGCCAGATAAGGACTTTCAAAGTCTTCACGGTCAATTTTTGAGAGCAATTCTCTTCTAAAATAACCGGCAAAAGATTTTACGAGCGTCGATTTTTCCACCAAATCTTTCATATAATCTTTCATTTTTAAGTATGAATTATCTTCTCTTTGCATATTCTTCCTCTAATTTTTTGTTTTTGATAATGATTTGCGTGAACACGTTCATGAAGTCGTAAATCCGGGTTTCATTGCATTGATGGAGATTGCCTAATGGCTGAGATTCTTCATTCATCACAATATTTAAAATCATCTCAGAAAATGGTTTGAATTTCGCTTTTATGGAGTGCTTTTCAGTTTCCTGGTCACTCTTCTTAAGCTTTGGATAAATTACAGGAAATTGCCCTGCAATGTGTTGATAGCATGACATGTATGTAAAACCAATGACCTGCCGTTTTTTCTTTGACAATTTATCCGTTTGTTCAGAAATAATAGTAAGATTTTGCTCGTCAAAATTATTGCCCATTCTATAGATTGACGCGCACAATGCCCGGAGAAACTTATCCGACTTTGTATCTGTCCAGGTATGAAAGAACTGATCCATGTAAGAGAACTGTTTAATGGACAAATCTCCAAGCCGATCAGCAGGCTTCCTTAAACCTGGAATTTCTGGAAAACGATGTAATTTGGGAGGCTGTAGTAAGAATTCGGCAAATTCGGCCAAACTCGTTATCGGGACTTGCTTTATCAGCTTCCAAAGCTTAAGCCTCTGCCAAAAACCTTTCTTCTTTTGAAAAAGAATAATGATCATCTTCTCAAAGGTCTTTTCCCAGTTGTCTTCATTAGAATTTAAATATAGATCAACAATTTCTTCAAGCTGCCACTCGTTAAGTTCCTTCCATGATTTAGCAACAGTAATATTCATCTTTTTTTTTCAAATTTCCCTGATCGGAAACCAGAATTAAAAGACATTACGGAAAGCCATATTGAAAAGCACACTGAAATTTATAATTTTCGGTATGAAAGAAATAAGAATCACACAGCAAAACTCAATGATACTCGCAATAATTGGATCATTGAAAACGTGTACACTCGGTATGGGAATAAGAGAATTACATAAGATACAAATCAACCGTAGCAATAATGACAGCCAAATAATATTCACAAGGAAAGACGGCAAAATGATAAATCCACTAGATTTTTTCATGCTCGGATATTTCGTTGGTAGGGATTACGAGAAGTAGTATCTTTGCGTTATGCAAGAACTAGAAGCCAAATTGTACGAAATGGTAAAAGCCAAGCACATTCGATCAGGCGGAGCAAATGGGCTTAATCTTTATGGTATTGATAAAGAATTAGGTGTAGAATATTCAGATCTAGCCAAAGCCGTCGAAAAGCTTTTATCTGAAAAGAAAATAGTCAATCTGAATCACCTTAACGGCCGATCTTTAACACTACCAAAATAAAAGCTTCAGATTATCCTGAGGCTTTTTTATTCCGGATATTCACCGAAATCGTTTTTCTTTAAATCACCCATGTACGCTTTCTTTCTTTTATCCGGGCGCGGGGGCGGTGCCGGAACCATGATATTAAAAAGCCAGAACTTCCCCAATTTTAAGCCGTAGTAATCCACAGATTGAATTTTCACAGAAAAAACTACCTTCTGACGCTCTGTAAGCTCGTTTACCGCAACTTTCCATATCTCAGTATAGAATACAATTGAGAAATATTTTTTGTTACAATTTATAACAATCTTGATTTTTGCCCATTTTATCAGGTCTACAAAATCCCCAGACTTATCTGAGGACTATTTTATTTTGAGTACTTTTTATAAGCATTTGCCATGCTTCTGTCATAAGGTTCACGACCGTACTTTTTAGCAAGCTCCCTGAATCCTTTACCGTTATAAATGGATGCAATTGTAAACCAGTCTTTATTTTTGATGGCTTCTTTCAAATTACGGTCTGTATCAATAAACTTTGCAATCTGCCAGATCTGGTTCTGCAGAGATACCTTTGCATGATCCCACATTTCGCCAACGGTGGAAAATCCTAATCTTTTATAATGAAATCCCATAACCTGACCTAAGCCGATCGAAGTACTTTCCATTGCTCCGTTTTGATTCTTGGAAAAGGCGTCATTGAACGCCGGCCATTCTTTCGACTGTACATCTACTTTATTAAGGGACCACTTTCCGGAAGGAGCATAAGGAGCTTTTTTTCTGAACGAGGCAGGCTCAAACTGGATCATAATTTTACCGGTCGTCGGATCAAATCCTTTACCTCCGGTTTCCACTTCAATAAAAGCCAACATCACGGCTGTCTCGAAACCAAATTCCGCTGATACTTTATTTGTAAGATTAATAATTTCTGTAGTCATTGTGATTATTTTTTGTTAAATAAATTTATTCTCCATTTTGGCAGGTAACTTTTAAGCCAGCTTATTAAAAAGAATCCCACAATCATCGATATGATCACAATCCAAATTATACCACCAAAAGAAATCCCTTTTCTATCAGTAAGCTTTTTGATTTGCAGATCTTTATTCTCAGATTCGGAAAGAAGTTCTTTATTGATTGTTACACTTTCGTTTAATCGGTCAGTAAGATCGAGATTTTGGGAATAAATAGAATTTTGTTGTTTGATCGACTCATCCAGCTTCGCAAGGGTTTCATTGTACTTATTTTTGTACATTTCTTTTTCCTCGGAAACTTTTGAAAAATTCTCTGAAAGCTCAGTTTCTGACTTTTTTTGTCCGTTTGGATAATAAGTAACCTTCTTTAATAGCTTGTTGTTGTTCTCTGTATTTGATTTCTGAGAATTATTTTCCGTGTCAATGGTAACTGTTTCATTTTTAACGGTTTTTTCCTGCGAAATTTCGCTTTTCTGCTCATTAACCTGCAATTGTATTTCCGATTGTTTTTCGGTCTGTTTTAAGGACGTTTCTTCTGATTTTATAGTTTCCTTCCTTTCGGTAAGGGACCTATCTATCTGTTTAGTTCTGGAACCACAACTAAACACTAAAAGACTCATCAAACTAATCCAGATAAACTTTTTCATTGTTTTCGATTTTGTAACGTTTGAAATAATAATCATTCCGGTGCAGCAGTCGGTATATCCAACCGCCCCGGATCGTATCGGTTCCCACCGGAATTTCTATTTCCGTTACCGGATCGTTCTGGTTTTCCGTTTTGGTGCCTTCTTTATTCTGGAACATTCTCCGGGGCTCTGGCCTTTCAACCTCCTGCTTGTAGCCGATCAGTTTTTTGAACTTCAGAAAAACAATCTCCAGTAAGCTTTCATTTTCCTTCTGGATCCTCTTGTTTTCTTCCATGAGCTTTTTATTTTGTTCGGTCTTCTCTTCAAGAACTTTTGCCATTTCCACCACTTTCATGGAATCTTTTTTTTCCTGGGCATTGCCAGCCAGACAGAAAAAACTTATGAGTAAAAAAAGTAGATTCTTCATAGCTTACTGATTAATTATTTTTTTTAGATTTTTATTCAATTTCTTGTTATCAGGGATAGTTTCCCTTCGTAGCATTCGGTTTATCTCATCCGCTTCCTCGATCTTCTGTTGCAACGTTTTCTTAAGCTGAGAGAAATCCTGTTTTTTATCCAGCTCCTGATGGCAGGTAGCCAACTCAACGTTTTTCTGAACTAAATCTACTTTGTACTGTTCTATCGCTGTTGAATCTCTAATTCTTACCGCTTTGAACGAGACAATTTCTAATTGAGAACTTTTAGCTCCATCTTCTTTGCCTTCTGTGTAAAACCACCAGAAACCAAATCCGGCACCTGCCATTAAGAAAAAAAAGAGAATGCCGAACCCATATTTCTTCTGCAGAAACTCCTGTACAAAGGTCATTCGACCCTCGATTAATTCAGCACTATCTTTAATATTTTCTTGCATTAATAGATTATTTTATGATAAAGCTTTTGATCATTTTTATAAATTCTTCAGAACATCAAACATTCTGGTTCCTAAATTTTGGGTACTTGTAGCATCAAAATGATAATCATCAAGCAATGCTCCGTCACTCATGTTGATCAGATAAACAAAAGGATCTTCACTATACACCTTATAAAAAGCATCATTTACTTTTGAAGAGTACTGTTTAGAAATCGGTGCTATTGTTCCGAAAATAAAAGGCATTTTTGGATTTCCGACAATTCCCCTGATATAAGCAATTACATCTTTAAAATTTTGGTAATATTCTACAGCTGCTGGATATGGACTATCGCTCTCGCCTTGATGCCAAAGACACGCTTTTATCTCTAAGTCTGGTGTAGCAGCTAAAGCATTGAGTATTTTAGTTTTGAACTCTTCAATTAGTTTATTTTTTCCCGCTGGAATATTTTCTGTTTTGGCCGTCCAAAATCCTCCGCCATCAATACCGTTAGGGCTGATCGCCGTGCCTCCCATAGCTCTTTTAATAAGGTAAATTGTCTGTGATTTATTTTGAGCCAGTAAATAAGAAGCTATTGCATCATAGGCATATAGACTTGATGGACTTGGGGTTGCTCCCGGTGCTTCTTGTCCTGTATTTCCTCCAGAACCAAATTTAAATGGTTGGAAAACTTTTGCATTATCGTTCCACATTTGAACATTTGGCACTATATTATTGTTTGAGGAAATATAAGAAGGGAGTTGCGCAATTGGTACACGACCTTCTGAATTTGATTGCCCCGCCACAATTAAACCGTATTTTTTTACAGTTGATAAATTTTGTAATGCCCTGCCTCGAAGATACATTTGATTAGTTTCAAAATCTGTAATTTTCACATTATCCTTTTCCGTTTGAACCAAAGAATCTAAGCCTTTAATTGTAGATGTCGTTTGTAATATCTTAACATAGGCAGTCCCATACGCTCCCTGCTCATAATCTGACACACCAATTAAAACATCCTCTACTGCTGTATATGTAAAAACATAAAAAGTTCCTAATATCTGAGTATCCGGCCTTTTTACATAACCTAAAAAAGTCCCATCAAGCTTATAAGCATTCGCGATTGCAATAGAAGCTATAGATGTGTATATATTAACTCCACACTCAACTGTTCTGCCTTTTTGCAGTAAAAACTTCTCAGTATGTTTGTGTCCAGTTGCGGTACCTGCCACAGCTCCGTTATGATAATAGTAGAAGGAGTTGAGAGTTATAGGTATAATTTGTTCAGGCAATAAAGTAGAGCTTCCTATAACAGATTTCTCGAGTTTGGAAGTTCTATCATCTAAAGGCTCTAAGGCAGTATTTGACAGTGAGTGAATTTCAATATATTTCTGACCGTGATTTCCGGATGGAAAATCACATAAGGAAAACAAAACATCTTCATCAGACATATATTCAATTTGCTTAAATTGATCTAGGTAATTCGACTGCTTAAACAAATTAGCCTTAAACGTTCCGTCTAAATTATAAATATTAAGTATTGCCGCTGAACTCCCACTCACATTAAATGTATTAACCCCACTTTTTAAGGTTTCACCTTTTTTTAAAGGTGATTTCGGAGTTCTCTGCATGCCATAATTATTACCCGTTGAAGCTGCGCCTGAATTAAAATAATATCCAGCTTCCCATGTGTTATAAGCAGTGACTATTTTTCCTTCAATAAGAATTTTATAAGCAGTATCTCCGGATATTGGTGCGGTTTCATTTAAAGCAATAGAACCTGTTGCTGTTGTTTGGGGAAGCTGTACCTCCGCTTTAGTCCAGATTATACTATCAAAAATTAATAGTGTTAGAAATCCCTCCCTAACTTCCAAATTATTTATATTGCTATAGATTCCTTTCTCTTCTGCTATATAGAAGCCTTTAGACGTAGGAGTGGGCGTAAGTTTGTTAATAGAACCTTTAAAACCAGAAATTAATGTCTCCTTATCTAATGTAGATAAAATAACAGGAGTTTCGTCACTGAATACTAAGGATTGAAGCGCATACTGTGCCGCAGAAGGATCTGTATATACAGTACCATTAATTTCTATTTCTGTCACTTCCGCCTCTAACAATGAAAACATTTCGTTAGTGGTAGAAATTATTTTTAGCCGATTACCGTTAACAATTTCAACATTATAATTCTTTAATGCAAATTGACCATTGTACTTAAACAGCAATGATCCAGGTTCACCTGGAACCGTCGTAAAAATATATCCCATTCGATTGTTTTTGGAAGTTATAAAAACAAAACTAGCGGCTTACAAACTGCTTCAAAAGGACACTTCTCAAATGTAAAGACCTGATTTCTTTTCAATTATTTTTCGCATTCCTTCCACGACTTCAGGTTGATAACACGGGAATTCTTCCGGATGATCTTTTAGATACTGAATAATATTTCCCAGGGAATTTGAAGATATATCTCGAAACTCTTCTGCAAGTTTCGATTTTTGATCGTCAGATAAAATAAATGATTTTTGCCAAGGCAGCTCTTCATATTGAATGACAAGCCCGGAGGTGATAAAAGTAAACTGAGCTAGATCGATAGCATTGGCCAGAGACGAATATGCCAACGCATCTTTCAAAAAAAAAATAATATCCGCATTATTTGACATCTGATCAATCGTACAAGATTTTATTTTTGACAAAATAGAACGCTGCCATACCCTTCTCATCAGTGGAACTAAATTTAAATAAACATCGATCGATTTATTGATTGAATATATATCATTAAACTCTTCCGGTGTTGGTATCGGACCAAACGAATATTTAGAAAAGAATGTGCATCGGCATTTTAATACGGGATCTTTAGCAATTTCAGTAATAGCATCCGACAAAGCTTCATCAGCAATTTTTATTAATGCAAGACCAAAATCCCGAACATCCCACCATTCAGCGGATTTCATTTTCTCCTGCGTATACTTATCAATGCCAAATGAACTGAACTTTATTTTAAGAATCGGGATCGAGACAACAACTGTATAATTTGCTCCGGCCTTTGTGATAAGATCTGCTATTCTCTTTTTGTTTTCATCGGTTGAACTTTTTAATTCTTCATAGATGTTTTCAGATATATATGGAAAAATTTTTCGGCGGAAAGCTGTTTCCTTATGAGGTTTTAATTTATCGAAATCAAAATCTTTAGATAGACCCACATGTTCTCTGTATTCTTCAGCTGTTAAATTTTGCATTTTTTGGATTTTTTAAGGAAATAATAATTAATTAACAACCGAGCTTTGTCCGGTCGGATTTTTATCGAGTGTGGTTAACTGTACGTTGGGAAATTTTCCAATAATATCTTGATCCCATCCATTCCAGTCGCGTACGGTCAAAAAGATTTCTAAAGTGACAGCATGTTTCGCAGGAAGCCGTGAACATAGAATAGTATATGCTTCGCGTTTATCTGATCCTGATCCGGAAAGATTTTTTCCTCCAGGAATACCGGCACCGAGGAGACAAGGATCTACACCCATTGGGAAAAGAATTTCTGAATTACCGGCGGAAGCATCGAGGAGAAAATCACCGTTAGATTGATCCTGCTTAATTGTTTCAATCTGCACTCCTTTGATGGGTTCGTTACTACTTGAGTTGCGATCGCGGAAAAATGGCGAAATTAAAGATCTTCCTGCCGATTCATTTCCAGAAAGCTTATTATCTATGCTTTCAACCAATTCGTTTCTTTTATCTTCCTGTTCTTTTGGGGACATATCCTTCCAAGATTCTGCTCCGTATCGATGAACAAAATAATCATCAGCAATATGGATTAGGTATTTAAAGTTCAATTGATTCTCGAACATAAACTTCTTAAACTCCGGAATTGCCAGTACGACATCAACCCAGCCGTTTTTAAAAGATGAATGCCAACCCTTTAATGGATATACTTTTTGAATACTTAAAGTGTCCATGTGCGGTATTACAAAATTGGTCAGCTTCCTTTTCTTTGCTTCTTCCTTTATTTCGTCCACGGAAAGCATTTGGCTGAAAATTGGAATCTTTACATCATTCTCTTTTTTCCGGCTTTCCCAATCACTGTTAACAATAACATTCTCTATCATTCCCGATGTCTCGTTCGGAATTTCAAATCGGCACCATGAAGTATCGTGACGTTTTATCGATATAATCTGCTCGCCATTTGGCGATAATAAATACTCAACCGGTGTCCAGCTCCATTTTTCATAATCATGAATGACGTCTTTATAAAATAGATCGATCTTGACCTTTCTGAAAAACTGATATATTTCCGGATACTTGCTAAAAGGAACAGCAACATAATCTTCTGAAACACCTTCTTCCGTTTCTTTATATAAAGAAAAACCGGTCCCAAAATGTGAAGTCGTTAATACTTCTAGGCCTCCGACTGCCGTTCCGGATTTCGTAAATTTCTTATCAAAATTTTGCGGATATAGGTTATCATCTCCCCAGTTACAAACCTCAGAATCTCCGTTACTTTTGGTAATTTTTACCTGGGAGTGTGCAGGTCCTTCCGTTTTACTGAAAACCATTGCTACACGGTTATT